>NZ_JBPXMD010000012.1:0-261526 GCF_051918855.1 Streptosporangium sp. H16
CGAACTGGGGAAAGTCAACAAACGACCGAAGTCCCTCACAGCCAAACGCGATCTCAGAGGTTAAACAACAAGCTAAGAGGGTGTTGCTGAACCTCGCCGTCGCTGTTGATCATGCGAGCGATGTGCCACCTGGTGACTCCGACGCGGCTATTCGGCTGAGGACGGCCGGTCCGAGTGCGGTCCCAAGTCGTGCCTGGTGAAGATGGCGATCAGCAGACCGACGGGCAGCCCAGCCTCGTGAAAGTGCTGGTCGAGATGAAGTTCATAGCGGTTGCGCCGACCAACGCGCTCACGTGTGAGAAAGCCCGCCTGCTGCAGGTCGGTCACGATGGCCTGAACCCTGCCTTCGGTGATGCTGGCTGTGTTGGGTTCTTCGGGAGGCGTTTGTCGCTGACTTCGGGAGGCGGTTGGGGGCCGATTCCTTGATCAATGTCGGTGAGTTTTGACGTCACTCCGGGCTGTCTGGGTGGCCGGGCGGTGGCTGTTTGGCGAGGATGTCGTGGGGGGGCAGTAGGTCTCGCAGGGCGCTTCGAGACCCGTTGCGAACCTGAACGCCCCGAGCGCCCGAATCGGTCGCGCGCTCGGTCTGCGGTCTGGTTCGCATCACGACGGTGTTGAGCAGGTGGGATCGGGCGCCGATGAGAAATGGCGCCGACAGTCGTCTAAGTAGACGTCCGGTGAAAACGCGCTGCGCGCATCAAGGGAGAGCAACGAGATGAGACCACTTCGATACTCGATCAACGTCACGCTCGACGGCTGCTGCCATCACGAGGCAGGGCTCCCCCCGGACGAGGAGTCGATGCGTTACTGGACCGCTGAGATGGAGCGAGCCGATGCCCTGCTATTCGGCCGGGTGACCTACGAGATGATGGAGTCGGCGTGGCGGAAGCCGGCCACGGACACGTGGCCTGACTGGATGGATGAGTGGCAGATCCCGTTCGCCGAGACCATCGACCGGGCGAAGAAGTACGTCGTGTCGAGCACGCTGAGCGCGGTCGATTGGAATGCCGATCTGGTGCGAGGCGACTTCGGGCAAGCGGTTCAGCGGCTCAAGCAGGAGTCAGGCGAGGGCCTGTGGGTGGGTGGCGTGACGCTCCCCCTGGCGTTGGCAGATCTGGGACTGATCGACGAGTACGAGTTCCTTGTGCAGCCGGTCCTTGCCGGACACGGACCGACGTTGCTCGCCGGTCTGCGCGAGCGCATCCAGCTCGAGCCCGTGGACCGCCGTGAGTTCCGGTCGGGGGCGGTCGCCCTGCGATACCGGCCCACGCGAGTTACGGCTTGACGTGATTTATCCTGGCACGTTGGCCGCTCCCTCGCGACGGAACGACGGCTCGGAGTCGCGTTGGCCGCGCTGGCCGTGCCCCCGAACGCGCGGACATATCGACGGGGGCATCGCCCCGAGGTGCCGGTAGCGGACAGGGCAAACGTTGCGAATCGCCGTATACAGCTCGACCTTGGTCGCCGATATGCGCATGGGGCCCCCAAACGGGAGAAGCACACCGACTCTCCCACCGCAAGAACCCCACTGCCGTCAAAACTCGGCGACATCACCCCTCACCACACGAAGCCGCCGTCCCTGCCCCAGCAACAAACGCCTCCGCAACTCACGTACATAGCCAGTGATGCCCAGCGTGACAGCGATGTCGCGGATCCGTGCCTCTGGAGCGCGAGCGATCGCGATCAGCACGCGGGCGTGGTGGGTGATGAACGTCCAGGTGCCGCAGCTGTCGTCGGTTGCGTTCACGGGGGTGCGGTCAGGCTTGGTAGCGGCGGGCGGCGGTGTCGGGGGCTGACATCCAGAACGGCAGCGATCTCGTCCCAGGTGGCGCCGGTCGCTCGGTCGGCGGCGACGGCGGCGGCCAGGACGGCGCGGGCCTGGGCGAGCAGGGGCAGGGCGGCGGCGGTGTAGCCGGCGATGGGCCCAAGCTTCCAGCCGGTCTGCTGAGTGGGCGGGGCGAGGTCTTCGGCATGCAGGTCCAGGGCAAGCTTCCCGGCTGCCCGTACGAGGCGTTCGGCCTGGTCGCGGATGTGACGGCGCTGCTTGCGGGTGTCGTCCTGGCGTTGGTGGCGCTGGGTAAGGGGGCGCCAGCGTCTGGCGCGCGTGCGGCCGAAAGCCCACCGGCAGGCGTCGGAGCAGTACTTGCGGGGCTGTCCTCCGCGGCGGTCCGCTGGAGGGGGCAGCGGCGCCTCGCAGTTCAGGCACTGCTCGGTTCGAGATCCCATGAGGACGCTCACCAAAGGGGTTCGTGGTCGCATGGCTGCGGATCAGGCTGTCTCGTTTGCTGGGTTGTGAGACAGGTTGGCCCGCACCGGCGCGGTCACGAAACCCTTCCCCAGGAGGTCCTGGCGCGGGAGCTGCGGGTGAGGCGGCGCGCCATCTGGATGATCGCCGACCAGGTGATCATGATTTCGCTGTGCTGCGGCAGCCGTTCATGGTCGCGGATATTGCGGCGGGCGCGTAGCACCCACGACAGGCTGCGCTCCACCACCCAGCGTTTGGCCAGCACGACAAAGCCCTGGGCGCCGCGCGGCTGGGAAACCACCTTGACGGTGAGGTCCAAGAAGGTGCGCGCCCACTCGATCAGCGATCCCGCGTAGGCGGAGTCGGCCCAGACCAGGGTGATCTCGGGATGGGTCAGGCGCAGCCGGAACAGCAGCTCGCGGGCGCAGTCCCGGTCGGGGGTGTCGGCCGGGGTGACCATCACCATCACCTGAAGCCCATCCGGATCGACCACAAGATGTCGCTTCCTCCCATTGATGCGTTTTGCCGGGTCAAAGCCGCGAGTGGCCTTGCTGACCGTTTCCGATCCCTTCACCGACTGCGAGTCGACGATGAGGGTGACCGCACTAGGGCCTGTTCTTGGTTCGGATCTTTAGGCGGGGTCAAGGCTTCGGATCCGTAAGATGGCGCCTCGCAGGTAGAGTCCGGCGAGGTAGCTTTCCGGCGTCTTATCGAAGCGGAAGGCCAGCCCCCGCCACTCCTTCATCCGGTTGATGCAGCGCTCGGCGGTGTTGCGTTCCTTGTACAGCGCCACATCGTGGCGGATGGGGCGGCCTCCGCGTGAGCCGCGCTTCTTGCGGTTGGCCGCCTGGTCCTTCTTCTCCGGGATGACCGCTCGGATACCGCGCCGACGCAGGTAGAGGCGGTTGGCGCGACAGGAGTAGGCCTTGTCCGCGGCCACCGCGCCGGGCCGGGTGCGGGGCCGGCCGAGCCGGAGGCGGACTTTGATGGCGACTAAAACGGCGATGAAACGAGGACTGTCGGCGGCTTGGCCGGGGGTGAGCAGGAACGACAGCGGACGGCAGTGCCAGTCGGCCGACAGGTGCACCTTGCTGGTCAGTCCACCCCGGGAGCGGCCCAGCTCGGCCGCTTTCAGCCGCACTTGGCGCCGTCGCCGCAGCCTCCGGCGTCCAGCGCGTTCGTCTTCCCCGTCCTCGCCCAGCTTTACGCTTTGGGCTGTTTGCCCCTTCACAGATCCCCTTTTCCTCCTCGGCCGCCTTCTCCAACTCCTGCAGCCGCGCCGGATCGAGAGCCATCCCCGCGGCGTGATGATGAGCGCGAGCCGTCGTGGAGTCCACGCTGACCAGGTCCAGGTCCGCCTGCCCGCGGGCGGCGGCCTCACCGATCATGGCCTCCATCAGGTTCTGCAAGACGCCCGCGACCGCCCACGAACGAAAACGGTCATAGACCGTCGACCATGAGCCGTACTCGGCAGGCAGGTCCCGCCACGGACCACCGACGCGGAAATGCCACATCACGGCGTTGAACTGCCACCGCAGATCCGGGATCGGCCCCCGCTCACCCAGCGGCAGATACGGCTCGACCAAGGCCCACTCATCATCGGTGAGGTCACCACGTGTCATACCCCCTCGCCTATCAGGGCCGGACGGCACCGCGCAGCACAACCTCACGATCTAAACCCAGAACAGGCCCTAAGACAGGGGGACGGTCGCGGGTCGCACGTCCGCTCAGAGGCCTCAGAGCCTCAGGAGCGGTCGGGCGTCTCCCGGGGTTCGGTCACGACCATCATGAACCGTAGCGGCGTGTCCCCCTCGTTGGCGTACCTGTGCGGCCGGTCTGCGCTGAACACGACCGCGTCGCCCGCCTCCACGATGTGGCTCTTGCCGTACACCGAGAGGGTGAGACGCCCCTCGAGGACGGTCAGCATCTCGCGCGTGCCCGGGGGGTGGGCGTCGCCGTCGTGGTGGTCGCCGGGGGCCAGCCGCCAGTCCCACAGCTCCAGGATGGCGGGCGCGTCGGTGCCGACCAGCAGCCGCGCGGTGCTGGACTTTCCGTGCGGGAAGGTGACGACGTCGGCACCGCTGACCACCCGCACCACGGGCGTGTCGGAGACCTCCACCATCCGCGCGACGGTCACCCCGAGCGCGTCGGCGATGCGGGTGAGCGTGCTGATGCTCGGGTTCGTCCTGCCCTGCTCGACCTGGACGAGCATGCCCCGGCTCACTCCCGAGCGCGCGGCGAGCTCGTCGAGGGTCATCTGCCGGTGCGCCCGCTGTGCCCGCACGTTGTTGGCGACCGCGGCGGTGATCGTCTCTGGATCCATGAGTTCAGTCTAGTGAACTCCTTTTGCACTCCATTGCACTTCATATATTGTCCTATCAGTGCAGTCTATTGAACCGAGGTGGAACGTGACGGCTGTGGTGCTGGCGACCGCCTGCGCGCTGGTGTACGGCACCGCGGACTTCCTCGGCGGTCTGGCCACCCGCCGTTCGCGGGTGCTCGCGGTGGTGGTCCTCTCCCAGGGCGCCGGGCTGGCCGTGATCGTCGCGCTGCTGCCGTTCCTGCCGGAGAGACCCACGCCCGCGGCCCTCGCCTGGGGCGCGGTCTCCGGGCTCTGCGGCACGGCGGGGGTCGTGCTGTTCTACCGGGCGCTGGCCACCGGCGTGATGTCGGTGGTCGCGCCGATCACCGCGACCGTCTCGGCGGCACTGCCCGTGCTGTTCGGGCTGGCCGTCGGGGAGCGCCCCGAGCCGGTCGCGCTGGGCGGGGTGGTCCTCGCGCTGCTGGCGGTCCTGCTGGTGAGCCGCGGCTCCTCGGACAGGAAGGCCACCCGGAGGTACGGCCCGATCCTGGTCTCGCTCGCCGCCGGCGCGGGTTTCGGCGGCTTCTTCGTGATCATCGCCCAGGCTCCGGTGGACGGCGGCATGTGGCCGCTGCTCGGAGCGCGCCTGACCTCGGTCGCCATAATCGCCCTGCTGGCCCTGTCCACCGGCCGGGCCCTGCGCCCCGGGCCCGGCACGCTGCGCGTCATCTTCGCGGCCGGGGCGCTCGACATGGCCGCCAATGTGCTTTTCGTGCTCGCCCAGCAGCGCGGCATGCTCAGCCTCGTCGCCGTCCTGGTCTCGCTCTATCCGGCGAGCACCCTGCTGCTCGCCCGCCACTTCCTGGGAGAACGGCTCAACACGGTGCAGGTGGTGGGAATCGGCTTCACTCTCGCCGCGGTCGCGCTGATCGCGTCCGGTTGACACGATGTCGCGAACTGACTCTGTTGTGTTGGGGCCGGACGCTTGTTACGGTCATCCCCGTGCAGCCCGATCGGGCGTTCCTCGACTCCGGCGGGCCGTTCGCGCACACGGCTGTCGCGTACGGTTCCGATTCCGGCTTCCTGCGACTCGTCCAGCCCCTGATCGCCGGCGCCCTCCGCGAGGGCCGGCGGATCCTGGTCGTCGCGGGCGAGCGCGGGCTCGACCTGATCGGTGACGCCTTCGGCGCGGACGCCCGCCTCATCGACCGCCGCCTCGCCGGGAAGTGGTACGCCCACCCGACGCGGACCCTCGCCGCCTTCCATGACTACATCCGGCAGCGGGAACGGCCGCTGGTCCTCGGGGAGCCGGTGTGGTCGGGCTGGACCGAGCGGCAGGCCCGCGAGTGGATCCGCTACGAGTCGGTGCTCAACGCCGCCTTCGCCGGAATCCCGGTCAGCCTGTGGTGCCTGTACGACGAGACGCTGGCGCTCGACCACGTCCTGCACACCCACCCCACGGAGCTGAGCGGCGCCGGCCTGCGGCGGAGCGACCGCTACGTCTCCCCGGAGCGGTTCGCGCTGCCGGGAGACGACCTCCCCCTCCCCAACCCGCCCCCGTCCGCGGTGGTCACCGACTTCACCCTGGAGGAGCTGGGACGGCTGCGCGCGCTCATCACCGACCACGCGCACCGGGTGGGCATGAGGCGCGACCTGGTCGCCTCACTCGTGCTGAGCGTCTCGGAGATGGCGGCCAACAGCGTGGAGCACGGGGCGGGACACGGCCGGGCGACCATGTGGGCGGCCGACGGCGAGATCGTGTGCGAGATCGCCGACTCCGGCGGCGGCGACCTGGACGTCCCGCTGCCCGGCTACCTCCCGCCCGAGCCCGGGTCGCCGCGCGGGTACGGGCTCTGGATCAGCCGCCAGCTCTGCGACCTGGTGCAGGTGCGCGGCGTGGACGGCGAGCTGAGGGTCAGACTCCACATGACGCTGGAGTGACCGTCTCCTCGCCGGGACGGGATGGCCGCCGCTCGCGCGCGTACGGCCCGCGTGAAGCCGTCCCCGTCGGCGAGGAGGCCCTCGGTGCGCGTACGCGTCCCCGTCGGCGGGGAGGCCCCGGATGCGCGTACGGCCCGCACCCGAGGCGGGCGCGGGCCGTACGCGAAGCCGGAAAGACGGGGAGAAACGGGGAAGGAGGCGGGAGAGGGGAGGGGGTCAGGCGGCCTGGACCTCCTCGGACACGCGGAGGCCACCCTCCTCGCGGGCGTAGTCCTCGAGCATGGTGCGGAGCTGGCGCCGGCCCCGGTGGAGGCGGGACATGACCGTGCCGATGGGGGTGCCCATCCGCTCGGCGATCTCCTTGTAGGCGAAGCCCTCGACGTCCGCCAGGTAGACGGCGACCCGGAAGTCCTCGGGCAGGGCGCGCAGGGCGTTCATGACCGCGCTGTCGGGCAGCTGCTCCAGCGCCTCGGTCTCGGCGGACTTGAGACCGCTGGACATGTGGGACTCGGCGGCGGCGAGCTGCCAGTCCTCGATCTCCTCGGTGGCCGAGAGCTTGGGCGAGCGCTGCTTCTTGCGGTAGTCGTTGATGAAGTTGTTGGTCAGGATGCGGTGCAGCCACGCCTTGAGGTTGGTGCCCTCACGGAACTGGTGGTACGAGGTGAAGGCCTTGGTGACGGTCTCCTGGACCAGGTCCTCGGCGTCGGCGGTGTTGCGGGTCAGACGCATCGCTGACGCGTAAAGCTGGCTGGTGACCGGCACGACGTCACGCTCGAACCAGTCCTGGCGCTGCTCTTCCGTCATCGTGATCATTGGACCCCCCTCGTGCTCTTCCCCCCACTACCGCCCGGCAAAGGTACGACGCACCCTTTCTGACGGCGTACTTGATGCTCGCAGGCACCTTGTAAGGGGGCCGTTAAAAGCTCTACGTGGTCAGGGGACTGATCTGTGGCTGTGCCAACGGCGGGTGCGACACGCTCTACAGCCGGACAAGTCTCAGTATCGTAACATCGTTCCCCAGATTCGGTAGAAGGTGTGTCCATCATCACATATGCCCAGGTAGGGGTATCTTTGGGGTTGGGAAAAACGTCGATCGCCACCTCCCCGAAACCCGTTGCCGGATGACCGAAGCCAGCCGCCGGGTCGGGGCCCGCGCCCCGAGAAACTCCGACACCCATCTCCACGTCTCCCCGCTTCCCACGTGTTGGGGACTTAATCTCTTTCTAAGAGACGGGCTGGCACCCCCTTGTGGTTCACCCGGACGCCATCGCCCGGCCTCCTTCCCCCACCGCCCGGTAGACGGCTCCCCGCAGCCTCCCCGCGACCTCCCCACGGGGTCTCGCGGGCCTTCCTACGGGTCTCCCCACGGCCCACCGGACGGCTGGAGCGGTTCGCCGGTCGCGGTCGTCCGGTCTTTCGACGGCGGGCCGCGACAAGCGACGCTTGCCGCGGCTCGCGGACCCGCCGGTGATCACGCGCCGTACGGAAGCGCGAGCAGAGGGTGCCGGGCGGATCGGACGGATCGGGCGGAGGTCAGGCGGCCCTAGCCGGGTCGACCTCGAAGAACTTCGCCAGGTCGTCGAGAATGGAGTGCGCTCCCTGGATGCCGACGGCGGTCATCCAGGTGGTGTCGTTGACGTCGTGCTTGACGCCCTTGAGCCTGCCCCACAGCGGGTTGGCCTCGAACTTCTCCTTGCCCGAGTCGACCGCCGGGTCCTCGTAGGACGAGACGAAGATGTGCTCGGCGTCCAGCTGGGAGATGTTCTCCTGGCTGATCGGGACCATGACGGTGTCGGTCACGGTCGGCTGGTCCTCGGGGCGCGGGAAACCGACGTCCTTCAGCACCAGGCCCGAGTAGGAGTTCTCCACGTACAGGCGGACGGTCGGCTCGCCCGCGAAACGGGCGACGGAGACGGTGGGCAGCTCGCCGTCCTTGGCCTTGATGGACTTGCCGATCTTGGCGGCGCGGTCCTGGTACTCCTTGAGCTTTTGCTCGGCGAGGTCCTCCTTGCCCAGGGCCTCGCCCACGAGCTTGAGGTTGTCCTTCCAGATGGCCCCGGTGGTCTCGCTGAAGACCGTCGGCGCGATCTGCGACAGCTTGTCGTACAGCGCCTCGTGGCGGATCTTGGCGGAGACGATCAGGTCGGGCTTGAGCGCGACGATCCGCTCCAGGCTCGGCTGCTCCAGGGTCCCGACCGACGTGGCCTCCTCGGCGTGGCCGAGGACCGGGGTCAGATACTCGGGAAGCTTGTCCTTCAGCGTCCGGTAACTGGTGAAGCCCACGACGTCGGTCTCCAGGGTCAGCACCGCGTCGACGAAGCTCTGGTCGAGGGCCACGACCCGCTTGGGCTGGGCCGGGATCTCGGTCTCTCCCATGACGTGCTTCACCGTCCGGGGGAACGCCGCAGCGTCGCTCACCGCGGGAGCCGCGGACGCGCCCGCGGTGCCGGAGGTCTCCCCGGCGGTACCGGAGGTGCTCGAACCGCAGGCGGCGAGGCCGCCGGACAGCACCACTCCCGCCACCCCGAGGGCCAGGGCGCGCAACGCTCTCATCTTCATGAATCCTTCCATCAAATTAAGGACAACCTTATTTAGCTTAGCTATACCTAAGCTGACATACTTGCCCCGGGTCCAGTGAGAAAAGAGGAGGTCAGGTGATCAACGCGGTGGTCGTCTCGCGGCCCGCCCCCGGCGCGGGTCTCAGAAAGACCCACCGGCGCCGCCTTTTCGTCCTGGCCGGATTGCTCGCCGTCCTCGTGGTGGCGATCGCGCTGAGCCTCGCGTTCGGCGCCAGACCGGTCCCTCCCGGCGACGTCTGGCACGCGCTCACCGACCCCACCGGCACCGAGAACGACATCGTCGTCCGATCGCTGCGGATCCCCAGGACCGCCATCGGCGTCATGGCCGGGATCGCCCTCGGCGTCGCGGGCGCCCTCATGCAGGGCCACACCCGCAACCCGCTGGCCGACCCGGGCCTGCTCGGCGTCACCCAGGGGGCGGCGTTCGCGATGGTCCTCAGCATCATTGTCCTGGGCGTCACCACCCCGTACGGCTACATCTGGTTCGGTCTCACCGGGGCCCTCCTCGCCAGCGCGGGGGTGTTCGCCCTCGGCATGGCCGGCGGCAGGGGCGGCCCCACCCCGGTGACCCTGGCCCTCGCGGGCACCGCGGTCAGCGCGTTCCTGTACGGACTCACCTCGGCGCTGGTCCTCCTGGACGAGCAGGCCATGGACGTCTTCCGCTTCTGGCAGTCGGGCTCCATCGCGGCCAGGGGCGCGGACGTGGCCTGGCAGGTGCTCCCCTTCATCGCCGTCGGCCTGGTCCTGGCCCTGGTCAACGCGCCCGGCCTGAACGCTCTCTCCCTCGGCGAGGACGTCGCCCGCGCGCTCGGCCAGAACATCACCCTGACCCGCACCGTCGGCATCGCCGCCATCACCCTGCTCAGCGGCGCCTCCGTGGCGGCCTGCGGCGCGCTGGCCTTCATCGGCCTGGTCGTGCCGCACCTGACCCGGCCGCTCTCGGGCCCCGACCACCGCTGGCTGCTGCCGTACTCGGGCCTGGCGGGCGCCGCCGCCCTGCTCCTCGCCGACGTCATCGGCCGCGTGGTGGCCTTCCCCGGTGAGCTGGAGGTGGGCGTGGTCCTCGCCCTCGTCGGGGCGCCGTTCTTCATCATTCTGGTACGACGCAGGAAGCCGGTGCGGCTGTGACCACCTCCACCGCGCCCTCGTCAAGGTCGTCCGCAGAAAGGCGGGCGCTGCGCGTCGGCCCCGCCTCCTGGCCGCTCCGGCCCCGCTCCGCCGTCGCGGCGCTGGTCCTGCTGGTCACCACGGCGCTGTTCATGGCGCTCAACATGCGGCTCGGCGACATCCCGATGAGCGTCCTCGACGTCCTGCGCGCGGTCACCGGCGACGGGCCCGACCATTTCGTGATCATGGAGCTCCGGCTCCCCCGCGCGCTGACCGGCGCCCTCGTCGGCGCGGCGCTCGCCCTGGCCGGGGCGATCACCCAGGCCGTCGCCCGCAACCCGCTGGCCAGCCCCGACATCCTGGGCGTCACCACCGGCGCCAGCGTGACCGTGGTCGCGGTCATCGTGGCGGCGGGAAACACCTGGGGCGGCACCAGCGGCGCCCTCGCCGAGGTGGGCGTCCCCCTCGTGGCCCTGCTGGGCGGCCTGGCCGGCGCGCTCGCCGTCTACCTGCTGGCCTGGCGCAACGGCCTGGACGGCTACCGGCTGGTCCTGGTCGGCATCGGTGTCTCGGCCGTCTGCACCAACCTCAAGTACTGGCTGCTGACCGTCGGCGACGTCAACGACAGCAGCCGGGCCCTGGTCTGGATCAGCGGCTCGCTGCACGGCCGGGGCTGGGAGCACGTGGTTCCGGTCGCGCTCGCGCTCGCCGTCCTCGTCCCGGCGACACTGCTCGGCACCCGCTCGCTGGGCGTGCTGCGCTTCGGCGACGACACCGTGACCGGCCTGGGCGTACGGATGAACCTCGCCAGGGGTGTGCTCATCCTCGCGGCCGTGCTGCTCGCGGCGACGGCGACCGCCTCGGCCGGGCCGATCACGTTCGTCGCCCTGGCCGCCCCGCAGATCGCGCTGCGCCTGGCGGGAGTGGCGCAGCCGCCGCTGGTCGTCTCGGCCCTCACGGGCGCGGCCCTCACCACCGGCGCCGACCTGGTCTCCCGGACCGCGTTCACCCCGATCGAGCTGCCGGTGGGCGTGGTCACCGCGGTCCTCGGCGCCCCGTACCTGATCTATCTCCTCATCCGCGTACGCAGAGAGGCCCGCCAGTGAGACTGCAAGCCGTCGACGTCAGCCTGGGGTACGGGGACCGCGTGGTCGTCGACGGTCTCGACCTCGGGATCGAGGCAGGGACGGTGACCACGATCATCGGGCCGAACGGGTGCGGCAAGTCCACGCTGCTGCGCGCCCTGGGGCGGCTGCTCAAGCCGTCGGGCGGCGAGGTGCTGCTCGACGGCAAGCGCATCGACAGGATGCCCTCCAAGGAGGTCGCCAGGGTCCTGGGCGTGCTGCCGCAGGCCCCGTCGGCACCCGAGGGCCTGACCGTCGCCGACCTGGTCGCCAGGGGACGGCACCCGCACCAGACCTGGTACCGCCAGTGGTCCTCCGACGACGAGTCCGCGGTCGGCGAGGCCCTGGCCATGACCGGCCTGCTCGACCTGGGCGACCGTCCGCTGGACGAGCTGTCCGGCGGGCAACGGCAGCGGGCGTGGATCTCCATGGCCCTCGCCCAGGGCACCGACCTGCTACTCCTCGACGAGCCGACGACCTTCCTCGACCTGGCCCACCAGATCGAGGTGCTGGAGCTGGTGCGCAGGCTCCACGGGGAGCTGAACCGCACCGTGGTGATGGTCCTGCACGACCTCAACCTCGCCGCCCGCTACACCGACCGTCTGGTGGCCATGCGGGACGGCAAGGTCGTCGCCGCGGGTCCTCCGGCCGAGGTGCTCACCGAGGCCCTGCTGGCGGAGGTCTTCGAGCTGGACGCGAAGGTCATCGAGGACCCGGTGGCCGGTACCCCGCTGGTCATCCCCATCGGCACCCTGTCCCAGCAGCCCTCGCGCTGACCCGTCCCACATCCGTCCGGAGGCGTCCGCCGGGGCGGGACCCATCCGTACCGCCCGCGAGCCCGCGCGTCCGCCCGCGCCGCCCCGAGCCGATGACGACGGCGGGGCGAGCGGGACGGAGCGGGCGGTGCGGACTCAGTCTCCGAGGAGCGCGTCCACGAAGACCTCGGGGTCGAACGGCGCCAGGTCGTCGGGTCCCTCACCGAGACCCACCAGCTTGACCGGGACGCCCAGCTCGCGCTGGACGGAGATGATGATGCCGCCCTTGGCGGTGCCGTCGAGCTTGGTCAGGGCGATACCGGTGATGTTGACGACCTCGGCGAACACCTGGGCCTGGCGCATCCCGTTCTGGCCGGTGGTGGCGTCGAGGACGAGCAGGACCTCGTCGACCGTGGCCTTCTTCTCGATGACACGCTTGACCTTGCCGAGCTCGTCCATCAGACCGGTCTTGGTGTGCAGCCGCCCCGCGGTGTCGACGATCACCACGTCGGCCTTCTCGCTGATGCCCTCGGCCACGGCGTCGAAGGCCACCGAGGCGGGGTCGCCGCCCTCGGGGCCGCGTACGACCGCGGCCCCGACACGGTCTCCCCAGGTCTGCAGCTGGTCGGCGGCGGCGGCGCGGAAGGTGTCGGCGGCGCCCAGCACGACCTTGCCGCCGTCACCGATGAGGACGCGTGCCAGCTTGCCTGTGGTGGTGGTCTTGCCGGTGCCGTTGACGCCGACCACGAGGACCACCGCGGGACGCTCGCCGTGCGGCGTGACGTGCAGCGTACGGTCCATGTCGACGCCGATCTGGACGAGCAGCTGCTCCCTGAGCAGGGCGCGCGCCTCCTCGGGCGTCCGGCTGCCCAGCACCTTCACCCGGGTGCGCAGCTCCTCGACCATCGCCCTGGTCGGCGTGACGCCGACGTCGGCGGTGATCAGGGTCTCCTCGATCTCGTCCCAGGCGTCGTCGTCCAGACGGTCGCGGGAGAGCAGCTCCAGGAGCCCCTTGCCCAGCGTGCTCTGTGACCGGGCCAGGCGGGCGCGGAGCCGCACCATCCGTCCGGCGGACGGCGGCGGAACCTCGATCACCGGGGCGACGACGGTGACCTCCGCCGGCTCCACCGGCTTGGCCGGCGGCGGCACGGTGGTCGTCGACGCGTCGTCGTCGACGACCGTGCCCCGGCCCGGGGCCTGCGCCTCCTTGGGGATCGACGGCGCCTGTGGCGGTTCGACCCGCGGCGGCGCGGTCTTGCCCCCCGACCTGAACAGCAGGAGCATGCCGCCCGCCGTCAACAGGGCGATGACGACGATGATCGCGATTATGCCGAGATAGGCTTCCACAAGAGCACAGTTTTCCAGACGCCCCGGGATGCTCCGACACCCCGGTGCTCCGGACCGGCTCGCGGTCTTTCACCAGCGGGCACCATTCGGCCTCGCGAAGCGGCGCCCCCCGAAGAACCGCCCCTTCGCGAACCCGCGAACTCCCGCTCCCCCGAAGATCCGCCTCCCCCGGAAAGCGTCACGGATACCGAACCCCCGAGGCCCCCGGCCCCCGGCCCCCTCGACGGCTCAGACGGACTCGTGTTCCCTCAGGCGTTGGCTGATGACCTGGGTGACGCCGTCCCCGCGCATCGACACGCCGTACAGCGCGTCGGCGATCTCCATGGTGCGCTTCTGGTGGGTGATGATGATGATCTGCGAGGTCTGCCGGAGCTCCTCGAAGAGGGTGAGCAGGCGCTGGGTGTTGGTGTCGTCCAGCGCGGCCTCGACCTCGTCCATCACGTAGAACGGCGAGGGGCGAGCCTTGAAGATGGACACGAGGAACGCCACCGCGGTCAGCGACCGCTCGCCGCCCGACAGCAGCGACAGGCGCTTGACCTTCTTGCCCGGCGGCCGGGCCTCGACCTCGACGCCGGTGGTCAGCATGTTCTCCGGGTCGGTGAGCAGCAGCCTGCCCTCGCCGCCGGGGAACACCCGCGTGAAGATCGTCTCGAACTCGCGGGCCACGTCCGCGAAGGCGGCGCCGAAGACCTGCTCGACCCGGTCGTCGACCTCCTTGACCACCAGCAGCAGGTCACGACGGGTCTTCTTGAGGTCCTCCAGCTGCGAGGTGAGGAACGAGTGCCGCTCCTCGAGCGCCGCGAACTCCTCGAGCGCGAGCGGGTTGACCTTGCCGAGCTGGGCCATCTGGCGGTCGGCCGCCCTGGCCCGCTTGAGCTGCTCGTCACGGTCGTAGGGGACGGGGTCTCCGTCGGCCGTCGGGATCGGCTCGCCGGGGCCGTACTCGGCGATGAGGGTGTCGGCCTCGACGCCGTACTCCTCCACCGCCCGGCCCTCCAGCTGCTCCAGCCGGAGCCGCTGCTCGGTACGGGCCACCTCGCTGCCGTGCGCCCGGTTGACCAGCTTGTCCAGCTCGCCGGAGAGTTCCCGGACACGGATCCTGACGGCCTTGAGAGAGGCGTCGATCTGCCCGCGCGCCCGATCGGCCTCGTCGCGCTCGCCGGCGGCGGCCCCCAGGGAGGTCTCCAGCGCGCGCAGCGCCCGCTCGGCGCCCTGGACGACCGCCTGGGCCGTCCGGGCCTGCCTGCGCCGCCACTCGCGGCGCTCGGCCGCCCTGGAACGCTCCTCGCGCTCACGCTCGGCGGCGCGCGTCAGCTCGTCGGCCCGGCCCTCGATGCCCCTGACCCGCTCCTCCGCCGTCCGCACGGCGAGGCGGACCTCCATCTCGTCCTGCCTGGCCGTCGCGCAGATCTCGGCGAGCTCGTCGCGGAGATCGGTGGTGGGCTCGGTCTCCAGCTCCTCGGAGCCGACGGCCGCGGCGAGCCGCTCCTCCAGCTCGGCGAGACCGGCCGCGTCACGGTCGCGCGCCTCCTCGGCGGCCCGTACGCCCCTGGCCAGGCGCTCGCACTCGTCGCGGGCCGCCTTGGCGGCGGCGCCCAGCCGGGCGAGCCGCTTGGCCACCGCGGCGACCTGCTGGTCGGCGTCACGCTGCCTCGCCCTGACCCGGTCCAGGGCGGCCTGTGCCGCGTTGACCCCGGCCTGCGCGTTCTGCACGCCCGTCTGGGCCTCGGCGACCCGCGCCTGGGCGGTCTCGACCGCGAGCTGCGCCTCCGCCTCGGCCTCGGCGGTCTCCTCCAGCTCCGTTCCCGCCAGCTCGGCGGCGACCCTGGCCTCGGCCAGGTCGGCGGCGGCCTCGTCGAGGGCGGCCCGCATCTGGAGCACGGAGGTGCCGCCCGCCGAGCCTCCCCCGGCGGTGTGGGTGCCCAGAAGGTCGCCGGACCGGGTGACGGCCCGCAGCGCGGGGCGCTGCTCGACCGCCTTCCTCGCGGTCGCGAGATCGTCCACGACCAGCACGTCCGCGAGCAGGTGGGTGGCGGCGGCCCGCAGCTCGGCGGAGACCGTGACCAGGTCGATCGCCCACTCGGCTCCGGCCAGCGGCACCGGGCCCGGCGAGCCCGCCGCGCCCGCGCCCGCCTCAGCCGAGGCGATGACGAGGGTGGCGTGGCCGCCGTCGTGGCCCCTGAGGAACTCGATCGCGTCGGCGGCGCTCTGCAGCGACTCCACGGCGACGGCCTCAGCCGCGGCCCCGAGCACGGCCGCGACGGCCACCTCGGCACCGGGCCGCACGGACAGCATCGTCGCCACCGGGCCGAGCACCCCGGCCAGGTCGGCGGCGAGCAGCGCGGCGGCGCCGTCGGCGCCACCGGCCAGGCCCATCTCCAGCGCCTCGAACCTGGCCTCGAGAGCGGCCACCTGGCGCTGCGCCTGCTGGTCGGTCTTGCGGGCGGCGGCCAGGGCGGCCCGAGCGGCGCCGAGCGCGGAGTTCGGGCCCGCGACGGCCGCCTTGGCCTCCTCGACCCTGGCCCTGGCCAGCTCGACGGACTCCCGGGCCTGCTCGACCGTCTCCAGGGCGATCTCCAGCTCCTCGGCGAGGGCGGGGTCGGCGGACGGCTCGGCACGTTCCTGGCCGTCGTGCTCGGCCTGGGCCTCCTCGGCGCGCTGCTCGGCCTCCTCCAGCGAACGCCGCAGCCTGCCGATCTCCTCCTCGGCGGCCCCCGCCCGGCTGCGCGCGGCGCCGACCTGGCCCCTCAGCCTGGCCAGGCCCTCGCGCCGGTCCGCGGCGGCCCTCGCCTCCGCGGCCAGCCTCCGCTCCTCGGCGGCGAGCGCGGCCTCGGTCTCGGCGCGCCGGGCCACCGCTCCGGCGAGCGACTCCCGCTCCCCTTCGAGCAGCTCGGCCAGGACCCGCTCCTGCTCGCGGACCTCCTCGGCCTCGCGCTCGAAGTCCTCGGGGTCGCGCCCGCGCCGCTCCACGGCGGTGTCGGTGGCGTTCCGGTGCCGCTCGGCGGCGAGCCCGGCCAGGCCCCTGAGGCGCTCGCGGAGTGAGGAGAGGCGGAAGAACGCCTCCTGGGCGGCGGCCAGGCGCGGCTGGGCCTCGGCCTCGGCGGCCTCCAGCTCGGACTCGGCGACCTGGCCCTGCTCCAGCTCGGCCTCCACCGCGGCGCGGCGGGTGAGGACGGCGGCCTCGTCGGCCATCTCCCGCTCCAGGGTGGTCCGCAGGGTGAGCACGTCGTCGGCGAGCAGCCGGAGCCTGGCGTCGCGCAGGTCGGCCTGGATGACGGCGGCCTTGCGGGCGATCTCGGCCTGGCGGCCCAGCGGTTTGAGCTGGCGGCGCAGCTCGGTGGTGAGGTCCTGGACCCGGGTCATGTTGGCCTGCATGGCGTCGAGCTTCCGCAGCGCCTTCTCCTTGCGCTTGCGGTGCTTCAGGACGCCCGCGGCCTCCTCGATGAACGCCCTGCGCTCCTCGGGCCCCGCGTGCAGCACCTGGTCGAGCTGGCCCTGCCCGACGATGACGTGCATCTCGCGGCCGATGCCGGAGTCGGACAGCAGCTCCTGGATGTCGAGCAGGCGGCAGGTGTCGCCGTTGATGGCGTACTCGCTCTGGCCCGCCCGGAACATCAGGCGGCTGATCGTCACCTCGGTGTATTCGATCGGGAGCATGCCGTCGGTGTTGTCGATGGTCAGCGTGACCTCGGCGCGTCCCAGCGGGGCCCGCGAGGAGGTGCCGGCGAAGATGACGTCCTCCATCTTGCCGCCGCGCAGCGACTTGGCGCTGTGCTCGCCCATCACCCAGGCCAGGGCGTCGACCACGTTGGACTTGCCGGAGCCGTTGGGGCCGACGACGGCGGTGATGCCCGGTTCGAACCGGAGAGTGGTGGCGGAGGCGAAGGATTTGAACCCGCGCAGGGTAAGGGTCTTGAGATACAACGAAACCCCCCATTCGCGGCGCGGCCGCGCCGGCCGGCGTGTCACACGCCGTGTCCCGGGCGCCGATGAACGCGTCTTGCCTTGTCAGCCCACGGTCAGCCCACGGTCAGCCCACGGCTTCGGTCACGCGGGAAGACTACCGTTCTTCACCCGCGCCCGCCCGCGCACCGCCTATGGTGCCCTGCATGGACGCGGAACGCGGTGGGGGCGAGGCTCCATCACACCCATCGGGCGGCAGGGGTCACCTCAGGCGGCGCGCCTTCCTCGTGGGCGGCGGGCTGGCCGCGCTCGGCCTCGGTGGCGCCGCCTTGGCGGCCGGGCCGGAGGGCTTCCGTGACGCGTACGCCCAGATCGTCTGCGGCGCGGTCCCCGAGCCTCCGGTGACCTCGCCTGGAACGCTCCAGCGGAGCCGGGTCGACCGGCGGCGCGTGATCGTCGGGATGCCGCCGGGGGCGGGTGACGGGCTCCCCGTGGTGATCATGCTTCACGGCGCGGCCGGTGACGCGCGCACGCCGTTCGACGTCTACGCGATCGACCGCTACCTGGCCGCGGGCGGCGGGCGCTTCGCGGTGGCCTCCATCGACGACTGGCCCTCCGCCGACATCCCGGGCACGCTGCTGCCGTACCTGAACACGAACGGGATGGACACCGCGAAGATCGGGCTGATGGGCTGGTCCGCCGGGGGCGCCGGGGCACTGAGACTGGCCGCGGAGCTGGGCCCCGAGCAGGTGGGGGCGGTCGTCGCGGCGTCGCCCACGGTGAGCGCGGCTCAGGCGCCGCTGCGCGAGCTCGTGGACATCCCGGTCTGGCTGGGGTGCGGCGAGCGGGACGCATGGGCCAGGCAGACCCAGACCATGCTGAAGGGCCTGAAGGCCCTGGGCGCCACGGCCGAAGGAGGGATTACCGAAGGGTGCCAGGACACGGCCTACCGCCGCAGGGTGTTACCCGAGCAGCTGGCCTTCCTGGCACGACATATAGGACGCACGTGACGGCTGCGACAGCTGTGACGTGCGTATCGATATGACAAGGGACGCCCCTACGAGGCGTCCCTGGACAGTGTGTTCCGCCCCGGCCCCGTTAGGTGAGGGCCGGCTCGCGATCCTGCAGACGGTTGAACTCCTCGTCGCGGGTGCCGGCCGCGAGTTCGTCGTTCTGGGCCTGGAGCCGGGTGAGCTCTCCCTCGAGATCACGGATGCGCTGCTGGAGGCGACGCATTTCCGAGACCATACGAGGGTCGGGACCGCCGACGTGGCCGAGTAGAGCCTTCGCCATAGTAAAGGGTCCTCCACGCTGAGTGACCAGACTGGTTCGCGCACTTCTTTACCGCGGGAGGGGTGCGCGTGGTTCTTTATCAAGAGTCGCACCGGTGAGGGAGACGGTCAAGTTGAACGCTCCGGATGGATGCACCAGTAGGCACTCTCGACGGTCAACTATACCTTATTTTGGGCGGTTTGGGGAAGTGGTCAGCGCTCGACAAAACCCTGGAGGCCGTCTTTGGTCTCGCTCCAGCGTTCGACGACCCCCTCGACCCGTCCGGGTGTGCTCCCGCCCCTAAGCAGGTCGAGCAGCGTCGCGCACGACTTCTCGGGGCCCTGCGCGACCACCTCCACCCGGCCGTCGCCGGTGTTGCGCGCCCAGCCGGTCAGGCCGAGTTCGAGCGCCCTGGCACGCGTCCACCAGCGGAAACCCACGCCCTGCACGTGTCCCCTGACCCAGGCCGTCAGCCGTACGTCCGTCATGCCACGTCCCCTCTCGGCCTGGGCTGGCAGCGGGGGCAACTGTAGGAGGAACGGTTCATGAACGACTCGCGGACGATCGGGGTGCCGCACCGGGGGCAGGGCTCGTCGCGCCGACCGTAAACCGCGAGGGAACGGTCGAAGTAACCGCTCTCGCCATTGACATTCACGTAAAGACTGTCGAAGGATGTGCCGCCCTCGGACAGGGCGGCGGACATCACCTCCCGGGCCGCGGCCAGCAGCTCGGCCACCTTCGGCCGGGTCAGCGTCGCGGTGGGGCGGGAGCCGTGCAGCCCAGCCCGCCAGAGGGCCTCGTCGGCGTAGATGTTGCCGACGCCGCTGATCAGCGACTGGTCCAGGAGCGCCCGCTTGACCTCGGTCTGGCGGGCGCGCAGCCGGTGGGCGAAGCCGTCGTCGTCGAAGTTCTTCTCGAACGGGTCGGCGGCGATGTGCGCGATCGGCTCGGGCACCGCGCGGCCACCGGCCTGCGTCATGCCGGTCACCAGCACGTGGCCGAAGGTCCGCTGGTCGACGAAGCGCAGCTCGGGACCGCCGTCGGTGAAGCCGATCCGGACCCGCAGGTGCCTCTCCGGCGCCGAGTCCGGCTCCACGACCAGCAGCTGGCCGCTCATCCCGAGGTGCGCCAGGATCGCGTCGGAGCCGCCCAGGGGCAGCCAGAGGTATTTGCCCCTGCGCTCGGCGGGACCGACCGTGCGGCCCTCCATGCGGGCGGAGAACTCCACGGCGCCGGGGACGTGCCGCCTGATCGCCCTCGGGTGGAGCACCTCGGCTCGGGCGACGACCCGGCCGGAGACCCACCGCTCCAGGCCGCGGCGTACCACCTCGACCTCCGGCAGCTCGGGCATGCGTCCCTCCTCGAACGACTCGGGCGACTCGGCCGACCGGTCAGCCGGCCTCGCGCCTCTCGCGGTTGTCGCGGATGCGGTTCCAGGCGGCCTCGGCGGCCTGCTGCTCGGCTTCCTTCTTCGAGCGTCCGGATCCCGAGCCGTAGGCCTCGCCGCCGACGCGGACGACCGCGGTGAAGGACTTGGCGTGGTCGGGGCCGCTCTCCTCGACATGGTATTCGGGCACGCCGAGCGACTCGGACGCGGTGAGCTCCTGCAGGGAGGTCTTCCAGTCGAGCCCGGCGCCGAGCGAGGCGGATCGGGTGATGAGCGGGTCGAAGAGCAGGTGGACGACGCGGAACGCCTCGTCCAGGCCCCTGTTCACGTAGACCGCTCCGATGAGCGCCTCGAGGGTGTCGGCGAGGATCGAGGACTTGTCGCGACCCCCCGTACCCTCCTCGCCCCGGCCCAGCCGCAGGAAGCGGCCCAGGCCCAGCGAGCGGGCCACGTCGGCGAGGGCGCGCATGTTGACCACCGCGGCCCTGAGCTTGGCCAGCTGCCCCTCGGGCAGGTCCGGGTGGTTGCGGTAGAGGGTGTCGGTGACGACCAGGCCGAGCACCGAGTCGCCGAGGAACTCCAGGCGCTCGTTGGTCGGCAGGCCGCCGTTCTCGTACGCGTAGGAGCGGTGCGTCAGCGCCCGCTCCAGGATGGCGACGTCAAGGCGCACCAGAAGGAGGCGCTCCAGCTCTTCCTTGACGAACTCGACGGCGACAGGCTTGACGCTCGTACCCACGACTTCTCCTCGCACGTTCTCTCAGCGAATGCGCGATGGCGAAGGAAGGAACGAGAGATGCCCGAAGATGTGGTGGGCGCCGGGAGGGCACGCGTTCTACCGCGAACCCCGGCGTCCACCACAGCCGCGGGCGGACCGCCATCGCAGGGGGTGCAGACGGTGACGCCGACCGGGGCCAGTGGAGGACCCGGCCGGCATCCGTCGGTCAGAATGCGATCAGGCGGAGGGCTCGATCACCTGACGGCGGTTGTAAGTGCCGCAGGTCGGACACGCCACGTGCGGACGCTTCGGCGAGCGGCACTGGGGGCAGCTCACGAGCGAAACCGCGGCGGCCTTCCACTGCGACCTGCGGGAGCGAGTATTGCTCCGCGACATCTTGCGCTTGGGGACAGCCACGTCAGCTCTCCTGATCGTTGTTATGTTCCGGAATCAGACCTTGCAGCTTCGCCCAGCGGGCGTCGACAACCTCGTGGCCGTGGCCAGGCTCGGCATCGGCCAGCCTGACCCCGCACTCCACGCAGAGCCCGGTGCAGTCTTCGCTGCAGACCGGGCTCAACGGCAGTGTGAGCACCACCGCGTCGCGAAACACGGGCTCGAGGTCGAGAAGCTCACCGTCGAGAAGCGAGTCACTCTCGGCAGCATCCTCTGCCGAGTAGAAGAACAGCTCCTGGAAGTCCACCTCGGTTCGTGAGATGACCGGTTCCAGGCAGCGTGCGCACTCCCCCCGCAGCGGGGCTTGCGCAGTGCCCGTGACGAGCACACCCTCCATGACCGCCTCAAGCCGGATGTCCAGCTCGACGTCGGCGTCCTTGGGGACGCCGATCATGTCGACGCCGATGTCCGCCGGTGCCGGGAGAGCGAGATTCATCCTGCGCATCGACCCTGGTCGCCGCCCCAGGTCATGGGTCGAGATCACCCATGGGGCTCGGGGGTCAAGGTGCTGAGTCATTCCGCTCTCATTAGGCATGGCGCATCATCGCCGTCGTGCAAGGCCGAAATAAGAGAATAGCAGGGCCTAGCCCCTGAGCCGTTCGACCAGGAGTTCCTGCACAAGATCAGGTACCAGCCCGGCCACGTTCCCGCCGTACTTGACGATCTCCTTGATCCGGCTGGACGACAGGAAGGAGACCTCGGGGCCGGTGGCCATGAAGAGGGTCTCCACCCCGGACATCCGGTAGTTGAGCTGTGCCATCTGGAGCTCGTAGTCGAAGTCGCTGACCGCGCGCAGGCCCTTCACGATGGCGGGGATCTCCTGCTGCCTGCAGTAGTCGACCAGGAGGCCGTGGAACTTGTCCACGCGGACGTTCCCGTACTCCTTGGTGACCGTCTGGAGCGTCTGGATGCGCTCCTCCACCGTGAACAGGCTCTTCTTCTCGATATTGATCAGTACGGCCACGACGACCTCGTCGTACTGCCGGGAAGCCCGGCCGATGATGTCCAGATGACCGTTCGTGACGGGATCGAACGATCCCGGACAGACAACGCGACGCAAGGCGGACCCCCTGCTCTAAGGATTCCCGGCGGCGCGACCGTACCAAACGGACGCTTCGCCATAACGACGGACCCTCTCCTCTTCGTACCCCGGGGGCCAGACCAGATCCTTGCCCCTGCTCTCCCGCTCCACGGCGACCAGCGCGTCCTCGGCCAGCCAGCCCCGGTCGCGCAGCAGCCCGAGCACCGTCTCGACCTCCTCGGCGCCCAGCGCGTACGGCGGGTCGGCGAGGACGAGGTCGTACGGTTCCCCGGCGGTTCCGGTGTCCCCGGGGCCGCCGGGGCCTCTGGCGAGCAGCCGCTCCACCCGGTCGGCGGCGACCTCCGCCCCCGGAAGGCCCAGCGAGGCCACGTTCTGCCTGATCGTCCGGATCGCCCTGGCGTCCGACTCCACGAGAAGCGCGTGGCCGGCGCCCCGGGAGAGCGCCTCGAGCCCGAGCGCCCCGGAGCCCGCGTAGAGGTCGAGCACCCGGCACCCTTCCAGCGTGCCGATCAGCGACCCCACGGTGGAGAAGATCCCCTCCCTGGCCCGGTCGCTGGTGGGGCGTGTCCCCCGTCCCGGCGGCACGGCCAGCCGCCGTCCTCCTGCGCTTCCCGCGATGACTCGGCTCACCCGGCCATCCTCTCAGTGCCGTTTCAGTGCCGGTCCCGCCGCCGTCCGCGCTCCCGCCCCGAGGGCGCCGTGCGCAGCACCGGCGTGTCGCGACGCATCACATAACCGCAGGTCAAAAGGGTCCTGGTAGGTGATCTAGGTCAAGAGTGGGCAAGGAGTGGCGACGAAAGCGTAAGGGTCGTTCCGTCCGGTGCCGGTCCCTTGCATGATGATTCCTGCGGCCTCCAAGTGACCCAGGGGGAGGCCGACCGGCGTGATCGTGAGCCCTTCCGCACGCCGGTGCTCTCGGCACCTGACCCGGGAGTGGGCCCAAGCGGGGACGGCATTCGGGGGGAGGCCGTCCCCGCAGTTGGGCACCGGGACCGAGATCCCCGCCGGGCACCGCGGACAGACGTCTGGCCGGGCACTTCGCGACCTCGTTCCGTCAGGTCTTCTCCAGGTACTCGGCGCGCTCGTCCGCGAGAAGCCTGTCGATCTCCGCGCGGAGCACGGGATGCTTCGCCAGCTCGGGGTCGGCCTCCAGCATGGTCTCGGCGTCCAGGCGCGCGGCGTGGATGACGTCCTCGTCGCGAAGGAGCCTGAGCATCTTCAGTGACGATCTGCGCCCCGACTGGGCCACACCGAGCACATCACCCTCCCTGCGCTGCTCCAGGTCGACACGGGACAGCTCGAAGCCGTCCAGGGTGGCCGCCACGGCGTCGAGCCGCGCCCTCGCCGGCGTGCCCCCCGGGGAGTCGGTCACCAGCAGGCACAGCCCGGGCAGGCCGCCGCGCCCGACCCGGCCACGGAGCTGGTGGAGCTGGGAGACGCCGAACCGGTCGGCGTCCATGATGACCATGACCGAGGAGTTGGGGACGTCGACGCCGACCTCGATGACCGTGGTCGCCACCAGCACGTCGATCTCTCCCCGGGTGAAGGCCTTCATCACCGCCTCCTTCTCCTCCGGCGGGAGCTTGCCGTGGAGCACCTCCGTACGGAGCCCGTGCAGCGGCCCCTGCGCGAGCGTCTCGGCCACGTCGAGCACCGCCAGCGGCGGCCTGCGCTCGTCGTCGGCCTTCGACATGTCGCCCTCGTCGCCCTCCAGGTCACCGATGCGCGGGCACACGACGTAGGCCTGGCGGCCCAGCTCGATCTCCTCGCGCAGCCGCGTCCAGGCCCGGTCGAGGAAGTGCGGCTTCTCCGCGGCGGGGACCACGTGCGTGGTGATCGGGGCACGGCCCGAGGGCAGCTGGGAGAGCGTGGAGACCGTGAGGTCGCCGAAGACCGTCATGGCGACGGTGCGGGGGATGGGCGTGGCGGTCATGACGAGCACGTGCGGACGGCCGCCCCCGGCCTTCTCGCGGAGCGCGTCGCGCTGCTCGACGCCGAACCGGTGCTGCTCGTCGACCACGACCAGGCCGAGGTCGGCGAACTGGACGCGTTCCTGCAGGACCGCGTGGGTGCCGACGACGATGCCCGCCGCGCCCGAGGCCGCGTCGAGCATGGCCGAGCGGCGGGCCGCGGCGCCCAGCGAGCCGGTCAGCAGGGCGACCGCGGTGCCGCCGAACATGCCGCCGGCGGCCAGGTCCCCGAGCATGGCCGAGATCGACCGGTGGTGCTGCTGGGCGAGCACCTCGGTGGGGGCCAGCAGCACTGCCTGTCCCCCGGCGTCGACCACCTGGAGCATCGCCCGCAGCGCGACGACGGTCTTGCCCGCGCCGACCTCGCCCTGGAGCAGCCGGTGCATGGGGTGGGGCAGCGCCAGGTCCGCCGAGATCTCCTCGCCCACGTCGCGCTGGCCCTCGGTGAGCTCGAACGGCAGCCGCCCGTCGAAGTCGGCGAGCAGCCCGCCGGAGATCGCGGGCCGGGGCGTGGCGGGCCAGGAGGCCGCGGCCATCCGGCGCTGCAGCAGCACCGCCTGGAGCAGGAACGCCTCGTCGAACCTGAGCCGCTTGCGCGCCCTGGCCACGTCGGCGTGGTCGCGCGGGCGGTGGATCGCCAGCAGCGCCTCCGACAGGCCGGGAAGCCGGTGGCGGGCGCGCAGCTCCGCGGGGAGGGAGTCGTCGAGCTCGCCCATCGTGTCGAGGACGACGCCCAGCGCCCTGCGGATGGCCCAGGGCGTCACGTCCTTGCCCGCCGGGTAGATCGGCACGAGCGCGGCGGCGAACTCCTCGGCGCCCGTCTCGCTCTCCTCGATCATCTCGAACTCGGGGTGGGAGAGCTGCCACTTGCGTTTCTCGCCCTGGCCGAAGGCGCCGACCTTCCCGGCGAACATGCCGCGCCTGCCCGGCTTCAGCCGCGTCTCCGCGATGTGGGACGTCTTCCCGAAGAACGACAGGTAGATCTTGCTGCCCCGGGCGTCGACGACCTCGACCTCCAGCCAGGTGCCGCCCTTGTTGCGCATCGGCCTGCGCATCGCCCTGGTGACCTCGCCCACCACGGTGACGTGGTCGTCGACCCGCAGGTCGTCGAGATCGGTCAGCTCGCCCCGCTCGGCGTAGCGCCGCGGGTAGTGCCGCAGCAGGTCGCCGACGGTGCGCAGGTCGAGAACGCTCTCCAGCAGCTTGGCCGTCTTGGGGTCAAGCGCCTTCGCCAGCGGCTCGTCGAAGCTCGTCACCCCCGTTTTCTACCGTGCCCGGGCGACAGATTTCACCAGCCACGGCGTACCCGGCCGTCCGGCACCGGCTCACTCCACGCCGATCAGCAGCGGGTAGCCGCCCTGCCCGCCCTCGTACGTGACCACCTCGACGTCCGGCCTGGTCCCGGCCAGATGGTCCTGTACGGCGCGTGCGAGCCCCTCGGGGGCGTCGGCGCCCTCCAGGAGGGTCACCAGCTCGCTGCTGGAGGAGACCATGCGGCGTACGACCTCCAGCGCGGTCGCCGCCAGGTCCGTGCCGATCAGCGCGGCGTCACCGTCGACCACCCCCAGGACGTCGCCGGGGGCGGTCAGGCCCGCGCTCGTCATGACCTCGCGGTCGGCCACCCACACGTGCCCGTGGCGGGTGTGCGCGGCGGCCTCGGTCATGGCGACCACGTCGTCGTCGAAGCGGCGCAGCGGGTCGTGGACGGCCAGCGCCGACAGGCCCTGCACCGAGGCCCTGGTCGGGAGGACGCCGACCACCAGGCCCTCCTCTCTCGCGATCTCCGCGGCGGCGGCCGCGACCTCGCGCGTGTCGCTGTCGTTGGGCAGGACCACGACCTCGGACCCGGCCTCGCGGATGGCGGCGAGCACCGCCGCCAGCGGAGGGCTGGAGCCGGGCTCGCGCCGGACGACCACGGCTCCCGCCTCCTCGAACACCGCCGCCAGCGCGGGCCCCGCGGCCACGGCCACCACGCCCCTCCCCCGCGCGACCGGATGGGTCCTGCCCGAGGCGACCAGGTACGTCACCTTGATCCGGTGGGGGCGGCCCCGCCTCATCGCCGCCTCGATCGCCGCGCCCGCGTCGTCCACGTGGACGTGGACGTTCCACAGGCCGTCCCCGCCCACGACCACCAGCGAGTCGCCGAGCGCGTCGAGCTCCTCCCGCAGCGCGGCGACCTCTTCCTCGCCGGCGTCCAGCAGGTACATGACCTCGTAGCCGGGCCCCTCTCCGCCCTCCCGGGCTTCCCGGGGGGTCTCCGGGACGATCCGGTGTGCCGGGGCGGGGATGTCCACCCGGCCGGTGTAGGAGTCGGTGACGACGGCGGCGAGGCTCTCCAGGATGATCGTCAGGCCCGCCCCGCCCGCGTCGACCACCCCGCCGCGGGCCAGCACGTCGAGCTGCCCCGTGGTGCGGCGGAGCGCGGAGCGCGCCTCCCCCGCCGCCCTCCTCGCGACCGAGGCGAGATCCTCCCGCCCGTCGCGGACCGCCGCGGCCACGGCCGCCAGGACGCTCAGGATCGTGCCCTCGACCGGCCTGGACACCGCGGCGCGGGCCAGCTCGGCGGCCCTGACCAGGCCTCGTCCGAGGTCGGCGCCGCGCCCCTCGGCCTCCCTGAGCACCTCGGCGAGGCCGCGCAGCGCCTGGCTGACGATCACCCCCGAGTTGCCGCGGGCGCCGAGCAGCGCCCCCTGCGCGAACGCCCGCCAGGTGGCCTCGGCCCCGGCGTCGTCGGGCAGCCCGTCGAGCGCCTCGGCGGCGGAGAGCATGGTCAGGTGCAGGTTGGTGCCGGTGTCGCCGTCGGGCACGGGAAAGACGTTGAGCGCGTCGATCTCCTCGCGCGCCCTTCCGAGCGTCTCGGCGGCCAGCCGCGACCATCTGCGCACCGCGAGCGGGTCGAGAACCTGCAGCATTCCTGCCCTCCTGCTCCCCGGCTCCTGCTCGTGCCCGCCGGACGCCCTCACCGGGCTCGGGCGTCTCCCGGTCCGCTCTCGGCTCCGCTGCCCCGCCCGGCTCTCCGGCGGGACCCGCCGTGGCGTGTCCCGGAATGCGCTACGGTTGCCTCCGGAGATTATCCCCGTTCGACCGTTCACGGCGGCTCGCGTTCGCGTGCAGGGCCGGACATCGGATATCCTCGTGTGGCCAGCCGGTCGTCCCGGCGTGCCCGATGACCGCCGCCAGTGCGGCGGATCGAGCCTCTCGACTGATATAAGGAGCGAACCGTGGCTTCCGTCTGCGACGTTTGCGCTAAGAAGCCGACCTTCGGCAACAACGTCTCCCACTCGCACCGCCGCACCCGCCGCCGCTGGAACCCGAACATCCAGCCCGTGCGCGCAGTGGTGAACGGCACGCCGAAGCGGCTGAACGTGTGCACCTCCTGCATCAAGGCCGGCAAGGTCACCCGCTAGCCAGACCTTCGCGAAGCCCGCCGTCCCACGCGATGGGGCGGCGGGCTTCGTCGTTCCCGGCAGGTCTCCGCCCCGCTCAGGAGACCGTCCCGCTCAGAAGACGCGGCTCAGGAGACGCGCAGGCGCCAGGCGTGGTCGACGGGGCCGATGCCCGCCCCCAGGGGGAAGCCGTGCGCGATCGCGCCGGTGACGTACGCCTTCGCCTTCTCCACGGCGGACGGGACGTCCTCGCCGAGGGCCAGGTAGGAGGCGATCGCGGAGGCCAGGGTGCAGCCCGTGCCGTGGGTGTGCCGGTTGTCGTGGCGCTCCGCGGTGAAACGGAACTCGCGCGTGCCGTCGGTCAGCAGGTCGACCGGCGCACCCGGCAGGTGACCCCCCTTGACGAGCGCCCACGCGGGCCCGAGCTCCAGGATCGCGTCCGCGGCCCGGCGCAGGTCGGGCTCGTCCTCGACCTTCACCCCGGTGAGCTGCAGGACCTCCCACAGGTTGGGGGTGACCACCGTGGCGGTGGGCAGCAGGCGCGTCTTCACCGTCTCCACCGCCTCGGGGGCGAGGAGCGCGTCGCCGTGCTTGGAGACCCCGACGGGATCGACCACGACGGGCACGTCCAGCCCCGCCAGGACCTCGGCCACCGTCTCCACCAGTACCGGTGAGGCGAGCATGCCGGTCTTGACCGCCTGGGCCCCGATGTCACCGAGCACCGAGTCGAGCTGGGCCCGTACCGCCTCCGGGGGAAGCTCCCAGTAGCCCTGCACGCCGACCGAGTTCTGGGCGGTCACCGCGGCGATCACACTCATGCCGTGCACGCCGAGGGCGAGCATGGTCTTCAGGTCGGCCTGGACTCCCGCACCGCCTCCGGAGTCGGAGCCGGCGACGGTCAGCACGCGAGGGGGGGTCAAAACGGTCATGTTCCCCATCCAACCAGCTCCGCTCCGGCCCGCCACGCGCTCCCCCGGCTTCCCGCCGTTCCCGGACGCCGGGTCTCCCGCCCCGCTCCCGTGGGCCGAAACGGCCACCGGGTCAGGCGACGGCGCACTCTCCCTGGTCGCTGTGGCAGCTCTGCGGGATCTCCGCGTCACCGCTCGCGGTGAAGGTGACGACGAGCTCCTCGTCGACCCCCAGACCCTCCGGTGACTCGATCAGCAGGCTGTCGCCGACCTGTTCCCAGTCGGCTCCGCGCACCGAGGTGACCTCCCCGCTGACCGGCACGCTCACCTTGAGCCGCTCGACGCTCTCGTTCGCGGCGACCACGAGCTCGACGGTGTAGGTGCGCGATCTCTCCCTCACGATGTCCGCGCCGACCGTGATCGCGGCGCCCCCGGCGAGCGGGGCCGCGCTGGAGGCCGTCTCGCTGGGCACGGGGTCGGGCCCGGCGCTGCTCGGGGACTGCTCGGGAGCCGGCGTACGGTCACCGGCGACGAGGGGCTGGGGGGTGTCGGGGGTGGAACTGGGCTCGGGCTCGTCGGCGGACTCCTCGGAAGGCGACGAGTCGTCGGTGTCGGCCGGCGCGCGGGTGGCCTTCCGCGTCGGTGTGGGCCGGGGGGTGGAGGTGCCCTCGCCTCCGCCACGGGTGGAGGTGCGGTCGGGGGCCGGGGTGGACCTCGTCCTCCCGTCGCCCGGCCGCGGCGTCTCGTCGCCCGGCTCCGAGGGCTCGTCGTCCGGCGCCGGCTCCTGCGAGGGCTCCTCCGCCGCGGGCTCGTCGGCGGTGTCGGTCTCCGGCACCGGCTGGTTCGACGCCGCAGTGACGCAACCGGCGGGCGGGCAGTCGGCGGGGCTCCCGGAGCCGGCCAGTGCCCGGACGCCGACCACGGTCCCGCCGAGCACCACGGCCACCGCGGCGACGATCAGCACCGTCTTCCTGATCCGCCCGCCGGGCCGCTCCTCGTCCTCGGGCCACGGGTCGAACCGGGTGGACTCCTTGGACGAGTCGGACAGCTCGGACTCCGAGCTCCATCCCGACCCCAGGAAACCCGTCCGGGTCTCGGTGGTCACCGACTCCTCGGGACGGAGCCGGCGCCCGATCGGCTCGTCCTCCCGACCTGGTTCCCGAGCGAACTCCGGCTCGCGTTTACCCCGGTTCGGGAAAGCCTCTTCCCCGGTTCCACCGTGGCGGCCCATATGGCCCCTTTCTCGAAGGGAATCTCGACCGCCCATCTTCATACCAGTTAGGTAAACGTTTGTCGCAATTTTCACAGATGTCGCAGGAAGTGGTAAGGATCACTCCCGGAAGTGGTCCCAGCCTCCACGGTCGAGTGAAAGGCCCTTGACCTGCACGCCTTCCCCCTCGACGACGTGACCCGCCACGCTCCAGCCCTCCGGGAGCCGTACGTGGGCCGGGAAGGTCGCGGCGAGCGCGTGGTCGTCGCCGCCCGAGAACACCCACTCCAGCGGATCGACGCCGAGCAGCCGGGCGGCCTCTCGCATCGCCGGCGGGAGGGTGAACGCCTCCGGGTCGAGGACGAGCGCGACCCCGGCCGCCGCGGCCACGTGGCCGAGATCCTGCAGCAGGCCGTCGCTCACGTCGAGCATGGCCGTCGCGCCGAGCCCGGCGGCCTCCGGGCCGCGCGCGTAGGGCGGGCACGGGCGGCGGTGGGCCTCGATCAGCTCCACCGGCCCGGACAGGCCCGCGCGGAGCAGCGCGAGCCCGGCGGCGGCGTGCCCGAGGCGACCCGCGACGGCGACCACGTCGCCCGGGCGGGCTCCCGACCGCGTGACGGGTGCCCGGCCGCCCAGGTCGCCCAGAGCGGTGACGGCGATCACGACGAGGTCGCTGCGGGTGATGTCACCGCCCGCCACGCTGGCTCCGACGAGGTCGCACTCGTCGCGGAAGCCGTCGGTGAGATCGTCCAGCCAGCCGGTGGTGGCGTCGGCGGGTATCCCGAGGCCGACCACGAGGCCGGTGGGGTCGGCCCCCATCGCCACGACGTCGGAGAGGTTCTGCGCCGCGGCCTTGCGGCCGATGTCGTAGCCACTGGACCAATCGCGCCGGAAGTGCCTACCCTCAATCAACAGGTCAGTCGTCACGACGACCCGCCCGTCGGGAGCGCTCACCACCGCGGCGTCGTCCCCGGGGCCGAGCAATACGGTCCTACCTTGTGGCAAACGTCCGGCAATACGTGCAACAACCCCGAATTCGCCGAGATCTCCGACTGTGATGACACACCTCCTGTTCATCACAGGGTACGGTGGCCCTTCGGCACTGATCCAATCGCCCGGGAGGTCGTTATGGTGCAGGCCTATATCCTCATCCAGACCGAGGTCGGCAAGGCCGCGAACGTGGCTTCGGCGATCTCCGGCATCTCGGGTGTCACGCAGGCCGAGGACGTCACGGGACCGTACGACGTGATCGTGCGCGCCGAGGCCCGCAACGTCGACGAGCTGGGGAAGCTCGTGGTGGCGCAGATCCAGGGCGTGGAAGGGATCACGCGTACGCTGACGTGCCCCATCGTCCACATCTAGCCCGCGTCCGAGCCCGCGTGTGAATTCGTGCCCGGACTCACACGCGGGTCCTCGAATCCGTATCCGATCGTCTGGAACGTGACATGTCACTGCGGTTCGCCCGCCGGGCGGGGTGCGCCTGCGCCCTGCTGATCCTGGTGGGGTGCGGCGGCGCCGTCCGGGTCGAGCCGCCGGTTCCCGAGGGGCCCGCCGCCGCCGCGTGCCGGGCGCTCGCCGAGCGGCTTCCGGGGAAACTCGACGGCGCGGACCGGACGGAGTCCACTCCCGCCTCCCCCTACGTCGCCGTGTGGGGGGAGGCTCGCATCGCCCTGCGCTGCGGGGTGCCGCGACCGGTGACGATGTCGCCGACCGACCAGGTGCCCGAGATCGACGGGGTGGCGTGGTACGCCGACCCGGCCAGGCCGACGCTGTTCACCGCGATCGGCAGGGAGGCTTACATCGAGGTGACGATCGCGCGGGAGCACATCCCGCAGAACGTGCTGGTCGCTCTCGCGGCCCCCATCAAGAGCGCCCTACCGCAGACCGGGTGAGCGTCCGAGCGCGAGCCGGATCAGCCGGTCGACCAGCTCGGCGTAGGGCACCCCGGTGGCGGCCCACAGCTGCGGCGCCACCGACATGGCGGTGAAGCCCGGCATGGTGTTGATCTCGTTGACGATCAGGCGTCCGTCGGGGGTGTAGAAGAAGTCGACCCGTGACAGGCCCTCGCAGCCCAGCGCCTCGAAGGCGCGGACGGCCATCGCCCGCAGCTCCTCGGCCGTCTCCTGGGGGATGTCGGCGGGCACGGACAGGGACATGTCGCTTCCGATGTACTTGGCCTCGAAGTCGAAGAACTCGTGGTCGCCGTGGACCAGCACCTCGCCGGGCAGGCTGGCCCTGGGCGCCTCGTCGCCCGGCGACTCCAGCACCGCGCACTCGATCTCGCGGCCCGTGACGGCGGCCTCGACCAGCACCTTGGGGTCGTGCTCGCGGGCGAACTCGATGGCCCGCTCCAGCTCCTCCAGGGTGGCGGCCTTGGAGATGCCCTGGCTGGACCCGGCGCGCGCGGGCTTGACGAAGACCGGCCAGCCGAGCTCCTGGACCTCCTTGAGGACCCGGCCGCGGTCGGTCCGCCAGTCGCGGTCGCGGATCACGACGTACGGGCCGACGGGCAGGCCGGCGGCGGCGAGGACCAGCTTCATGTACGCCTTGTCCATGCCGACCGAGCTGGCCAGCACCCCGGAGCCGACGTAGCGGACCCCGGCCATCTCCAGCAGTCCCTGGATCGTGCCGTCCTCGGCGAAGGGGCCGTGCATCACGGGGAAGACGACGTCGACCTGGCCGAGCTCGACGGGGATGCTGCCGGGGTCGTACGCCACCAGCGAGCCGCCGCCGGAGGCCAGCGCCAGCGACGCGCCCGCCGCGTCGACGGCGGGCAGCTCACCGCTCTCGATCTCGTAGCGCTGCTCCCCGGAGGCGAGCACCCACCGGCCGTCCGTGGCGATCCCGATGGGGACCACCTCGTACTTGGATCTGTCGATGGCCCCCAGCACGCTTCCCGCCCCGAGAATGGAGACGGCGTGCTCGGAATTGCGACCGCCGAAGACGACGGCGACCCTCGGTAGAGGTTCGTGCTGCTCACTCATGATGACCGAATGTACCCCCTGTTAGGGGGCAATCCGCCTGTTAGACGCGCCTACCTACCCGATGCGGGTAGTGAGTCGAGGGCCTGGGTGACGTCCATGATGAGATCCTCGGCGTCCTCCAGCCCGATGGAGAACCTGACCGCCGCCGCGTCGGTCCCCGGTTCCTCACCGGGCCGCCGGTGGACGGCCGAGGCCACGTGCGCGGCCTTGGTGCGGGTTCCTCCGGCGGAGGTGGCGATCGAGACGAGCTTGAGCGCGTCGGCCAGGGCCACTCCCGCGTCGTAGCCGCCGCGCGGGGTGATCGTCACGCAGGCGCCGTATCTCGTGCCCTCGGGACCGGAGTCGAACAGGTGCCTGGCGAGCTGGTGACCGGGGTGTCCCGGCAGCCCCGGGTAGTCGACCCGGCGTACGGCGGGGTGCTTGGCCACGGCGGCGGCGAAGACCATCGCGGTGGAGCACATCCGGCGGACCCGCAGCGGCAGGGTCTCCAGCCCCCGGCGGAGCAGGAACGCGTCGTCGGGAGACAGGGTGCCCCCGGTGTCGATCCTGACCTCGCGCAACTGGGCGATCAGGTCGGGGCGGCCGACCGCCACGCCCCCGGCGCAGTCGTCGTGACCGCCGAGATACTTGGTCGCGGAGTGGATCACCAGGTCGGCGCCGTGTTCGAGGGGGCGGCACACGATCGGGGTGGCGAAGGTCGAGTCGACCACCAGCAGCGCCCCCGCGGCGCGGGCGATCCGGTAGAGGCCCCGGATGTCGGAGACGGCCATGGTGGGGTTGGACAGCGTCTCCGCGTAGATGATCTTCGTGTTGGGTTTGATCGCCGCCTGCACCCTGGCCAGCTCGCCGTAGCCGACGAAGTCGGCGCCGACCCCGAACCTGGCCAGCACGTTCGTGATCAGCGAGTGGGTCCCGCCGTACAGCGGGGTGGGGGCCACGATGTGCGCGCCCGCGCGCAGGAACGTCATCAGGACGGCGTTGACGGCGGCCATCCCCGAGGCGAACGCCTGCCCCGCCACGTCCTCGGGCGCCGCGGCGCCCTCCAGGGAGGCCACCGCCGCGGCGAAGGCGGCGGTGGTGGGGTTGTCGATCCGGCCGTAGGCGTGGCCGGAGCTCTTCTCGTCGAACACCTCGGCGTACTCGGCGGAGTCGCCGAAGCCCCACGCGGAACTGCGCCACACGGGAAGGCCGAGAGGGGGCCGCCGGGGCGTCTCGGGAGCGGGCAGGTGCACCGACCGGGTGTTCTCGCCCTTGCGCCTACGCATCCGTCTGTTCATCGACCACGCTGTCCGTTCACAGGCCGTACCGTTCCGGCTTGGGAGTCCGCGACATCAGGAGCACCCCGGCCTCGCTGGGGGGCATCGCGTCGTGGACGACGGCCACCACCACCTCGGTGATCGGCATCTCCACGTCGTGCTTTCTGGCCAGTTCGAGCACCGACTCGCAGGATTTGACCCCCTCGGCGGTCTGTTTCGTGGCGGCGATGACCTCGTCCAGCGTCATACCTCGCCCGAGATTCTCCCCGAAAGTACGGTTCCGCGACAATGGGGACACACAGGTCGCCACAAGATCGCCCATGCCCGCGAGGCCCGCGAAGGTGTGCGGGTCGGCGCCGAGCACCGTACCCAGCCGGGAGATCTCCGCCAGCCCGCGCGTCATCAGCATCGCCCCGACGTTGTCGCCGAGCCCCATCCCCGCCGAGATGCCGACCGCCAGGGCGATCACGTTCTTGACGGCCCCGCCGAGCTCGACCCCGATGACGTCGGGGTTGGTGTACGGGCGGAACCAGGGCGGCAGGTAGCAGGCCGCCTGGAGGCGCTCCATCGCCCGCTCGTCCGTGCAGGCGACCACGGTGGCGGCCGGCTGGCCCCTGACGATCTCGCCGGCCAGGTTGGGGCCGGAAACCACCGCGACCCGTTCCTGGGGCACCTCGGCAACCTCGCAGATCACCTCGCTCATCCGCTTGGTGGTGCCCAGCTCGATGCCCTTCATCAGGCTGACCAGCACCGCGTCGGGCGGCAGGTGCGGCTTCCAGCGGGTCAGGTTCTCCCTCAGGGTCTGGGAGGGCACCGCGAGCACCACGAAGTCGGCGCCTTCGAGGGCCTCGGCGGGGTCGGTGGTGGCGCGCAGCGTCTCGGGCAGCACCGCGCCCGGCAGGTAGTCGGGGTTCTCGTGCCGCCGGTCGATCGCCTCGACGATCTCCGGCTTGCGTCCCCACAGCGTCGTTTTGGTGCCCGCCCCGGCGAGGATCATGCCGAAGGTCGTCCCCCACGAGCCCGTGCCGAACACGGCCGCCTTGGTCATCGGTTCTCCTCGGGCGTGGGGACCCCCGCCTCCGGGCGGGGGAGGGAACGCGGCGCGGTGCCGCGTCCGGCCACGGCGACGGTAGGGCCACCGCGGGTGTGGTCGGCGCCGTCCTCGCCGCCTGGCCGGCGGAGAGGCGGGACGCCTGTGGAACTGGTGTGGAACCTCAAGGAATTTCTCCTGGCGGGCGACCGGCGGTGAATCGGGAACTCTCACGGGCGACCGTGGGAAGCCCCTCCCTTCGGGGAGGGGAGGATGTCAACACCGTACGCCGAAGTCAGTTGTCGGACGGTCGCCTGAACGGCGTCTCGGGTGCCTTCTCCCCGCGGATCTCGGCCAGCTGGGCCGTGATGGCCGCCATGATGTCGGCGGTCGCCTCGCGCAGGACCTCGGCGGAGGCCGGCTGTCCCTCGTGGCCCGCGTACTTCGACAGGTCGACCGGCGGTCCCGTCTGCACGCGGAAGGTCTTGCGCGGCAGCAGGCGGGGCCTCCTGGCGCCGTACGGCAGGATCTCCTGGGCTCCCCAGTGGGCGACGGGGATCACCGTCGCGCCGGTGGCCAGCGCGAGCCTGGCCGCGCCGGTCTTGCCCTCCATCGGCCAGAAGTCCGGGTCGCGGGTGCAGGTGCCCTCCGGGTAGAACATCACGCACGCCCCGGCGGAGAGCCGCCGCCGCGACTCCTCCAGCGAGCGCGCCGCGTCGGCGCTTCCCCGGTAGACCGGGATGGCCTGCAGCGCCCTCACCAGGGGGCCGACCAGCGGCACCGAGAAGAGACCCGACTTGGCGAGGATCACCGGCCAGCGACCGTGGTTGTAGAGGAAGTGCGCGACGAGGATGGGGTCCAGCCACGACAGGTGGTTGGTCACCATGATGATCCCGCCCGTCCTGGGCAGGCGGTCGCTGCGACGCCAGTCCTTCTTGACCAGGAGCCACGAGATCGGCTTGACGATCGTGACGGCGAAGGCCACCCAGAATCGCGAAGGCCATCCGGGGCGTCTCATGAGCTCCTCCATATGAGCGGGATGCGCCCCAAGTCTCCCGGTTGGCTCCCGGGGATGTCGAGGCGGGATGCTTAAGGCTATGTCTGCTTCGGAGAGCTCGGGCTGGACCCTCGTCGTCCCGGTCAAGACGCTGGTCGCCGCCAAGACCCGTCTGTCGGCCGCGGCGGGCCCGCACCGGGCCGCGCTGGCCGTGGCGATCGCCTGCGACACCGTCGAGGCGGCGCTGAGCTGCGCGCTCGTCGCGCGGGTGATCGTGGTGACGGGCGACCCCGTGGCCGCGAAGGCGCTCGGCGAGGTCGGCGCGCACGTGGTCGGCGACCCGGAGGAGGGGCTGAACGCCGCCCTGCGGCACGGCGCTCTCGAGGCGGTGCGGCTGGCGCCCGGCGACCCCGTCGGCGCCCTCCAGGCCGACCTCCCCGCCCTCCGCCCCGCGGAGCTGGCCCGCGTGCTGGCCGCCGCCGCGGAGTTCGGCCAGATGTTCCTGCCCGACGCCGCCGAGATCGGCACGACCTTCTACGGCGTACGGCCGGGGGTGCCGTTCACGCCGGGGTTCGGCGGCGAGTCGCGGGACCGGCACCTGCGGCGCGGCGCCAAGGAGCTCTGCGTGGACGGAGTGGAGTCGGTCCGCCACGACGTGGACACCCCGGACGACCTGCGCCTGGCGCTGACCCTCGGCGTCGGCCCCCGCACGCTGGCGATGGCGAGAAAGATCTCGGCGTCGGGCCCGGACGGAGGGCGGGACCCGGAGGACGGGGACGGCGTGCGGGAGACGGACCGCGAATGAGACGAGGGCGGCGGGCGCGGGACGGGCGCCCGGGCGGGAGTTAGGCTGGGCGGGTGCAGGCGACGGTACGGAACTTCGACCCGGCGACCCGGTCGGGGTCGGTCTTCCTGGACGACGGGACAGAGATCCCGTTCGGGGCGGCGGCGTTCGACGCGGGGCCGCTGCGGCTGCTCAGGTCCGGCCAGCGGGTCAACCTCGTCATGGACGGCGACGACGTCACCTACGTCACCCTCTCGACCTTCCCCGTTCCCGGGTAACCGGGTAAGACGCCCCGTTCCCGGACAGGCGGCGCCGGGCACGCCCCGGGGAGTTCCTCGGGTGAGCGGCCTCGCCGGGCGAGGACGCCGGGAAAGCCGGACGCCCGGCCTCCCGTCGTGGGAGTCCGGGCGCCTGTGCCCGAGGCCTACCGCTTCTTGGACGCCTTCTTGCCGCCGGTGTTGACGAGTTCCTTGAAGTCGGAGCCCGGCCGGAACTTCGGCCCCCAGCTCTCGGCGACGCGAATCTCGGCCCCCGTCGAGGGGTTGCGGGCGGTGCGGGCCGGCTTGTGCACCATCTCGAAAGCACCGAACCCCGTGATCGAGACCTTGTCGCCATTCGCGACGGCGGTCTGGATGGCGTCGAGCACCGCGTTCACGGCCTCGGTGGCCGTCTTCTTGTCGCCCACCCGATCCGCGATGGCGTCGACGAGTTCCTTTTTGTTCATAAGGTTGCTCCCCCTGCTTACCGATGTCCGGGAGTGGGTCACGAGGCAGAAAACCCGTCTCACCCGATTTGTCGCGGCGAGGGGTCTCATCACAGATCTCTCATCAACGATCACGATGAGAAACCCCTTGCCCGCTTGAAATTAGGGGACGGAGCCGTATGACTCAATCACCTTCCGCAATGTTTCCAGTGCTTGGCGTATCTGAAACCACGACATCAATGCTGAGAAGGAACAAATCAAGACGCCCGGCGGCGTGTTCGAGGTCGCGTTTGGCCAAATCGCAGATGGCCACAAGGCGCCGCGCGAGACGTTTTTTCTCCTCGTCGGGCACGGGCAGGGACCGGACGCGGCGGTGCGCCTCGCGCAACCGCCACGCCAGCTCGTGTTCTGAACTCGTCAGACGGTCGTCGGCAGCCATGGCTGCCGACCATTCTCGTATGCCCCTATGGCGTCGGCGTTGCGCAGGGTCAGCCCGATGTCGTCCAGGCCCTCCGTGAGCCGCCAGCGCGTGTAGTCGTCGATCTCGAACGCGGCGACCTCGCCGCCCCAGCGGACCTGGCGTTCTCCCAGGTCGACGGTGATCTCCAGCGTGGGATCCGCCTCCACCGCGGACTGCAGGGCCTCGACGATCTCGCCCGGCAGGACGACCGGGAGCAGACCCATCTTGGTGGAGTTATTACGGAAGATATCCCCGAAGCGGGCCGCGATCACGACGCGGAAACCGTACTGCTGCAGCGCCCAGACCGCGTGCTCGCGGGAGGAGCCGGTGCCGAAGTCGGGCCCGGCGAGCAGGATCGTGGCGCCCTCGTGGGCGGGGTTGTTCAGCACGAAGCCGGGGTCCTCGCGCCAGGCGGAGAACAGCCCCTTCTCGAAACCGGTCCGGCTGACCTGCTTGAGCCAGACGGCGGGGATGATCTGGTCGGTGTCGACGTTGCTGCGGCGCAGCGGCACGGCCCGGCCGGTGTGGGTGACGAACGCTTCCATCTCGAGGACTCCTTACAGGTCGGCGGGCGCGGTGAGTTTGCCGGTGACGGCGGTCGCGGCGGCGACCTGCGGGGACACGAGGTGCGTACGGCCGCCCTTGCCCTGGCGTCCCTCGAAGTTGCGGTTGGAGGTCGAGGCGCTGCGCTCGCCGGGGGCGAGTGTGTCGGGGTTCATGCCCAGGCACATGGAACAGCCGGCCTCGCGCCATTCGGCGCCCGCCTCCTTGAAGACCTCGTGCAGCCCCTCCTGCTCGGCCTGGAGCTTGACCAGCATCGAGCCGGGCACGATCAGCGTGCGCGTGACGACCTGGCGCCCGCGCAGCACGTCGGCCACGGCGCGCAGGTCCTCCAGACGCCCGTTGGTGCAGGAGCCCACGAAGACCGTGTCGACCTGGACCTCGCGGAGCGGGGTGCCCGCGGTCAGGCCCATGTACTCCAGGGCGCGGGCGGCGGCGGCCGGGTCGTCGGTGTCCTCGGGGCGCGGCACGGACGTCCCCAGCGGGGCGCCCTGGCCAGGGTTGGTGCCCCAGGTGACGAACGGGGTCAGCGTCGCGGCGTCGATCTCCACGACGGTGTCGAAGACGGCGTCCTCGTCGGTCACCAGCGACTTCCAGTACGCGACCGCGGCGTCCCAGTCGGCGCCGGACGGCGCGTGGGGGCGGCCCTTGAGGTACTCGAAAGTGGTCTCGTCCGGAGCGATCATGCCCGCGCGGGCGCCCGCCTCGATGGACATGTTGCAGACGGTCATCCGGCCCTCCATGGAGAGCTTGCGGATGGCCTCGCCGCGGTACTCGACGATGTATCCCTGGCCGCCGCCGGTACCGATCTTGGCGATGATCGCCAGGATCAGGTCCTTGGCCGTGACGCCGGGCGGCAGCTCGCCGGAGACCTCGATGGCCATCGTCTTCGGCCGGTAGGCGGGCAGCGTCTGGGTGGCCAGCACGTGCTCGACCTCGGAGGTGCCGATACCGAACGCGATGCCGCCGAAGGCACCGTGGGTGGAGGTGTGAGAATCACCACACACGATCGTCATGCCGGGCTGGGTGAGGCCGAACTGCGGGCCGATGATGTGGACCACGCCCTGGCCCGCGTCGCCCATCGGATAGAGCCGGACGCCGAACTCCGCGCAGTTCTTGCGCAGCGTCTCGACCTGCACCCGCGACACCGGGTCGTCGATGGGACCGCGTACGGTCGGGACGTTGTGGTCCTCGGTGGCGATGGTGAGCTCGGGCCGCCGGATGGGGCGATTGGCCAGGCGCAGGCCGTCGAACGCCTGCGGGCTCGTGACCTCGTGGATGAGGTGCAGGTCGATGTAGAGCAGGTCGGGTTCTCCTTCGGCACGTCGCACGACGTGCTGCTCCCATACCTTCTCCGCGAGCGTGCGGCCCATGTCGCCTCCTTGCGATCGGCTGTCCCACTCCCACTTGCTTTCTCATATGTCGAGACGGCAGTATCGGTGTATGGACAACTCTAGCGGAGTCGGCGTACTCGACAAGGCCGTCCTCGTGCTCAATGCCCTCGAAGCAGGCCCGGCGTCCCTCGCACAGCTCGTTCAGGCCACCGGCCTGGCACGGCCCACGGCCCATCGGCTGGCCGTCGCGCTGGAGCATCACCGGATCGTCTCCCGCGACACACAGGGCCGGTTCGTGCTGGGCCCACGCCTGTCCGAGTTGTCCACGGCCGCCGGCGAGGACCGGCTGCTGGCCGTCGCCTCCCCGATCCTCACCCAGCTCAGGGACCTGACCGGGGAAAGCGCGCAACTTTACCGTCGCCAGGGTGACGAGCGGGTCTGCGTGGCCGCCGCCGAGCGCGCCAGCGGGCTGCGCGACACCGTGCCGGTCGGCTCGGCACTGCCGATGCTCGCCGGTTCCGCGGCGCAGATCCTGCTCGCCTGGGAGGAGCCCGACCGCCTGCACCGGGGCCTGCGCGGGGCCAAGTTCACCGCGGCCACGCTGGCGAGCGTGCGGCGCAGGGGCTGGGCGCACAGCGTCGGCGAGCGCGAGCAGGGCGTGGCCAGCGTCTCGGCGCCGATCAGGGGCGCGGGTGGCAAGGTGGTCGCCGCGGTGTCGGTCTCCGGCCCGATCGAGCGCCTGACCCGCACCCCCGGCCGCCTCCACGCCGCCCCCGTGGTCACCGCCGCCGAGCGGATCACCGAATCGATGCGCCGCGCCAACTGAGGACCGGCCGGGACCGGCAGGGGCCGGTTGGCGGCCGGCTGACGGCGAGCGGCCACGTCGCGGCGAGCGGCCCGCAGCGCCGGAGGACCACCCGGCCGGTGACGAGCGGGCCGCCGGGCCGGACGGCGGTGCCGGACCTCGGCGGCCGGATCACCTGGCCGAAGGGCCGCGCCGGTTGACATCGGCCGACCTGAGGGCGATATGAGGAGGCGAGCACCCCTGCGGCCCCCTAGGCTGGGAAGGTGACAGATCGCATCGAGGCAGCCGCGGCTGAACTGCGTCCCCTGCTCCAAAACTTCATCCTCTGGGCGCGTGAGAACGCGCCCGGCAGCGATTCCAACCTGGTCGGCTCTGTCGCACTGTGGCACCGCCTGATCGCCTCCGACGACGTCGGCCGGTGGAAGCAGTCCGACCTGCGCACGGTGCTCCTCGACCGGATGCCACAGGTCGTCGAGGACCCTGACGCCGCCGCCGACGGCATGGTGCCCGCGATCCGCGCCTACCTGACCTTCCTGTCGGAGTCCGACCGCCTGGCCAAGGGCTCCGCCTCGCTGGACGATCTGCTCGCCGAGCTCGACCGCCTCGAGGACGACTTCGTCGACGCCATGGAGGATCTCGTCGTCGAGGACGACGATGACGAGGAGTACGACGAGGAGGAGTCCGAGGGGCTCGGCGACTTCGAGCCGTTCGCCGACGAGCTCTCCGAGCTGCCGACGATCCGGCTCCGCCCGGACAGCGAGCTGGCCGCGGCCACCCGCGGGACGACCCTGATCGCCAAGGCCCGCGACCTCGCGGTCTGGGTCGGGTCCGAGCGCCGGGTGGGCGAGACGAGCCTGCTGGACGACGCCGAGATCGTCGAGGCCCTGGCGGTCCTGGGGCTTCCGGTCCCCGAGAAGGACGGCGCGTCGCTGGCCGACTCCGTCCCCGCCCTCTGGAACATCTGGAACCTCGCGATCGACCTCGACTTCCTCCAGCCCGAGGGGGAGGACACCGTCAGCGTCGACGCCGACACCGCGGAGTGGCCCTTCGAGGAGGACGACGACGCCCTCGACGCGTGGATGGCGGGCCTGCACTCCATCGACTACGGCGACCCCGAGCTGGAGGACGAGGAGGCCACGATCGCCCTGTCCGGGCTGACCAGGGCGCTGCTGGTCCGGGTGCTGCTGGCGACGGGTTCGAAGCCGCTGGCCGAGCTCCGCACCGAGCTGGCCGAGGCCGCCGCCGAGTACGACGACCTGGGCGCCGAGGCCTGGGCCGCCGCCACCGCGCAGTACGGCGACCCGCTCAACCCCGTGCTCGACTGGCTGGCCGGATACGGCATGGTCGAGGTCGAGCACGACCAGGTGCGGCTGACGCCGCTCGGCATGGAGGGCGTGGTCCACCTCGTGGACGACGCCGACATCGAGCTGGACGCCCGGCCCGCCATCGACGCGATGACGGCCCTCGACCTGCTCTCCTTCGGCGCCGAGCTTCCCGAGGAGGAGGCGGACGCCGAGTTCGCGGCCTGGATGGAGCTGCGCGCCCCTGAGCAGGCCGCCAGGGACCTGCTGGAGGCCGCCGCCGAGGACGACGCGGACGCGCTGATCCGGGTCCAGGCGGCCAGCATGGTCGGCTCGCTCGGCGACGTGGCCGTGCCCGCGTGGCGGGAGGCCCTCGACGAGCCGTCCCTGCGCCCGTACGCGGCCACCCACCTGGCCCAGCTGGGCGTCGAGGACGCTCCCACGCCCACCCAGGCCGACACCCACTGGCTGATCCTCGACATGCTGACCATCTCCGCCGGCCTCGGCCGCCCGGAGTTCGTCAGCAGCCTCGACGACATCGGCAACGTGCCGAACCTGGTCAGCCTGCTCGAGGTGATCTGGAAGGTGCCGCACCCGCACCTTGAGGAGCTACTGGAGGCGATCGGCAAGGCCCACCCCGACAAGCAGGTGGGCAAGGCCGCCAAGCGGGCCCTGTTCAAGGCCCGTTCGGGGCAGAACTAGCCGTCCGGCCCCGCTCCGGAGCCCGGGCGACCGGCTCCGGGGCGGGCCCCGGCTCCTGCCGGGAAACCGCCGGAGGCGGCTGGAAGCGGCCAGGACGGATCAGCCCAGCGGGAAGACGGCGCAGGTCGTGGTGGCGTGGGCGTACAGCTTGCCGTTGCCCTCACCCACGATCCGCGCCTCCGAGGTGGCGACGGTCCGGCCGACGTGCAGGGTCCTGGCCTCGCAGCGCAGCGGCCCGGTGTTCGCGTAGACCGGCCGGACCATGTTCACCCCGAGCTGGACGGTCGTGTACGCCTTACCGGGCGGCAGCTCTGTCATGATCGCGCACCCGAGGGCCGAGTCGAGCAGGGTGGCGAGATAGCCGCCGTGCACGCTTCCCAGCGGGTTGTAGAGGTGCTCGCCGGTCTCCCCCACGAAGACCGCCAGGCCGCGCTCGACGTGGGTTATCCGGAAACCGAGCGTGCCCGCGATCGGCGGCGGCGGGACGCGGCCGTCGACCAGCCGTTCCAGGAACTCCAGGCCCGACAGTTCCGCCAGTTCGGCGGGGAACGCCGGTGGCGTCCACGAATGGGTCCGCGAGATCGTCGGCTGGGTCTGAGGGGTCGTCGACATGGGCTCCACTATCGCGAGGGGTCGTACCCGGGTACGGATCACGTACCCTGCACGGTATTTGATCGCCTGCCCGCCGGGGAGGGCGATCCGTACTCCGGGGCCCGCCCGGGCAGGAAGCCCGGTCCCTGGTCAAGAAACCTCCCGGGCGGAGATCGCGGTCCCCGCCCGGAGTCCGCCCAGGCGGGGAGCGCGGTCCTCGCTCCGGGATCCGCCCAGGTGGGGAGCGCGGAAACGCGGGGGCGGAAACAGGAGGAGGGACCCGGAACGGGGGCGCGGGAATTTCACGGAATCCGGAAATGCGAAAACCCCGGAAGCGGTTGCTTCCGGGGTTCGCGATGTAGCCCCGACCGGATTCGAACCGGCGCTACCGCCTTGAGAGGGCGGCGTCCTAGGCCACTAGACGACGGAGCCTTGCGAGAGACAGTGGTAGTCCCGACCGGATTCGAACCGGCGCTACCGCCTTGAGAGGGCGGCGTCCTGGGCCACTAGACGACGGGACCCTACACACTGTCATCAGATTCGGAGGGGACCGAATCTGCGGCATCTCCCTGAGAAGATGCAGCTGGGGTACCAGGACTCGAACCTAGAACAACTGAACCAGAATCAGCCGTGTTGCCAATTACACCATACCCCACCGCGCTGGACCCCCTTGCGGGACTCGCTGGCGACTCCGAAAGAATAGCCCAGGTTGGGGGTCAAGACCAAAACGATTGCCGGCGGCCGAATCGCGGTATCCCCGGGCTGCCGCCACGAAGGTCCACTGTGTAACGCTGCTGGAGAGATCCAGCCGCATGTGAGGAGTTCCCACCTTGACCGACAACCCGTTCTTCACCCCCAGCGAGCTGCCCTACGGGCTACCGCCGTTCGCCCTGGTCAGGGAGGAGCACTACCTCCCGGCCTTCGAGCGCGGCATGGCCGACCAGCTGCGTGAGGTGCGGGAGATCATCGACAACCCGGAGCCCGCGACGTTCGCCAACACGATCGAGGCCCTGGAGCGCTCGGGGCGGATCCTCAAGCGGACCGTGACCGTCTTCTCCAGTGTCTCCGCCTCCGACGCGACCGACGGCATCCGGGAGATCGAGACCCAGGTCTCCCCCGAACTGACCCAGCACGCCGACGCCATCCTCCTGGACCGCTCCCTGTACGCCCGGATCAAGCAGGTGACCACCGACGACGCCGACGAGGCGTGGCTGCTGGAGAAGTACCGCGTCGACTTCGTCAGGGCCGGGGCCGACCTGTCCGAGACCGACCAGGAACGCCTCAGGGAGCTCAACGAGGAGCTGACCAGGCTCGCCACGACCTTCTCCCAGAACCTGCTGACGGCCTCCACCGCCTCCGCGCTGGTCGTCGAGGACGTCAGGCTGCTGGACGGGCTCCCCGAGAGCACGATCAAGGCGATCGAGAAGGACGGCTCGTACGTCCTGGCGCTGTTCAACCACACCAACCAGCCCGCCCTGGCGGAGCTGACCGACAGGGAGACCCGCAGGAGGCTGTACGAGCTGTCCACGGGCCGGGCTCCGGAGAACTTCGAGCTGGCGGCCAGGATGGCGACGCTCCGCGCCGAGCGGGCGGCGCTGCTCGGCTACCCCAGCCACGCCGCCTACTCCGTCGCCGACCAGACGGCCAAGACCACCGACGCCGTCGAGGAGATGCTCGGCAAGCTGGTGGGCCCGGCGGTGGCCAACGCCCGCAGGGAGGCCGAGGCGCTGAGCGAGCAGGCCGGTTTCCCCATCGAGCCGTGGGACTGGTCCTTCTACGCGGAACAGGTGCGCAAGGCCCGGTACGACTTCGACGGCGCCGACCTGCGCCCGTACTTCGAACTGGACCGGGTGCTGCGCGACGGGGTCTTCCACGCGGCGGGCGAGCTGTACGGGATCACCTTCTCCGAGCGGGACGACCTGGCCGGGTACCACCCGGACGTGCGGGTCTTCGAGGTGTTCGACGCCGACGGCTCGCCGCTCGGGCTGTTCCTGTTCGACGCGTACGCCCGGCCCACCAAGCGCGGCGGCGCCTGGATGAACAACCTGGTCGACCAGTCGCACCTGTTCGACGAGCGGCCCGTGGTGATGAACAACCTCAACATCACCAAGCCCGCCGAGGGGCCGACGCTGCTCACGTTCGACGAGGTCAACACCGCTTTCCACGAGTTCGGCCACGCCCTGCACGGCCTGTTCTCCGACGTGCGTTTCCCCCGGGTCTCCGGGACGGCGGTGCCTCGCGACTTCGTGGAGTACCCCTCCCAGGTCAACGAGATGTGGGCCACCTGGCCGTCGATCCTCGCCAACTTCGCCAGGCACCACGAGACCGGCGAGCCCGTGCCCGCGGAGCTCCTGGAGAAGATGAGGGCCGCCGAGAAGTTCAACCAGGGCTTCAGCACCGTCGAGTACCTCGCGGCGGCACTGCTCGACTGGTCCTGGCACAAGCTGGCGGCGGGCGAGACCATCGAGACCGCCGCGGACGCCGAGGCGTTCGAGAACGCCGCCCTGGAGCGCGCGGGGATCGCCTTCGACCTGGTCCGCCCCCGCTACCGGACCAACTACTTCGCGCACATCTTCTTCAGCGGGGTGGGCGGCTACAGCGCCGGCTACTACTCGTACATCTGGAGCGAGGTGCTCGACGCCGAGAGCGTTGACTGGTTCGAGGAGAACGGCGGCCTCGGGCGCGAGAACGGCGACCACTTCCGCTCCACCCTGCTGTCGGTGGGCGGCTCGCGGGACGTGATGGACGCCTTCCGCGACTTCCGCGGGCGCGACCCGCGCATCGAGCCCCTGCTGAAGCGCCGCGGCCTGCTGGCCTAGCTCCTCTGCACCCCCTGTGCCCCCGCCCGCGTGGCCCTTCGTCCATCGCCGGGGTGCGGGAAACCACACCCCGGCGAGGGGCGCAGAGCCAGTGCGCGCGACGCGCCCGGCGGGCATCGTAAAGGTCATGAAACCACCACGGAACAGGATCAGTGCCGCACTCGTCGCCGGTCTGGCGGGAGCCCTGTTGCTCGGAGCCACCGACCCGGCCGCGGCCGAGCGTGAAGCGCACGACACGCGAGAAGTCGCGGCCTCCCTCGGCGGGGGTCCGACGGTCCGTACCGACGCCGGGTGGGTGCGGGGCGCGGAGGCCGGCGGTCAGCGGCTCTTCCAGGGCATCCCGTACGCCGCGCCACCGGTCGGGGAGCTGCGCTGGCGGTCGCCGGGGGCCGTCACCCCGTGGCAGGGGGTGCGCGACGCCACCGCGCCCGGCAGCCGGTGCGCGCAGCGCGCCGACGACTGGGGGCTCCCGGCGAGCGAGGCGGAGGACTGCCTCTACCTCAACGTGACCGCGCCCTCGCGGCCCGCGCGGAGCGGCGGGAACCGTCTCAAGCCGGTCGTGGTGTGGCTGCACGGCGGGGGCCTGACGAGGGGCGCGGGCAGCGACTACGACGCCCGCAGGCTGGCCGGGCGGGGCGACGTCGTGGTGGTCACGGTCAACTACCGGCTGGGGATCTTCGGGTTCTTCGGCCATCCCGGGCTGGAGAACTCCGGGTCCTTTGGGATCGAGGACCAGCAGGCGGCCCTGCGCTGGGTGCGGCGCAACGCGGCGGCGTTCGGCGGCGACCCGCGCAACGTCACCCTGGCCGGCGAGTCCGCGGGGTCGCACTCGGTGTGCGCGCAGCTCACCTCCCCCTCGGCGGCGGGGCTGTTCCACCGGGCGATCGCCCAGAGCAGCCCGTGCCAGGCGGGGAGCTTCGAGGGCACCCCGCTGACGCCGGTCCTGAAGGTGCCCCTGTGGCTGCCCAAGGCCTCCTACGAGGGCTACGGGCAGTATGTGGCCGCTCTGCTGGGGTGCGCCGACCCGGGGACCGCGCTCGCCTGCCTGCGGGGCAAGCCGGTGGCCGACCTGCTCGCCCGGGACCCCCTTCCGCTGCCGGGGTACGGCAACGCGGTGCTGCCCGAGGATCCGGCGAAGGTGCTCCAGGAGGGCCGCTTCCACCGGGTGCCGGTGCTGACGGGCATCACCCGGGACGAGGGCACCGTGTTCGCTCCGGCGCTCTCCGAGGAGCCGCTGACGGCGGAGGACTACGAGCTCAAGGTCAGCGCCGACTTCGGCGCCGCGGGGCCCGAGGTCCTGGCCCGGTACCCGGTGGGCACCCACGACGGCCCGCCCCTCCAGGCGCTGGCGGCCATCATGAGCGACCTGGACTGGGCCTGGCAGGCGCGCGACACCGACCTGCTGCTCGCCCGGCACGTGCCGACCTACTCCTACGAGTTCACCGACCGTACGGCGCCCCCGCTCTTCCCGCTGGACCACGGGGTCAGGCCGCTCGCCGCGCACGGCTCCGAGCTGTCGTTCCTGTTCGGGGTCGGCTGGGAGTCCGCCCCGCTCACCCCCGCGCAGCGGCGGCTCGGGGACACCATGATCGACTACTGGTCGAGGTTCGCCGCCACCGGCGACCCGAACCGGCCGGGCCTGCCCGCCTGGAAGCGCGTGCGCCCCGCCGACGGCACGCCGTACGTACAGGAGCTGTCCCCGGGACGGGGCGGTGTCAGGCCCTTCGACCGCGCCTCGGCCCACAACCTCGCCTTCTGGGACGAGCTGGCCGGGCGAGGGACGGAGACCGGGCAGGGCACGAAGACCGAATAGGGCACGGAGACCCGGCCGGCCCGGAAACCGGATGGGGCCCGGGAACCGGGCCCCATCCGCGCGGTCCGGTCAGGCCTGGAGCTTCGCGAGGGCGGCGCGGAGGCGCTCGACGGAGCGCTCGCGGCCGAGGACCTCGATCGACTCGAACAGCGGCAGGCCCACGGTCCGGCCGGTGACGGCCACCCGCACGGGGGCCTGGGCCTTGCCGAGCTTGAGACCGTGTTCCAGGCCGACCTCCTCCAGGGCGGTCTTCAGCGAATCGGGGTCCATGTCGACCGTCTCCAGGCGGGCGAGATAGCCGGTGAGGATCTCCACGGCGGAGTTCTTCATCGCCTTGTCCCACGACGCCTGGTCGAAGACGGGCTCGTCCAGGAAGAGGAAGTCGACGTTCGCCGTGATCTCGGACAGGACCGCGATGCGGGTCTGGGCGAGCTCGGCGACCTTGGCGAAGGTCGCGCGGTCCCAGCCGGGCTCCAGCCACGGCTCGCAGCGGGCGGCGAACTCCTCCAGGGGCAGCGCCCGGATGTACTCGCCGTTGAACGCGCGGAGCTTCTTCTCGTCGAAGAACGCCGGGGAGGGGTTGACGTCCTCCAGCTTGAACAGCGGCACCATCTCCGGCCAGGGCATGATCTCCCGGTCGTCGCCGGGCCCCCAGCCGAGCAGCATCAGGTAGTTGACCATCGCCTCGGCCAGGTAGCCCTCCTCACGGTAGGACTCCAGGGCGACCTTGTCGCGGCGCTTGGACAGCTTCTGGCGCTTCTCGTTGACGATCACCGGCACGTGCGCCCAGGTGGGCGGGGCGACGCCGAGCGCCTCCCAGAGCAACTGCTGCTTGGGCGTGTTGGACAGGTGCTCCTCGGCCCGCACCACGTGGCTGATCCGCATCTCGACGTCGTCGACGACGTTGGCCAGCACGAACAGCGGGGAGCCGTCGCCGCGCGCGACGACGAAGTCCTCCATCGCGTTGTTGGGGAACTCGACGGTGCCGCGGACCAGGTCCTGGACCACGGTGACGCCCTCGTCCGGGGTGCGGAAGCGGACCGCGCCCTCGGTCAGGCCCCGGTCGCGGCAGAAGCCGTCGTAGCCCTGGTGCTCGGAGCCGGTGCGCGCCTTCACGTCGTCGCGCGTGCACGTACAGTAGTAGGCCCGGCCCTTGGCGACGAGCCCGGCCACGGCCTCGCGGTGCTGCTTCTCGTACGAAGACTGGAAGTAGGGGCCCTCGAAGGCCGGGCTGTCCTCGTTGACGCCGATCCAGGCGAGCGCCGAGATGATGCCCTCGGTCCATTCCGGCCGGTTGCGCGCGGCGTCGGTGTCCTCGATGCGCAGCACGAACCTTCCGCCGGTCTGCTCGGCCAGGGCCCAGTTGAACAGCGCGGAGCGGGCGCCGCCGACATGGAACATGCCGGTCGGCGAGGGAGCGAAACGAACCCTAATCACGGGAGACCACCCGGTTGCTGAGAGTGCCGATTCCTTCGACGAAAACGCTGACCTCGTCGCCGACGCTGAGCGGGCCGACCCCTTCGGGAGTCCCGGTGAGGATGACGTCACCGGGGATCAGGGTCATGACCGCGCTCACGTGGGCGATCAGCGCGGGGATGTCGTACATGAGCTTGGAGGTGCGCGAGTTCTGCTTGATCTCGCCGTTCACCGTCGTGACGATGCCGACGTCGCTCGGGTCGAGCTCGGTCTGGATCCACGGGCCGAGCGGGCAGAAGGTGTCGAAGCCCTTGGCCCGGGTGAACTGGACGTCCTTCTTCTGCAGGTCCCGCGCCGTGACGTCGTTGGCGCAGGTGTAGCCGAAGATGACCTCGTGCGCCCGCTCGCGGGGCACCTCGCGGCAGAGCCTGCCGATCACCACGGCCAGCTCCCCCTCGTAGTCGACCCGCTGGGAGAGCGTCGTCGGGTAGGCGATGGCCTCACCCGAGCCGATCACCGAGGTCGACGGCTTGAGGAAGACCAGCGGCTCGTCGGGGACCTCGCCACCCATCTCCCGGGCGTGGTCGGCGTAGTTCCTGCCTATCGCGACGACCTTGCTGGGCAGCATGGGCGCGACCAGCCTGACCTGGGAGAGCGAGTATCGCTCGCCGGTGAACTGGATCGGCCCGAACGGGTGACCGGAGATCCCGGAGATGAACTCCTCCCCTGGGCCGCCCTCGACCACCCCGAACCCGACACCTTCTCCTGTGGAGAACCTCGCTATACGCACACGACAAGGCTAGTCGCGCTCAGGGTCCCGCCGGACCGCGCCCGTGGCTCCTCGCTCCGCCGCCCGGAAACCTTGCACCATATGCACCTAAAAATACCTACAAATCCGATTTTATCGATAGTGCCATGTTTGCTCCAAGAAAAGCTATGTCCTGATTTATGTCCATATGAGGGGTATGACCGCCTCAGAGGCATCGGGGAGGCCAGAAGGCCTTCCCAACGGGGGAAGGAACGGACGTGACTGAAGCCAGCACGGTGAACAGGCCCAAGGGCGACGAGGCCACGGTGCCGCGGGCACGCACCGACAGCCCCGGGTCCCAGAGCGGCCTGGTCACCTCCAAGGGGACCACCACCATCGACAGCGGGGTCGTATCGAAGATCGCGGGACTCGCGGCCAGGGAGATCCCCGGCGTGCACAACATGGGCACGGGCACGGCGCGCGCCCTGGGCGCGGTACGCGGCATGGTGGGCGCCGACAAGAGTGCCACCCAGGGGGTCTCGGTCGAGGTGGGCGAGCGGCAGGCCGCCGCCGACCTGGAAGTGGTCGTCGACTACGGGATCGCCATCCCCGACCTGGCCGCCGCCGTACGCCGCAACGTGATCACGGCGGTCGAGCGCATGACCGGGCTCGAGGTCACCGAGGTCAACATCAAGGTCTCCGACGTCCACATGCCCGGCCAGGACAAGGACGGCTCGGAGGATTCGTCCGAGTCGGAGCCCCGCGTCCAGTGAAGGGCCCGGCAGGCGGTGCGGCGGGACCGGGCCGCGAGCCCAGGGACCCGGCCCGCGAGGCCGCGACGCCTCCGACGCCGGCGGATCCCGGCCGCGGGACATCCGCGCCCGAGAGACAGGGAAAGCCCGGCGCCGAGACGACCACGCCCGCGCGCGGATCGGGGGAACCCGCCAGGACCGCCGCTCCGACACCGGCGACGGCCATACCCGCGCACCGGCCGAACGATCCGTCGCGCAGGCCGGCCGCCGTACCCCGGCAGAAGGCCGCGCCGGAGGGTCAGGCCCGCAGACCGGCCGGCCAGAGCCGGGAGGCAGGTCGTGGCCGGGAGGCCGGGGAGACGGCGAGGCCGGCGCGCGAGCCCGGAGCCCCGGCACGGGCGGCGCCGGGTCCCGCACGCGAGACGGCCGTCGTCACCCGCGAACCCGAGGACGCGGTCCTCGGGACGACCGACCTCGCGCACAGGATCGCCGACACCGTACGGCGCTGCCCCGACGTCGTGGACCTGTCGGGCGGGCCGTTCGGGACCGTGGCGAGCTACCTGCCCGGCGAGCGGCTGGCCGGTGTCGCGCTGCGCGAGAACGAGGTGGAGGTCTCGGTCGTCGTCAGGCTGGGGCGCCCGCTACCGGAGATCGCCGACGAAGTGCGAGCGGCGGTCGTCCCGATGGTGGGCGACCGGCCGGTGAACGTCCATATCGGAGGTTTGAGATGAGTAATTTCCCAGTGTGGTCCGTAGTCGGCACGATCGTCGGTGTCCTTCTGGGCTTCGCGGCGGCCTTCGGCGGCCTCGGCGCGTTCCTGCTGGTGCTCGTACTGGGCGCCGTCGGATTCCTCATCGGCCGCTTCGCGGAGACCGGAGAGGTCGACCTGTCCCGGCTGGCGGCGAAACGGCGATGAACACTCCCGTCGAGCACCGTCCCGCGTCCTCCGGGACGGCCGCGGATCCGGATCCCCCTGCCTCTCGGCAGGGGGGCTCCGTCCCCGCGGAAACCGGCGGGCCCGCGCGGCCCGCCGTTCCCGCCCAGCCGTCACGGCAGGCCGTACCGGCCGAACGACGCGGCAGGACCGACATACCCGACCGGGTGGTGTCGCGCATCGCGGCCCGCGCGGCCGGAGAGGTGGCACGGGTACGGGAGGTCGTCGAGCGGAGACCGCTGTTGTCCTGGCGCGGCGGCACCCACGCCACCCTCGACGGTGAGCTCACGACGCTCCGGCTGGACGTGACGGTCGAGTATCCGGCCCCGATCCGCGAGGTGGCCGAGGAGGTCAGAAGCCACGTCACCGAACGGGTCATGGCCCTCACCGGCATGGACGTCGGCCACATCGACGTCCTCGTCACCGACGTGGTCCCCGCCCGTGACGATCACGGCGATCGTGGAATCTCGCGGACCGGGGACGCCGTACCGGCCGGAGGAGGTCGGGCGGAGAACCCGGCGGGCGGCGTCGGCACCCCGGACCGGACCGCGGCGCCCGTCGGCGATCCCGCCGACGACCCCACCGAGGACATCGGCCCGCTACGTGAGGAGCGATGATGGCCAGGCAGGTACCCGACCCGGCGGAGCCGGTCCCCGGAGCGGAACCGACCGGCGAGATGACGACCACACCCCGCGCGGAGACGGCGGAACCGGCCGTACCGCCGGCGTACGGCACGACGGAACCGGCCGTGCCGCCGGCGTACGGCACGACGCAACCGGCCATGCCACCGGCGTACGGCACAACCGAGCCTTCACCGCCGCCGATATACGGCACGGTGGCGAAGGACGCATCCGCGGACCGCGCGGCGATCAGGGCGTTCCGCCCGCGCCGGGTGGTTCCCGCGGTCCTCACGGCCATCCTGATGACCCTGCTCGGCCTCCTCGTCGCGCTGGAGGTCATCTCCGCGCTGCTGGGCCGCCCGCTCCGCCTGGTGCCGTACGACCGGATCCTGTCCTGGGCGACGTCGACGCCGTGGAACGACCCGCGGGTGATGACGGGCGCGGGCCTGGTCGGGTTGCTGGGCCTGCTGCTGGTGCTGCTCGCGCTCATTCCGGGCCGGCCCACGCTGATCCCGGTGAGGACCGGGGACAGGGACCTGGCCATCGGCATGCAGCGGCGGGGCTTCACCCGGTCGCTGGCCCACGCGGCCGAGCAGGTGCGGGGAATCGAGCACGCCCGGGTACGGCTGCGGGGAAAGGCCGTGCACGTCGCGGCCGACAGCGGCATGCGGGACACCCGCGGGCTGGCCGACGCCGTACGGGAGGCCGTGAACCTTCGGATCACCGCGCTCTCCCCCGTCTGGAAGTATCCCGTCCGCGTGCATCTGCGAGAGAAGTGAGCGCCATGGACGACAAGACCGCCCGGGGCAACCGGCTGGGGTTGCTGATCGTGGGACTGACACTGATGATCCTCAGCGCCCTGGCGATCGCACGCGGCGCGGGAGCCTTCCCGCAGGCCGTGGCGCCCGCCGGCAGCCCGCTCGTGGACGGCTCGGTACGCCAGCCGTTCGCCACCTACGACCCGTGGCTGTGGTGGGTGATCGCGGCGGCGGGCATCGTGCTGGCGTTGTTCGGCCTGCGCTGGCTGCTGGCCCAGGGACGTCGCGGCAGGCTGGGCGGCATGCGCCTCGAGGGCGGCCCCGCCGGGGTCACCGAGGTCGACACGGGCAGCGTCACCGACGCGGCGGCCGCCGAGGCGGGCACGCACCCCGCGATCATCAACGCCACCGCCGACATGGTCGGGACGAACGCGCACCCGGCCGTGCGGATGAAGGTGGTGGTCGCCGAGGACGCGCCGATGAGCGCGGTCCGCGAGCAGCTGGGCGGGGTGGTCATCCCGCACATGCGCCAGGCTCTGGAGACCGAGCGCATGCCCGCCGTCGCCCGGGTGAGCCTGGAGGACGCGCCACGCCGCCCGAGGACCGTCGCCTGACCCGCACCACGGAGCGCCGATCATAGAGTGATCAGGAAAACCAACGCTTCGAGGAGACGATGTGCCTTCGGTCGTGAAGATAAACGCGCTGACGGTGTCCGGGGAGATGCGCGAGGAGCTGGAACGCCGCTTCTCCAGCCGGGCGGGGATCGTCGAGTCCGCGGACGGGTTCGAGTGGTTCGAGCTGCTCCGCCCCGTGGACGGCACCGACCGGTACCTGGTCTACACCCGCTGGCGTTCCGAGGAGGACTTCAGGCGCTGGACCGAGAGCCAGGCCTTCCAGCGGGGCCACGCCCAGGCCGCCGCCGAGGCCGGCCAGGGACGGGAACACGCCGACGCCCACAGCGCGGCCCAGGGCCACGGGCACGGCCAGGGGCAGGGCGGCCCGGCCCAGGGGCAGGGGCACGGCCACGGGCAGGGGCCCGCCGCCACCGGGGCCGAGTTGTGGTCCTTTGAGGTCGTCCAGAGCACCGGTCCCGCACCGGGAGCCTGAGCGGCGGCGAGAGCCGGGCTCCCCGCGGGGAGCCCTCAGCGGTCCAGCGGGTTGGCGGCGATGCGCTCGGCGACCCCCGAACGGACGAACTGCCCGGCCAGGCTGTCCGGCTTGCGGGCGGCCTGGTCGACGAAGCACGCGGTGAACTCCGGGCCGATCCCCAGCCGGGGGTGGCGTTCCAGCACCTCGGCGCGGAGCTCCGCCGGGAAGTCCTCCGGCCGCCGCCCGGAGATGTCGAGCCCGGTGGACAGTTCGAGCAGGTACCCCTCGGGGTCCTGTCCGGGGTCGACCTTGTCCCACATGTGGCGTACGACGATCTCCGACGCGCGCACGCGGCGCTCGACGGGCCACCCGGCCCCGGCGGCGAAGACCCACGCGACGTGGCCGCCCGCCTCCTCGAACGGCACGGTGTGGCTGTCGAACTCCTTGACCAGGCCGATGTCGTGCATCATCGACGCGACGTACAGCAGCTCGTCGTCGAAGGCGACGTCGTTCATCGCGCCGTAGGCCGCCGCGAAAAGGTAGGCCCGGACGGAGTGGTTGAGCAGGGCGGGCGAGCAGTAGGCGGTCGCCACCTCCAGCGCCCCTCGGGCGGCCGGTGTGTCGGGGATGACGATGTCGGCGAGTCTCATACCGCCCAGCCTGCCGAAACACGGCGACGTCCGCGAGTGGCAGGAGGGACATCGACCGACAAAATCGCGCCATGGGCGGACGGGCCGGGTGGGGCGGGCGGGTGACCTCTGTGAACCCCGGTGAACCCCGGTGAACGCTGTGAGGAAACTGGGAGACCCGCATCTAGTTGCTAACGATGTTTCAGAAGGGACCATCCCAGCTTGACCGGTTTGGTGGGATCCGGACAGCATGATCCGCCCCCCTCGTTCGGCCCGGAAGGAACTGGCGTGCGCCGCCGCACAAAAGCATTCGCTCTCTGCATCATCCTCCTGACGACCTGCGGCGTCACGGTCGGTACCGCGGAGGCGAGGGAGGCGAAACGCACCGCCGAGTGCCAGGGCGACTGGCTGCCCGCCACGCCGACATCGACGGACATCATGAACGGCGAGGTCGACTTCCTCGACCTCGCCCCGGTGAAGGTCGGCAAGAACGTCGACTGGCGCACCGACCCCTACCGCAACCGCTCGTGGAGCATGGTCTTCCACTCGCTGCGCTGGATGGGCCGTCTCGTCGCCGACTACGAGACGAACGGCAACGAGGCGTACCTGACGCGGGCCGTCGAGATCGCCAAGGACTGGGTGGCCGACAACCCCCGCGGCGGCGCGAAGACCAGCCCGTACGCCTGGCAGGAGCACCCGATCGCGCTGCGCGCCCCCGCGCTGGTCTGCCTCAGCAAGCACGTCGGCGGCTCGTGGCTCTCCGGCAGCCTGGCCGAGCACGCGAAGATGCTCTCCGACCCCAGGCTGTACGAGAAGGGCCACAACCACGGCATCGACCAGGACATCGCGCTGCTCGGCATCGGCTGCCGCTACGGCCGCGACCAGTGGTCCAGCCTCGCGATCAGGCGGCTCACCGAGACCGTGAAGCTCGACGTCGACTCCCAGGGGGTGCTGCGCGAGCAGGCCCCGCGCTACGCGCTCTACGTCCACGACCGCCTGAAGGTCGCGATGGACAACATCAGGGCGTGCGAGCGGAAGGTGCCCGACGACATCTCCCGGCGCTGGGAGTCGCTGGAGGACTTCATCTCCCACTCCACCCAGCCCGACGGGTTCATGGTCCCGATCGGCGACGGCGGCGCGGACGTGCGGCCGGTCGGCTACAGCCACCCGAAGCAGACCGTGCGGGTGTTCGGCGGCGGCTACGTCTACGGGCGCACCGCCTGGGACAAGCCCGAGTCGGCCTTCTACTCCATCCGTTTCGGGCCCGGCATGAAGTACCACGGCCACGAGGACCACCTGGGCGTGACCTACTACGCCCAGGGCCGTGACGTCCTGGTCGACGCCGGCTTCGACTCGTACGAGAACAGCGGCTACCGCAACTGGACGATCTCCCCCGAGGCGCACAACACGTCGATGGTGGCCGGAGCGAGGTTCCGCGGCAAGACCGCCACCGCGCTGAGCAAGTCGTCGATCGGGCAGGACCGGCAGAGCTACCGGCTGACCGACAGGGCCTACGGCGTGCCCAGGACCCGCTCGGTGCTCGTCAACCACCGCCAGGACGTGATGGCCGTGCTGGACACGGTCCCCAAGGGCTCGAAGGTCCGCAACGTCTGGCACTTCTCCCGTGACCTGTCCACCGTCTCCAGCGGTGGCGGCCAGGTCGTGGTGAAGGACAAGGCTGGCTGGAAGGCGACGCTCGCCCAGGTCTCGATGCCGTCCTGCCGGCCGGTCTCCGGGCTGAAGGTGGTCCGCGGCCAGAAGAACCCGTACCAGGGCTGGGTCTCCTCCGCCTACCTGCAGAGACACCCCGCCCCCGCGGTCGTCGCACCCGCCTCGGGCGACTCCGTGCTGACCGTGGTGGTCCCCGGCAGCGGGAAGCCGTCGCTCTCCTGCTCCGGCGGCAAGGTCAGCCTGGAGACCTCCGAGGGCCAGGTGAGCTTCCGCGTCAGCGGCGCCGACCTCTCCTGACGGGCTCGTCCCCCCGGCTCTCGCCGAGGGGCTCTCCGTCCGTCTCCCAGGCGGTGCGCTCCGGCGGGGGGACGGCCGGCGGCCTGGCGATGGGCCGGGGCGGGTGGGTCAGGCGGTGTGGCCCGCGCGCAGGAGACCGTAGGTGACGGCCTGCTCCAGCGCCTGCCAGGAGGCCTCGATGATGTTCTCGTCGACACCGACCGTGGACCACTCCCCAGCCGCGTCGCTGGAGGTGATCAGCACGCGCGTGACGGCGTCGGTGCCGTGCGTGCCCTCCAGGATGCGCACCTTGAAGTCGATCAGCTCGACCCCCGCCAGCTCGGGGTAGAGCCGCTCCAGCCCCAGCCGTACGGCCCGGTCGAGGGCGTTGACCGGGCCGTTGCCCTCGCCGGTGGCGACGATCCGCTCCCCCTTGGCGTGCAGCTTCACGGTGGCCTCGCTGACGACCTCGCCACCCCGTGCCCGCTCGACGATCACCCTCCAGGACTCGACCTGGAAGTGGCGCCTGCGCTCGCCCGCGACGGTGTCGCGCAGCAGCAGCTCGAAGGAGGCGTCGGCGGCCTCGAAGGTGTAGCCCTTCGACTCCATCTCCTTGACCCGGTTCACCAGCTCCCGCGAGGTGTCGGAGGCCAGCTCGTAGCCCAGCTCGCGGCCCTTGAGCTCCACCGAGGCGCGTCCGGCCATGTCGGAGACGAGCATGCGCATGTCGTTGCCGACCTCGGCGGGGTCGATGTGCTGGTAGAGGTTGGGGTCGACCTTGATCGCGCTGGCGTGCAGCCCCGCCTTGTGGGCGAAGGCGGAGACGCCCACGTAGGGGGCGTGGGAGTTGGGGGTGACGTTGGTGACCTCGGTGATCGCGTGGGCGATCCTGGTCATGTCGGCCAGCGCCTCCCGCGGCACGAGATCGAACCCCCGCTTGAGCTGCAGGTTGGCCACCACGGTGAACAGGTTCGCGTTACCCGAGCGCTCACCGTAGCCGTTGGCGCAGCCCTGCACGTGGGTGGCGCCGGCCTTCACCGCGGCCAGGGAGTTGGCGACCGCGCAGCCGGTGTCGTCGTGGCAGTGGATGCCGATCCTGGCCGACGTCCCGACCGCCGCGTGCACGACCTCGGCCAGCTCGTCGGGGAGCATGCCCCCGTTGGTGTCGCACAGCGCGATGACCGAGGCTCCCGCCTCGGCGGCGGTGCGCAGCACCTCCAGCGCGTAGTCCGGGTTGGACTTGTAGCCGTCGAAGAAGTGCTCGGCGTCGAGGAAGACCCTCTGTCCCTCCGCACGAAGGTGGGAGACCGTGTCGCGGATCATCGCGAGGTTCTCCTGGAGGGTCGTGCGAAGGGCCAGCTCCACGTGCCGGTCGTGACTCTTGGCGACAAGGGTCACGACCGGCGCGCCGGATTCGCGCAGCGCGGCCACCAACGGGTCGTCGGCCGCCTTCACACCTGCCCGGCGGGTCGCGCCGAACGCGGCGAGCTGCGCGTGCTTCAGGTCGAGCTCTGTTTGGGCGCGCCTGAAGAATTCCGTGTCCTTGGGGTTGGCGCCGGGCCAGCCTCCCTCGATGAAGCCGACGCCCAGGCCGTCCAGGTGACGCGCGATGGCCAGCTTGTCGGCCACCGTGAGGTTGAGCCCCTCCTGCTGGGCACCGTCACGGAGAGTCGTGTCGTACACGTGGAAGCGATCGTCGGCCATGTCGTTCTCCTTCGCGGGTTCGATGATTCGCCGCGCGCTCATCCGGCTTCTGGAAACAAAAATGACCCCTCACGGACGTGAGAGGTCTGCGCGCCGGCGGTGTCCCTTTTCAGCCAGCGCGCCTGCCGATAATGAGCAGACCGTAGAACATGATGCTTCGGAGTCTGCCATACGCCGACACCATCTGACACATCGATCTCAGGATCCGAGACCTGCGGCGTGTCCGCGCGACCCGGGCACAGGCCGGGCGGGACCCCGGGCACCGGCGCACGCCCGGGCCGGAACGGGCCGGACAGGGCCCGGACACGACCTCGAATCACCCTCCGCCGCCGTCCGGCACCGGCGAGAATGGGCCCCATGAAGGCGACTTATCTCGACCCCACCGTGGGGCAGTATCTGCTCGCGCACACCACCCAGCCCGACGACGTCCTCGACGCGCTCGCGCTCGAGACCCGCGAGCTGACCGGCAACAACGCGTCGATGCAGATCTCCCCCGACCAGGGGCGCTTCCTCACCATGATCGCCCAGCTCGGCGGCGCCAGGAACGCGGTGGAGGTGGGCACCTTCACCGGCTACTCCTCCATCTGCCTGGCCCGCGGGCTCGCCCCGGGCGGCGGGCTCACCTGCTTCGACGTGAGCGAGGAGTGGACGGCGATCGCCCGGAGTTACTGGGACAAGGCACGGGTCGCCGACCGCATCGAGCTGAGGATCGGCCCCGCGGCCGAGCGGCTGCGCGAGCTTCCCGAACACCCGGCCGTCGATCTGGCGTTCATCGACGCCGACAAGATCAACTATCCCGTCTACTACGAGATCCTCATGTCACGCCTGGCCCCCGGCGGGGTGATCCTCGTCGACAACACCCTGTGGAGCGGCCACGTCGCCGATCCCAGCAGGGACGACGAGACCGTCAGGCACATCCGCGAGTTCAACGACATGGTCAGCGCCGACGAGCGGGTCACCTCGATCATGCTCCCCATCGCCGACGGCCTCACCATGATTCGAAAGCACTGACGATAACTTTCCCGGATCGCGGGCGCGCGGAAATCTTTTCGATTACTTTAAGTGATGTGACCAACACGTTGCGCCCACCCGCCTGGAGGGAAGGATGACCGCATGGGAATGCTCACGGAGAGATCGATCGCCTACCAGATCACAGACCAGGAAGAGCTCGAACGGCTCTATCTGGAACTCGCCGAACGATTCGAGAAGCATCGAATCGAGATCGTCAACGGTCGGATCGTGGTGAGGGAGATGCCCACGATCGCCCATGCCGATGTCGTTTACCACCTGATGGCACAGCTCATACCATTCTCGATGGAGAGAGGATGGCGCGTCTACCCGGAAGCCAAGCTCCTCCTGCAGATACAAGCGGATCGCTTCGAGCCCGACCTCATCGTCGTTCCGCCAAATCCGCCCCTCTGGGATCCCAGCCACGTGTACGCCAACGCCACGCTGCTGGTCGCCGAGGTCGTCTCCCCGAGCAGCGTTCACGATGACCATGTGGTCAAGCCCCGGGCCTGCGCGCTCGCGGGAGTTCCGCTCTACCTGGTCATCGACACCTTTGCGAACCGGTTCAGGTTGCTCAGCCGACCGGGTCCGGAGGGTTATGCCGACGAGATCACCGAGTCGCTGGGCAAGCCCCTTGAGCTCCCCGCGCCCTGGGACCTCACGATCGACACCGGCAAGCTGATCGAGGGATAGATCCGCCAGGCAGGAGGCCGGGCCTCCACCGCACGGGACCGGCCGCCCTTTCGGCCGACCGGTCCCCGCGGATCTCCTTCGTGCGGGACTAGCAGATCTTGTGGACCCAGCTGTGCGGGTCGGGACGGGATCCGTACTGGATGCCCACGAGTTCCTCGCGGATCTTCGAGGTGACGGGCCCCTGGGTGCCGTCACCGATCGTCCAGGCGCGGTCGGCGCCCTTGACCGAGCCGACCGGGGTGACCACCGCGGCGGTGCCGCAGGCGAAGACCTCGGTGAGCTCGCCCGTCTCGCAGCCCCGCTGCCACTCCTCGACCGACAGGCGCCCCTCCTCGGACTGGAGGCCGAGGCCGGAGGCGAGGGAGAGGATCGAGTCGCGGGTGATTCCGGGCAGGAGCGTGCCGGTGAGCGCCGGGGTCAGCAGACGGTCGCCGTAGACGAAGAACAGGTTCATCCCGCCCATCTCCTCGACGTAGCGGTGCTCGCCCGCGTCGAGCCAGACCACCTGGTCGCAGCCCTGCTCGACGGCCTGGCGCTGGGCGACGAAGGCCGCCGCGTAGTTTCCGCCGCACTTGGCGAAGCCGGTCCCGCCGGGGGCCGCGCGGGTGTACTCGGTGGAGAGCCAGACCGTAACGGTCTTGCCCCCGCCGAAGTAGGCCGCCGCAGGGGAGGCGATGACCATGTACTTGTAGGTCCTGGACGGGTAGTTGACTCCGAGCGCCGGCTGCGTCGCGATCATGAAGGGGCGCAGGTAGAGGCTGTGTCCCGGCGTGGTCGGCACCCACTCGCGGTCGGTCTGGACGAGCAGTTCCAGCGACTCGACGAACGTCTCCTCGGGCAGTTCGGGCATGGCCATCCGCGCCGCGGAGGTGTTGAAGCGAGCGGCGTTCGCCTCGGGCCGGAAGGTCACGATCGTGCCGTTCTCCTGGCGGTAGGCCTTGAGCCCCTCGAAAAGCTCCTGCGCGTAGTGGAAGACCGACGTCGCGGGGTCGAGGCTGAGCGGGCCGTACGGCATGAGCCTGGCGTCGTGCCAGCCCCGCCCCTCGGTGTAGTCGATCGAGATCATGTGGTCGGTGAAGACCTGACCGAACCCGGGGCTCGCCATTACCTGCTCGCGCTCTGCCGCGGTGCGAGCGTGGTCGGAGAGCTGCACGTCGAAGCTGAGCTTCTGAGCGGTGGTCATCGCACGGATCCTTCTCTTGGTGTCTGGCTTACCCTTGGGTCCATTCTGCGTCGGACCGGGTAACGGGAAACTACTCCATCCATGCCGAAAACCGGCAGTGCTGGAGAAACAAAAACGCACCTGGCGGCTCGGGTGAGCCGCCAGGCGCGTCGGGGTCGAGGAGGGCGGCTTCCTCAGCCGGCTACTCGGGCGGTGATGTCGTCGCCGATCTCGTGGGTGGCCCGGCCGGCCCGGCCGCCCGGCCGCCCGGCCAGGTCGTCGGCGACGGCCCGCTCGACCCTGGCGGCCTCGGCGGCCATGCCCAGGTGGTCGAGGAGCATGGCGACCGACAGGATCGTGGCGGTCGGGTCGGCCTTGCCCTGGCCCGCGATGTCGGGGGCGCTGCCGTGGACCGGCTCGAACATGCTCGGCGCGGTGCGGTCGGGGTTGACGTTGCCGCTGGCCGCCAGGCCGATGCCACCGGCGATCGCCGCGCCGATGTCGGTGAGGATGTCGCCGAAGAGGTTGTCGGTGACGATCACGTCGAAGCGCTCCGGCTGGCTGACGAAGAACATCGAGGCCGCGTCGACGTGGCAGTAGTCGGTCCGGACGTCGGGATACTCCAGGCCGACGCGGTCGAAGGTGCGGGCCCAGAGGTCGCCGGCGTAGGTGAGCACGTTGGTCTTGTGGACCAGCGTCAGCTTCCTGCGGGGGCGGCCCAGCGCCTTGTCGAAGGCGTAGCGCACGACGCGCTCGACGCCGTGGGCGGTGTTCAGCGACTCCTGGGTGGCGATCTCGTGCGGCGTGCCCCGGCGCATGACGCCGCCCGCACCGGCGTACGGGCCCTCGGTGCCCTCGCGGACGACGACCATGTCGATGTCCTCGGGACGGGCCTTGCCCAGCGGCGTCTCGACGCCGGGGAAGAGCTTGACCGGGCGGAGGTTCACGTAGTGGTCGAGCTGGAAGCGGAGCTTGAGCAGCAGGTCGCGCTCCAGGACGCCCGGGGGCACGCTGGGGTCGCCGACCGCGCCGAGCAGGATCGCGTCGTATCCGCGCAGTTCGTCGAGGACCGGGTCGGGCAGGGTCTCGCCGGTCTCGTGGTAGCGCTTGGCCCCGAGGTCGTAGGTGGTGGTCTCCACCTTCGTGCCGACCGCTTCGAGGACCTTCAGACCCTCGGTGACGACCTCGACTCCGATTCCGTCCCCGGGGATGACCGCCAGGCGAATGTTACGCGAATCCATGCAGGCACCTTACCGGTCCGTCTCGGTGATCGAACACCGGTCTCATCCTCCGGACACACTCGTCCGGCGGGACCCCTGATCGTTTTGTCCGCCTTTGCTTGGTATTGACCGTTTCGTGAGGTTTCGTTATGGTCCTCCCATTCACGTCAATGCCTAATCCGTACGGGCCATCCCCTTACCGGGCCCGCACGGAGCCGGGGAACCACTCTTTACGGGATCTACCGGACCCCGGGCACCCCGCTCCTCCCCCGGAGCGCGTTCCCGGCCGTCATCAGGTGGATTCCTTGGGGCGAATCAGCGCGTTCTCGCGCCGTAGGGCGGCCTCCACGCCCGAGCCCGACAGCTCACCCGGCCGGCCTTATGGAAGGAATCATCCTGTCCGGCACAGTTCTCCCCCGTGTCCTGTCCATCTCCGCCTCCATGATCGTCGCCGGCGCCGCGGTGTGCGCGACCTCGACCGCCGCCCTGGCCGCCTCCCCGCCCCCCGCCCCCGGGCCCGCCGCGCTCAACACCCCCGCGCTGAAGGACGCGCTGAAGGCCACGGCCGTCAAGCCCGCCTGGCAGAAAGCCGTGAAGTGGGCCATGTCCAAGCGCGGAACGCCCTACGTCTGGGGCGGCACCGGCCACGGCGGCTTCGACTGCTCAGGCCTGGTGCTCCGCGCCTACGGCGCAGCCGGGATCAAGCTCCCCCGCGTCACCAACGACCAGTACGCCGCCTTCTCCAAGAAGATCACCTGGGAGAATCTCAAGCCTGGTGACCTGGCCTTCTTCAGCGGCCTCGGCCACGTCGGCATGATCACAAAGCCCGGCTACATGGTTCACGCCCCGCGGACCGGCGACGTGGTCAAGGAGGAGAAACTCGACTCCTGGCGCCGCGAATCCTTCGTCGGCGCGGTGCGTCCCGACCCGCAGGGGGTTCAGCTGGCCAAGCGGGTCGAGCTCGCGACCGAAGCCGTGACCGGCGGATGAGACACGCCGGCGGATCACCGCCGGGAGGCCGTGGAGACCCCGGCGGCGGAGAGAACGGGTTCAGCGGGTGGGAGCACCGCCGTTGTCCCTGCGGTCCAGAGCGGTCTGGAGCGCGTCGACGGCCTCGTCCTCGGTCTCCTCGGGACGGTTCCAGGGATACATGTCGTACATGGCGAATCTCGTCTCGGTCGCATACCGGCAAGGAAGGTGGTCGAGACTCCGGTCGGGACTCCGACCAGGCCTGATGTCGCGGGTCCGGATCACGGACCGGCGGCGGGGGCTTGGAGCCGGCACGCGCCACGACACCGCGGCGAGTCGCCGGCCCGCCCCTGTCAGGCCTCGCCGCGGCAGGTAGGAATTACGAGAACCTGGCGCATTTGACTCCAGGTTACCCGGCCGCGGGAAAACCGTCTCGCCCGGCGTACACACTTCTCACATGCTGAGACGAGATGTGGCCGCCGCCCCGGTCTCCGGGGCGGCGGCCACATCGGCGGTACGGCTAGTCGGCCAGGTCGACCGAGCGGCCGCTGTCGGCGCCGATCTCCGAGCCGATCTGGTCGATCACCTCGGCCGGGATGGCGGTGTCGACGGTGAGCGCGATGAGCGCCTTGCCGCCCTTGGCGTCACGGGCCACCTGCATCGAGGCGATGTTGATCGAGTGGTCGCCGAGGATGCGGCCGACCACGCCGACGATGCCGGGGCGGTCGGTGTAGGTGAAGAACGACAGGTGGTCGGTCGGCTCGATCTCCATCTGGTAGCCGTTGACCTCGACGATCTTCGTGATCTGCCTCGGCCCGGACAGGGTGCCGGAGACCGAGACCGCGCGGCCGTCGGCCAGGACGCCCCGGACCGTCACGACGTTGCGCCAGTCGGGGCTGTCGGAGCTGGTGATCAGCTCGACCGACACGCCGCGGTCCTTGGCCAGCAGCGGGGCGTTGACATAGGTGACCGAGTCCTCGACCACGTCGGTGAAGACGCCCTTGAGCGCGGCCAGCTCCAGTACGCGGACGTCGTGGGAGGCGATCTCACCGCGCACCTCGACGTCGAGCTTGGTGGCGACCTCGCCCGCGAGGGCGGTGAACACCCGGCCGAGCTTCTCGGCCAGCGGCAGGCCCGGCTTGACGTCCTCGGCGACGGCGCCGCCCTGGACGTTGACCGCGTCCGGCACGAACTCCCCGGCGAGCGCGAGCTTCACGCTGCGCGCGACCTGGGTGCCGGCCTTCTCCTGGGCCTCGTGGGTGGAGGCGCCCAGGTGCGGGGTGACGACGACCTGGTCGAGCTCGAAGAGCGGGCTGTCGGTGACCGGCTCCTTCGGGAACACGTCGATGCCGGCGCCGGCGACGCGGCCCTCCTTGATCGCGGAGTAGAGGGCGTTCTCGTCGATGATGCCGCCGCGGGCGACGTTGATGAGGCGGACGTTCGGCTTGACCGTGTGGAGCTCCCTGTCACCGATGAGACCGATGGTCTCCTTGGACTTGGGCAGGTGCACGGTGATGAAGTCGGCCTCGCTCAGCGCCTCCTCCAGCGAGACCAGCCGGACGCCCATCTGCGCGGCGCGGGCCGGCTGCAGGTAGGGGTCGTAGGCGATCAGCTCGACGCCGAACGGCTGGAGGCGCTGCGCGACCAGCTGGCCGATCTTGCCGAGGCCGAGGATCGCGACGACCTTCTCGTCGAGCTCCACGCCGGTGTACTTCGAGCGCTTCCACTCGCCGCCCTTGAGCGCGGAGTGCGCCTGGGCGACGTTGCGGGCGGAGGCGAGGATGAGGGCGACGGTGTGCTCGGCGGCACTGGTGATGTTGGAGGTGGGCGCGTTGACGACCATGACTCCGGCCTTGGTGGCGGCCTCCACATCGACGTTGTCCAGGCCGACGCCGGCGCGGGCGACGACACGGAGCCTGGGAGCGTTGGCGATCGCCTCGGCGTCGACCTGCGTGGCGCTGCGCACGATGAGCGCGTCCACGTCGGCGAGGGCGGGCAGGAACTGGGCACGGTCGGCGCCGTCGGTGTGGCGGACTTCGAAGTCCGCGCCCAGAACCGCGAGACCGGCCTCGGAAAGTTCCTCAGCGACCAGTACGACAGGCTTGTTCACAGGCTGGATCCTTACTAGGCGGTGAGGGGTGCACGGACCTCACGTAGTCTATCGGCGCTTGTGAACGCGTTCACGAGTGTCCCGCGATCCGAGACGCCCCACGCTGTCCCGGGTGCCTTCCGGTACCTTCCGGAAGCCCCTGGGAGGCTCGCGGGACGCGAGAGGGCTCCGCGACCCATGAGGCGGTTACCCGTCCTTGACAGATCTCATGCACCCAAAATTCAAGTTGGTATTGATCCCAAGAAAACTTCGCGATTACCCTGATAAGCCGTGGTCCACTACCTATCGTTCCTCATATGAGCATCGGGAACCCCGCTCTCGGCAACGTGCTCGCGCAGCACGGCGATCCGCACCGGCTGCTTGCGGCGCTGGCCGAATGGGGACTCCTGGTTGCCGTGCGACCCGACCGCTCCGTCGTGCTCGGCACGACCCAGGCCGGTGATCGTGTCCTGCTCGGTTACACCTCGGCGGACACCTACGCGCGGCACCGTGGCAGCCACTCGCTGTCGGCGTGCGACGCCGACACCATCCTCGACATCCAGCGCGTCACCGGCGTGCGGGAGATCGTGATCGACGCGGCGGGCCCCGCGGCCGCGGCCGTGCCGATCGAGGATCTCCAGCGCTACCTGCTCTCGACGCGCAGCGGCCCCACGCCCGCGCTGTCGAGCGCGGCGCCGACGGCGTACGCGACCGGGGCGATGGCCACGGTCTCGCGTCCCGCGCCCGCGCGCCCGCCGAGAGCGCCGGTGCCCGCCGCGCCCTCCCAGCCGTGGATCCCGGCGCCCCGGCCGCACCTGTCGGGCCCGATGCAGATGGTGGACCCGGGATACCGCCGGTGCGACCACCCGATCCTGCCCGCGCTGCGCGCCGCGATCTCGCAGCTGCTCGTCGACTATCCGCTCGTCCACCACGTGTGGATCTCCGAGGCCAGCACCTCCTCGGGCGCGCCGGGAATCATGCTGCACGTGAAGGTGCACATGTCGGCCGCCGAGGACGTGGTCAGGGACATCCATCGCGGGGTGCGCGCCCGGCTGCCGCAGCTCGCCGCGAGCGAGGCGCCGATCCTGATGGCCAGGGTCGCCGACGCGCGCAGCGAGCAGCGGATGGTCGAGCTGGGCGCTCACGTGGTCTGCGCCGACGTCACCGACTGAGCGCCCCGACCGGCCGGGCGGTGGTGGGCCGGGGCGTGCCGATGGGGAGGTCCCGCGATCCGGCCTGATCACCGCCATCCGGATCCCGCGTACGCGCGCCGATGCCCGGCCGTCCCCGAAGTGCCGGGCGGCGGCCGGGTGCGGCCCGGAACGGCGGGTCAGGTCAGGCGGCGGGTGAGCACCACCCTCGTCCGGACGCACAGCCCGGCCAGCAGCGCGGTCAGCAGTGGCAGGCCGACCAGCACGCCCGCCACCAGGAGCCAGGGCACGTCGATCACGAGAGTGACCAGGTCGGACGACACGTCGTTCACCGTTCCGATCCCGGAGGCCCGGGCGCGATGGAACCCGCTGAAGACGCTCGCCACCCCGGCGACCAGCCCGACGAACGTCCCCGCCCCCACCCCCAGGCCGGAGACGAACGCGGCCTGTCCGGCGACGAGAAGGCGCTGGACGCGGCCCGCCGCCCCCACCGCCGCCAGCGTGGCGCGGTCGGGACGGCCCTCCGCCACGGCCAGGCCGGTCGCCGCGAACGTGCCCCCGAGAACGAGGACCGACGCGCCGACGGCGAAGGCGAGGAGCGTCGCCATGTCGTCGCCACGGAAACCCCGCTCGACCTCGGCGGCGGTGGTGGAGTCGACCTCCCGGACGGCGGCGTTCAGCCGCTCCTCCTGCTGCGGCGTCGTACTCACCGCGGCGGGATCGGCGACGAGGGTGTCGTGGCGGACGGCGAGGCCCAGCTCGGCCGCCAACGAGACGGGTAGTACCGCGGTCACCAGCGGCTCGCCCGGGGGCCGCCGGACGACGGCGGGCACCGAGTGCGTGACGCGTTTCGTGATCTCGGTCGTGAAGACCAGCTTCCCGTCGCGCAACACCCTCGGGTCGAACACCACCGCCTTGCCCGCGGCGAGAGCGGTCTCGGCGACGGGATCGGGACCACGCAGGAAATAGCGGACCAGGTCGGCGCCGCCTATCGGTGGGGGCCGGAACAGCGCGCGGGAGAGGAACGCCCCGCAATCCCTCGCGCAGCCGGGCTGGACCACGACGTTGACAGGTCGCGAGCCGGGCCCGGCGAACTTTCCCGCCTCGATCAACGGCACTCCGGGCAGGGCGGAGGCGACGACTTTCTTGATCTCCCGCCAGATCGCGGGATTGGCCGCGTAGGAGGACACGACGGTGCTTCCCCCCACGTACTGGGGCGTGTAGCGCTCCCGATCCCGGGCGGTCTGGCTGGAAACTATCACCGCCACAGTGGCGAAGACGGCGGTCGCGACGAGCACCGCGGCCACGGCGGGGGCCGTGCGGCCACGGTTGCGCGCGGCGTCCCTGGCGGCCATCCGGAACGGCAGCGGCAGCCGCGCGGCCAGGCGCGCGGCGACGCCGACCAGCCACGGCGTCAGCAGGATCAGCCCGAACTGCCCGAGCACCGCGCCCAGCAGCATGCTGATCGGCTGCCACGGCACGCGCTGATCCCACCGTTGCAGGAAGGTGGCGCCGAGAAGGATGACCGCCATCGCCACCGCCAGGAGCACCACTCCCAGCACCGGCAGGCCACGGCGTTCCCTCGCCCGGCTCCGGCGACCGGCCAGCACCTCCGCCACGTCGGCCCGTGACGCCTGGACGGCGGGGACGACCGCCGCGAGCAGCGCGCTCACCACCCCAAGAAGCACGGCGAGCGCGACCAGGCCGGCAGGTACCTCCAGGGGGCCGCGGTGGACGAACGGCGCGGCGGCCGCGCCGATCCCGATCCCGCCCGCGGCTCCGAGCAGGGAGGCCGTGAGCCCGAGGGTGAGCCCGTCCGCGAGGACGACGCCGCGCAGGTGGCGGGGAGAGCCGCCCTGCGCGGCGATCAGCGCGAGTTCGCGCCGGCGTCGCCGGATGCCGACGGCGAACGCCGGTCCGGCCAGGAAGACGACCTCCAACACGACGACGACCGCGCCCAGGACGGTCATCACGACGTCGGAGGTCCGCACCGACACGTGGGGGACCGGATCCTCCGGACCGTTCCCCGCGGGAGGCGGATCGTTGACCACCGCTCGCGAGAGGACCTTGACACCGTGCTGGTTGATCTCGCGAACCCGCTGCCAGGAGACCGGGGCGGAGGTATCGACAAGCCAGCTCGTAGCGGCCTCCCGGGTGTCGTCGGGCGCGGTTCCCGGGGGCGCGACGATCTCGAGGCTTTCGGGCTCGCTCTGGGACTCGACGACGCCGACCACGCTGACGACGGTGCTCATACCGGTCAGGGTCAGGGTTCTCCCCTCTTGCAACCCCAGCCCGGCGCCTGCCGCGACCTCCCCCGCCACCCGCGGCAGGCGCCCTGACCGGAGCGTGTACATGCCCGTGGTGATCGGGTCGTGCAGGTCGATCTCCCGGAGTTCGGCCTCCCGGTAGGCGCCGGCCGCCTCGTAGCCGGTCCAGAGGCCGCGCAGGGGGACCGCGCGACTGCCCGGCCCGAAGAGAGCGAGGACCTCCTGTTCGGTGAGCGTCCGCTGCTTGACGCCGCGGCCCGCCGTGTGGGAGATCTCGGCGCCGGCGCTCTGCCGCACCGGCCTGTCGAAGGCCATACCCCGCACGTGCGCGTCGGCCGTGCCGATGTTCCAGTCCAGCCCTTCCCTGAGCGTGACGTCCCCGGTGGCCTGCCAGGTCAGTCCCGCCGCGAGCAGCAGGACCGGCAGGCCGATCATGACCATGATGAGCGCGCTGCGCCCCCTGGCCCGGCCGATTTCCCGGCGGGAGAGGCGCAGGGCGGCGATGATCGCGCTCATGCGGCCACCCCCGCCCGCCGCGGGCCCGTGAACGCGCCCCGCGCGTCCGGTCGCTCGCTCATCGGGCGCTCTCCAGGGGGGTGGCGGTGGAGTCGGCGATCTCGCCGTCGCGCAGGAAGATCACTCGGTCGGCCCAGGCGGCGTAGCGGGGTTCGTGGGTGACGAGCAGTACGGCGGTTCCCGCGTCGCAGCGGGTGCGCAGGAGCTGGAGGATGTCGTCGCCGGTCGGAGTGTCGAGCGCGCCGGTGGGCTCGTCGGCCAGGATCAGCCGCCGCTCCCCCGCCAGCGCGCGGGCGATGGCGACCCGCTGGCGCTGGCCGCCGGAGATCTCGTCGGGGAAGCGGTCGGCGACCTCGCCGAGACCGACCTCGGTGAGCACCTCCATCGCCTCGCGGCGGGCGTTCCTGAAGGCGATCCCGTCCAGCTCGCGCGGAAGGGTCACGTTCTCCAGCGCGGTGAGCGAGGGGATCAGGTTGAGGTCCTGGAAGACGTAGCCCACGTGCCTGCGCCGGAGCCCGGCCAGTTCCCTGGCCGGCAGGCTCGCCAGCGGCGTGCCCTCCACGACCACGGAGCCGGAGGTGGGCAGGTCGAGGCCCCCGGCGAGGTTGAGCAGGGTGGACTTGCCGGACCCCGAGGGGCCCATCACCGCGACGAGCTCCCCGGCGCCGACGTCGAGGCTCACACCGCGCAGCGCCGCCACGCTCTGCGGCCCGTCGCCGTGCGTGCGGGTCACGTCCGTGAGCCGGACGACCGGGTCCAAGGTCATCTGGGTCCCCCCGGTGTGCGGATCCCTGGCTGTGGTTGTGGAAAAGAGGTCAACTGTCCGTCTCCTACGTCTGGGGATCACGCGTCGGGAGATCACACGCGTGGGGATCCCGTGTCCGAGGGCTCCGTGTCCAAGGGCTCCGTGTCCGGGACCTCCGCGTTCGGGTGTTCCGCGTCCGCGGGCCTCCGTGGCCGGGGGGAGGCCGCGAGCACGGCCTCGCAGTGGTCGAGCCAGCGTTGCTCGGCCTCGGCCTGGAAGATCATCGAGTCGAGCACCAGCCGCTGGGCGGGGCTCTCGACGCTCGCGCGCCTGGCCTGGACGAACGCCTGCAGCGTGCGCATGGTCGCGGTGCGCTGGGCCTGGATGATCGGCCGCACGTCCGCGGCGGCGGTGACCGCCAGGGCGAGCTTGATGACCAGCTCGTCCCGGGGCCGGTCCGACTGGGCGACGGGGGTGCCGAACCATCGCCCCATCTCGGCCAGACCGGCCTCGGTGATCGAGTAGACGACCCGGCCCTGCTCGTCCTGCTCGCCGGGGCTCACCAGGCCGTCGCGTTCCAGGCGCGAGAGCGTCGTGTAGACCTGGCCGATGTTGAGCGGCCAGGTCGCCCCTGTCGACGCCTCGAACTCGGCACGCAACTGGTAGCCGTAACGAGGCCCCTGACTCAGCAGGGCCAGGAGCCCCTGTCGGATCGCCATGGATACTGAGTATGCATACGCAGTATCCATGGGGCAAGAGATCTGCATATTCTGGACAGGTTCCGCCCCTGGGGCCGATACTCGGAGGATGAGCTCGACGCATCCCCCGGCCCGCGCCTCCGACGGGGACCGCGATCGCGCGATCAACGAGCTGCGTGACCGTGCCGTCGAGGGGCGCCTGTCGCACGACACCTTCCTCGGCCGCGTCGACATGGCCCTGCGTGCGCGCAACCAGGGTGAGCTCGACAACCTGGTCGCCGACCTGCCGCAACGTGGCCGGTTCCGCCGCATGGTCACCGAGGCCGTCGCCTCCGCCTCCGACTTCACCAAGCGTGTCGAGTCGGCCTGGCGACGCCCCAGGCTGCCCCGGCTCGCGCTGCCCGGTGACGGCAGGACCCGCTACGTGGTGGGCCGGGGCTCCGCCTGCGACCTGGTTCTCGCCGACCTAACCGTCTCCCGGGTGCACGCCGAGCTGCGCCGCGACGAGGAGGGCTGGGTCCTGGTCGATCTCGGCTCGCTGAACGGCACCCGGCTGAACGACTGGCGCCTGGTCGGCCCGGCCAAGGTCCGGCCGGGCGACGTCGTCTCCTTCGGGGACTGCGGCTTCCTGATGATCACACCCCAGATGCTCTGACCGGCCGCGCCCAGGCCGTCCCGGGCCGCACACCGGCCCCGGGCCGCACCACGATCACCCCGGGCCGCGCCACGATCACTTCGGACCATGGCGCGGTCACCTCGGACCGTGGCGCGGGCTCCGGGCGGAAACAGCCTCAGCCCTCCTGTGCCTCAACGGTGCCGGCCGGGGTCTCGGCGGCGTCCTGGGCCTCCTTGATCCTCGCGGCCGTCAGGGTGTAGCGCATGGTCAGCAGGATGCTGATCCCCATCAGGATCGCGGGCAGCAGCGTCGAGCCGTACAGAGCCGCCGTGGTCGCCGACTCGGGCTGCGCGACCGGCGTCGAGGGGTCGGACTCGACGAACCCGGTCGCGGCCAGCAGCCAGCCGAGCACGAGCGCGCCGAACGCGAAGACCACGGTCTCCGCGGCCGTCCAGAGCCCGGTGAACACCCCGGCCCGGCGCTTGCCGGTGACCAGGGCGTCGTGGACGATCACGTCGGAGAGCATCGAGAACTGCAGCAGCTGGAACCCCGCGTAGCCGATGCCGACGAGGAGCACGCACGCGTGCGCGTACGCCGAACCGAGCGGGCCGGAGAAGGCCATCCCGGCGGCGCCCGCCAGGAACAGCGCCGACGACAGGACCATCGCGCCGCGCTTGTCGTAGCGCTTGGACAGCCAGACCCAGAGCGGCATGGTGATCAGCAGCGGGCCGACGATGCCCAGGAAGAGCGTGGTGGTCGCCGCCGGGTCGCCCAGCGTGTAGGTGGCGAAGTACGGGGCGCCGGCCAGCATGACACCGGCCGCGAACATCTGGGCACAGCTGAAGCCGAGCAGCACCATGAACGTCTTGTTCGAGCGGGCGGCGGCGAACTGGGCGGCGATCGACGGCTCCGCCTCGGCCCGCCCGATCACCGGGGCGCGGGCCGTGCCGAAGAAGGCGGCGAGCATCGACACCAGCAGCACGGCGCCGATGAGCAGCCCCATGGTCCGGTGGCCGGAGACGTCGGTGCCCGCGATCGCCGGCGCGCCGGCCCCGGAGAGCAGGATCCCCAGGCCGACGAAGACCATCTTCCACTGCAGGAGCGAGGAGCGCTCGTGGTAGTCGTCGGTCATCTCCGCCGGCATCGCCTTGTACGGGACCTCGTAGAAGGCGTAGGCCGTCGCGGTGAGGAAGTAGAAGAAGGCGACGTACAGGGCGGCCTGGACACCGGTGAGCGGGGGGCCCGCGAAGGTGAGGGCGAACGTCACCGGCAGGGTGACCGCACCCAGGAGCATCCAGGGGCGGCGGGCGCCGAAGCGGGAGACCGTCCGGTCGGAGCGCTGGCCCACCCAGGGGTTGATGAACATGTCCCAGAGCTTGGGCAGGAAGACCACGACGCCGGCGATCCAGGCGGGAACCGCGAGCACGTTCGTCATGTAGAACAGCAGCAGCAGTCCGGGGACCGTGGAGAAGGTGGCGGTGCAGACGGAGCCGACACCGTAGCCGACGCGCACGCCGCGCGACACGGTGACGACGGCGGGGGAGGGCGCCGGGGAGACCATGCCACATTCAATCGCAGCGAGTGGGCGCCCGGTAGGTCCCGAGGCGGGGCGCTCCGCGAAAGGCGAGGATATTTCGGCTCCGCCCGGCCGGGGGGTGCCGGGCGGCGGGACCGCCGTCCGTCCCGCGCGATCCGGCGGCAGGCCCCCCACCCACGTGGCATACATCCAGCTCAGGCTGCCCATAAACGGAAATATCGGGATTAAGTGGGCTGGAGAGCGACCCGAGCACCATCGACCCCCGACGCCTCTGCCACCACTCTGGTTTACCTGGGGCCCACAGTTAATGTCCGGAATTTGCTGACAAGAGCGATCCGTCCCCGACAGAATGCGGAGTCCATCCAGCGCCTAACCAACTGGAGGAACCGACATGCGCAGACCGCTAGGGGCACTTCTCTGCCTCGGGAGCCTGGCGGCCCTCAGCACGCCGATCGCCACGGCTCACGCCGCGGCCGCTCCCCAGGCCGAGTGCCGTGTGTACGCCGCCAAGCCGCACGTCAACGCCGCCGGACGGATCCAGGCCTCCGCCGCGCGGCTGGGCTGCGACGACACCGCCCTGGTCCGCATCCGCATCAAGCGCGCCGTCCCCGGAACCGACCCGATCGTCAAGAGCGCGTCCCGGCAGGGGACCAACGGGCGGGTGACGGTGAAGCTGCGCTGTGCCCCCGGCGTCTACTACGCCGTCGTCACCGACTACCGGGGCAACAGCGGCCGTTCCAGGCCCGTCAGGCTCAGCTGCTCCCCCACCGGCACCCCCACCCCCACGCCGACCGGCACCACCAAGCCGACTCCGGCGCCGACCCCCTCGTCCGGCACCACCCCCACCACGGCGCCCAGCTCCGCGCCGGGCTCCTCCCTGTCCGAGGAAGTGGTGCGCCTGACCAACGTCGAGCGGCAGAAGAACGGTTGCGGTCCGCTCGTCTCCGACCCGCAGCTGCGCTCGGCCGCGCAGGGCCACTCGGACGACATGGCGGCCAAGAACTACTTCAGCCACACCTCGCAGGACGGCCGCGACATGACCGCCCGGATCAGGGCGAGCGGGTTCAGCCCGATGCGGGCCTGGGCCGAGAACATCGCGATGGGCCAGCGCACCCCGGCCGAGGTGGTAACCGCCTGGATGAACAGCTCCGGCCACCGGGCCAACATCGTGAACTGCGCCTACACCCACCTCGGGGTGGGCGTGGCCAACAGCTCCCGGGGCATCTACTGGACCCAGAACTTCGCCAGGCACTAGGCATCTTCCGGTTCCCGGAAAAACCTGGAAGGCACCCGGTGCGAAACGGCCCGTGCCCCCCGCGACGTGAACTCGTCGCGGGGGGGCACGGGCCGTTGCTCTCCCCGAGCGCGGCCACCTGACCGCGGTGACCTGAACGCTGCGAATCGGGCGTGTGAACCCGAGCGCGGTGAGACCGGGCGCCGTTACTTGAGCCAGCTCATCATCGGGCGGAGCTTGGCGCCGGTCTTCTCGATCGGGTGCTCGGCGATCTCCTCGCGGTAGGCGGTGAACTTCTTCTGCCCGCCGTCGAACTCCTCCACCAGCTCCTTGGCGAACTCGCCGGACTGGATCTCGGCGAGGATGCGCTGCATCTCCTTCTTCGTCTCCGGCGTCACGATGCGCGGGCCGCGGGAGTAGCCGCCGTACTCGGCGGTGTCGGAGACCGACCAGTACATCTTGGAGATGCCGCCCTCGTACATCAGGTCGACGATCAGCTTCATCTCGTGCAGGCACTCGAAGTAGGCGACCTCGGGCTGGTAGCCCGCCTCGATCAGGGTCTCGAAACCGACCTTGATCAGCTCGGACACACCGCCGCAGAGCACGGCCTGCTCACCGAACAGGTCGGTCTCGGTCTCCTCCTTGAAGGTCGTCTTCAGCGCGCCGGCGCGGGTGCCGCCGATGCCCTTGGCGTACGACAGCGCGAGCTCCAGGGCGTTTCCGCTGGCGTCCTTCTCCACCGCGACGAGACACGGCACGCCGCGACCCGCCGTGTACTGGCGGCGCACGAGGTGACCGGGACCCTTGGGAGCGACCATGGCCACGTCCACGCCCTCGGGAGCCTCGATGAGGCCGTAGCGGATGTTGAGGCCGTGCCCGAAGAAGAGCGCGTCGCCCTCGACCAGGTTCGGGGCCACGTGGTCGGCGTACAGGTGGCGCTGGATGTGGTCCGGCGCGAGGATCATGGTCAGGTCGGCCTCTTCGACGGCCTCCGAGGGGGTGAGCACGCGCAGGCCGTCGGCCTCCGCCTTCTCCCGGCTCTTGGAACCCTCGGGCAGGCCCACCCGGACGTCCACGCCGGAGTCGCGCAGCGAGAGCGCGTGGGCGTGGCCCTGGCTGCCGTACCCCAGAACGGCGACGTGCCGGCCCTGGATGATCGACAGGTCGGCCTGGTCGTCGTAGAAGATCTCAGTCACTTGCTTAACCTTTCGGGTTTCTCGTACGCGTTACGCGGTCCGGTCCAGGGCCCGGAGAGAACGGTCGGTGATGGAACGGGCTCCGCGGCCGATGGCCACCATGCCCGACTGGACAAGCTCCTTGATGCCGAACGGCTCCAGGACCTTGATGAAGGCCTGCAGCTTGTCCGGCGTGCCGGTGACCTCGATGGTCACCGCGTCCGAGGAGACGTCGACGCAACGTGCCCGGAACAGGTTGACCAGCTCCAGCACGCTGGACCGGTTCTCCGCGTCGGCCCGCACCTTGATCAGGGTGAGCTCGCGCTGCACCGACTGCGCCGGGTCGAGCTCCACGATCTTCAGCACGTTGACGAGCTTGTTGAGCTGCTTGGTGACCTGCTCCAGCGGCAGGTCGGCGACGTTGACCACGATGGTCATCCTGGAGATGTCCGCGTGCTCGGTCGGCCCGACCGCCAGCGAGTCGATGTTGAACCCCCTGCGGCTGAACAGTGACGCGACGCGTGCGAGCACGCCCGGCTTGTTCTCCACCAGCACGGAGAGCGTGTGCCTGCTCATGCCTAGTCCTCGCTGTCCCAGACGGGCGCCATGTCGCGCGCGAACTTGATCTCGTCGTTACTGGTCCCGGCGGCGACCATCGGCCACACCATGGCGTCCTGGTGCACCACGAAGTCGATGACCACCGGCACGTCGTTGATCTCCATGGCCTTCTTGATCGTCGCGTCCACGTCCTCCGGGCGCTCGCACCGCAGCCCCACGCAACCGTACGCCTCGGCGAGCTTGACGAAGTCGGGGATCCGGCGGACCGTCTGCAGGTCGGTGTTGGAGTAACGCTGGTTGTAGAACAGCGTCTGCCACTGCCTGACCATGCCCAGGTTACCGTTGTTGATGATCGCGACCTTGATCGGCACGCCCTCGATGGTGCAGGTGGCGAGCTCCTGGTTGGTCATCTGGAAGCAGCCGTCGCCGTCGATGGCCCAGACCGTGGTGTCGGGGCGGCCCATCTTGGCGCCCATCGCCGCAGGCAGGGCGAAGCCCATCGTGCCCGCGCCGCCGGAGTTGATGAACGTGCCGGGGTTCTCGTAGCCGATGAACTGCGCGGCCCACATCTGGTGCTGGCCGACGCCCGCGGTGTAGATCGCGTCCGGGCCGACGAGCGCGCCCAGCCGCTCCATGACGTACTGCGGGGCGAGGGAGCCGTCCTCGAACTCGGTGTAGCCCAGCGGGTAGGTCGCCTTGTAGGCGTTGAGCGCCGTCCACCAGTCGGCGTAGTCGCCCTTGCGCTCCTCGTTGCGCACCACGTTGATCAGGTCGGAGAGGACCTCCTTGCAGTCGCCCACGATCGGGACGTCCGCGTGCCGGTTCTTGGAGATCTCCGCCGGGTCGATGTCCGCGTGGACGACCTTCGCGTGCGGCGCGAAGCTGGACAGCTGGCCGGTGACCCGGTCGTCGAAGCGGACACCGAGCCCGATGATCAGGTCGGACCTCTGCAGCGCGCCGACCGCCGACACCGAGCCGTGCATGCCGGGCATCCCCATGTGCTGCGGGTGGCTGTCGGGGAAGGTGCCCCGGGCCATCAGGGTGGTGACCACCGGGATGCCGGTCAGCTCGGCGAACTCCAGCAGCTGCGCCGACGCGCCCGCTCTGTGCACGCCGCCGCCGACGTAGAGGACGGGCCGCCTGGCCTCGACGATCAGCTTCGCCGCCTCGCGGATCTGCTTGGAGTGCGGCCGGGTCACCGGGCGGTAGCCGGGCAGCTGCATGACGACCGGCCACTCGAACGTCATCATCGCCTGGAGCGTGTCTTTGGCGATGTCGACCAGCACCGGCCCCGGCCGCCCGGTCGAGGCGATGTGGAAGGCCTCGACGATCGTCCTGGGGATGTCGTTCGGGTCGGTGACCAGGAAGTTGTGCTTCGTGATCGGCATGGTGATGCCGGAGATGTCGGCTTCCTGGAAGGCGTCCGTGCCGATGGCGCCGCTCGGCACCTGGCCGGTGATCGCGACCATCGGAACCGAGTCCATGTACGCGTCGGCGATCGGGGTGACCAGGTTGGTCGCGCCGGGACCGCTGGTGGCCATGCAGACGCCGACCCTGCCGGTGGCCTGCGCGTAGCCCTGGGCCGCGTGACCCGCGCCCTGCTCGTGCCGTACAAGCACGTGCCGGACCTTGACCGAGTCGTAGAGCGGATCGTAGGCGGGGAGAATCGCGCCGCCCGGGATCCCGAACACGGTGTCGACCCCGACGTGCTCCAGCGCCCTCACGAGGGCCTGGGCTCCTGTCATCTGTTCGGTCATCGGCTCGTTCCTTGTGGCTGAGCATGCGTAATGGCATAAAAAATGCCCCATTCCGCCTGGTCGGCGGAGCTGGGGCGGCGCGCAGGTCGTAGTGCTTCGGCTATCGGCCCGCGCGCCGGCGAAGTACTACGAGAATCCCACGGTGAAGCTGCATGGCTCCACCATGGCCGACGCGGCACCCCCGCGTCAAATTCATGGGACACATATCTCAGAGTCCGAGATGCGAGGTCACGCGGGAGTGCCGAGGCTGGAGAGGCTGGTGCGCATCAGCGAGTCGACGCCGCGCGCGGCCATCGGGCGCGCCACCAGGAACCCCTGGCCGCGGGTGCAGCCCATCTCGCGCAGCAGTTCCAGCTGCTCGGGCCGCTCGATGCCCTCTGCGACGACGATCAGCCCCAGGTCGTGACCGAGCCGCACGATCGTGCGGGTCAGCAGGGTCAGCGTCTCGTCACGGCCGAGCCCGGACACGAAGGACGGGTCGATCTTGATCATGTCGACCGGAAGCTGCCGTAGGAACGCCAGCGAGGCGTACCCGGTGCCGAAGTCGTCGATGGCGAGCCGGACCCCGAGGGTGCGCAGCTCGGAGAGCCGGGTGATGGTCTCCTCCGCGTCCTCGACCAGCATCTCCTCGATGACCTCCAGGGTCAGCGCGCTGGGCGGCAGCCCGCTCTCGACCAGGGCAGCCTCGACGGTCTCCACGAAGCGCGGCGCCATGATCTGCCGGGCCGACAGGTTGAGCGAGAGCCCGATCTCCCAGGCGGAGGCGCGCCAGGCGGCCACCTCCCGGCAGGACTCGCGCAGGATCCACTCGCTCAGCGGGACGATCAGGCCGGTGTCCTCGGCCGGGCCGAGGAACTGCTCCGGCGGGACGAACTCGCCGCCCCGGCACCAGCGCACCAGCGCCTCGACGGCGGTGACGCGCGAGGTGGCCAGGTCGACGACCGGCTGGTACTCGATCGCGAACTGGTTCTCCAGCAGGGCCCGCTGCAGGTCGGCGGCGAGCTCCAGGCGCCGCACCACGTCGGCGTGCATGTGCGCGGCGAACACCTCCACCCGGCGCCCGCCCAGCTCCTTCGCCCTCGCCATCGCCACGTCGGCGTTGCGGATCAGGTCGGCGGAGGAGACGTCGTCGGCGGCGAAGGCCACCCCGACGCTCGCGGTCAGCGCGACGTCGCGGTCGGCCACCCGGAACGGCTCGGACGAGACCGTGCGGACCAGCAGCTCGGCCAGGTCGACCGCCGTCTGGGCGTCGACCGGCGCCTCCAGCAGCACCGCGAACTCGTCACCGCCCCAGCGCGCCAGGGTGTCGTCGGTCCGTACGGCGGCGCGCAGCCTGCGGGCCGCCTGGCCGAGCAGGTAGTCGCCGCTGGCGTGACCCACCGAGTCGTTCACCGCGGTGAAGCCGTCCAGGTCCAGGAAGACCACCGCGACGTTGCACGCGCCCGGACGGGCCAGCACCTCCCGGGTGCGCTCCTCGAAGTAGGCCCGGTTGGGCAGGCCGGTGATGCCGTCGTGGAAGGTGAGGTGTGCGACCTGGCTGCGCAGGGCCTCCTGGTCGCTGATGTCGCGGGTGGTGACGAGCAGCAGGTCCTCGCCGCGCACGTGCCGGGTGGCCACCGACTCGGCCGGCCGCCAGGTCCCGTCGGAGGCCCGGACCCGGCAGGCGACCATGCACGCGCCCGGCCCCTCCTCGGCCTCCTCCTCCAGGCTCATCGCGCTCAGCGCCGCCTGGATTCCCGGCACGTCCTCGGGGTGGATGTAGTCGAAGATCCTCCCGCCGACCAGGTCGTCGGGGCGGTAGCCGTACGTGATCTCGACGCCCTCGCCGATCTGCCGCACCACACCGTCGTAGTCGCACAGCAAGACCACGTCCCCCGCGCTCTCGGCGAGGTCGTGCAGCTGCCGCTCGCCGAGGTGGAGCAGGCTCCGCAGCCGCCCGGTCTCCAGCAGCGTCACGAACAGGCGTACCAGCAGGACGGCGACGATCGACGCGCACACCGAGGCCAGGACCGCCGGAGGTCCCTGCACCCCGCCGCTGATCACGTGGAGGAGCACCACGACGGTGGCCACGCCGACGAGGAACAGCGGCACGGCCGCGATCAGCGACGACGTGCTCTCGCGGACGGACGGCTCGTCGTTCGCGGGCTCGGGCGGCCGGGTCGCGGGCCCGCTCCACGGGACCGCGGCGAGCACCAGGAACGCGGCGGGGGCGAGCCACACCCAGGTCAGGGAGGGCGTGTCGCCGCTCACCCGGGCGAGCGCGGTGATCGTCTCAGAGGTCGCGACGGCGGCGAGCACGGCCAGCGCGGCCAGGCCGACCGGCCAGGCCGACCGCCGGATCGGCACCACCGCGGGGCCCACGACGCAGGCGAGGATCAGGCAGAACAGCGGCGAGGCGAAGCTGACCGCGGCGTCGCCCGCGTCACCGGCGTCGCCGTAGACCGGGCCCACCAGCCACACCCAGAGGATCACCAGGATGGCGGCGGCGCACACGTAGGAGTCGGCGAGGTCGCGCAGCAGGGCGTGCCCGCGCGCGGGCCTGGCCGCCGACAGCGCGGTGCCGACCGCGATCATGGCCGTACCGGCCAGGAGCACCAGGTCGGCGAAGGTCACCACGAAGGGCGCGCCGTCCGCGATCGGCCGCACCCCCACCCCGGCCAGCCAGGTGAGCGAGCCCCCGGCCAGCCAGCGCCAGGCCAGCGCCCTGCGCCGGTCGATCACCTTGGAGGCGGCGGCGAACAGCGAGCCCGCGGCGGCCGCGGCGGTGACGACGCCCGCCACCGCCTCGACGACCACTGCGGGAGCGCCGCTGACCAGAGCGGCAACGAGCCCCACCACGCCTATGGCGGCGGTCAGCGGTACCCGGGGGTCACGCCAGCGGATCAATGTCGTCTGCCCATCAGTGTCGTTTGGTGTGTCTCGTCGATGTGTTTCGCTTTCGCAGCATCCCTTGCTCGCCGCACTCGCGCTGCCGGCGTGAGCGCGTCGTCCTTCGTCCTCGGCGCTCGCACCGGCACAGGGCCAGTGTGTGCCGTCCGGTCCGCGCGAGGGGCGACAACGCCGTAGTCGTCACCGATCTGATAACCGCGCGAGCCCCGGAGATCACTTTTAACCGACGGTACGCACCGCAGGTCACGAGGCAGCCACGGTCCGGATTCCTTTGCCGGTCAGTACGAACCCGTGATCACATTTTTGAGCGGCTCGCCCGCGAGGTAGCGCAGCAGCTGGGAGCGGAGCAGCTTCAGCGTGCGCCGTACCGAGGCCGGATTGCTGCCCGCGACGTGCGGGGTGATGAGAACTCCCGGCGCCGTCCACAGCGGGTGGTCCGCGGGCAGGGGTTCGGGGGCGGTGACGTCGAGCGCGGCGAGGATCCGGCCGCCCCGCAGCTCGGCGACGAGCGCGTCCGTGTCGACCACCGGGCCCCTGGCCGCGTTCACCAGGAGGGCGCCGTCCTTCATCGCGGCCAGGAACCCGGCGTCCACCATGCCGGTGGTCTCGGGTGTCGAGGGAACGAGCAGCACCACCACGTCCGCCCCGGGCAGCAGGCCGGGCAGCTCGTCCAGGCCGTGCACACCGGGCCTGGCGGTCCTGGCCACCCGGACGACGTCGACCTCGAAGCCGTCGAGCCGCCGTTCCAGCGCCTCGCCGATCGAGCCGTAGCCGACGACCAGGACCGTGGAGTCGGCCAGCACCCCGGTGTGGTGATAGGTCCACTCGCCCCGGAGCTGGGCACGGACGAACCCGGGGAACTCCCTGAGCACGGAGATCATCGCTCCCACCACCCACTCGGCGGTGCCCGCGTCGTGCACGCCCCTGGCGTTGCACAACGTCACCCCCTCCCGCAGGTGCGGCCGGTAGGCGTCGACTCCCGCCGTGACGGTCTGCAGCAGCCGCAGGCCGGTCATCCGGGCGAGCAGCCCGGGGAGGTCCGCCACCGGCATCAGCGGCGGGATCCACACCTCGGCCTCGTGCGCGCCCTCGGGCACCGGCTCCGTGCCGTCGTAGACGACGCACTCCACTTCAGGGAGGTCGCACAGGACATCGGCCGCGGCTTTGGAAGGGACCCAGATCTTCATGGACGCATTATCCAGCCGCACATCCGTGCCGCCGCCCCGCCGGCCACTCCGGAGACCGGATGGAGGAAAGGAGAGGCGTGGTGAGGAGCGGACGCGGCCCCGTTACTCGGGCACGCACTTCAGGTTGAGCTCGGGGCGGTAGACCGTGGTCTTCTTGACGCGCTTGATCTCCTTGCCGTCCTGCTTGAAGACGCGCCAGACGTCGATCGTGAAACCGTTCTGGCCGACCATCTCGATGCAGTCGGGACCGCTGTCGGTCTCGTCCTTGAACGGGGTGATGTTGTATCTCTCGGACGAGATCGACTCGATCTCGTAGCGCTTGGTGCTCCAGAAGGCGACGGTCACCCCGGTGTCGCTGGTGGAGGTCTTCACCAGCACGCCGTACGGCGAGTCGTTCTTCCAGCGGAAGTCGGGCTCGGGCCAGGAGACCGTGGACTCGCGCCCGGCCGGGTAGCGGGAGATGTAGAACTCGTGCGCCACGTGCTGGACGTCCTCGAGACCGCCGAAGAACACCGCGTTGTACATGGTGGTGACGAACTGGGAGATGCCGCCGCCGACCGAGTCGACCAGCCTGCCGCCCTGGATCATGGGGGCGGGGACGAAGCCGCGGGCCGTGTCGCGCTGGCCGATGACGCCGTTGAGCGAGAAGGTCTCGCCCGGCTTCACCAGGTAGCCGTCCAGGAGCCTGGCGATCGTCTTGATGTTGGTGACCCGGGGCACGCAGCACGCGTAGGGCGTGGTGAACTGGCTGATCCGCTCCTTGATGCCGAGCTTGCGCGCCTCGGCGTCGGACATCCGCGGCTTGACGGTGGTCAGGAGCACCGGGATCGTCCGGTCGCCGTCGCCGGCGATCATCTCGGCCACGTCGGAGGCGAGCTTCTCGTCGTTGATGCCCTTCCCCCTGCGGCCGGGCACCAGCTTCGGCTTTCCCCCGACGATCTGGAACGTGGGGTCGCGCGGGGCCAGGACCGGGTCGACGAGGTCGCCCTCCACGGAGGCGACCGCGCTCCTGGCGTCGAACTCCGGCTCCATGCCGCCGGAGCCGTCCGGCTTGAAGGACAGGTGGGCGGCGAGGGTCTCCGCCGGCAGCTGGGCCTGCTTGCCGGCGAAGGTCAGGGTGACCGGCCCGGACAGGGCCCTGCCGGCGTCGGCCGCGGCCTTCTCGACCGCCTCCCGCCCGGCCATCGGCTTGATCACCGAGACCGGCAGGCGGACCTCCTTCGACGGGCCGAGGAAGGCGTTCGTGATCGCGGTGACCGCGGCCTCCCGCTCCAGCTCCCTGCCGTCGCGGGGCCTCACGACGACGGGCTTGACGCCCTCGAACGTGACCGAACCCTCGCGGACCTTGAGGTCGATCTTCCTGGCCAGGCTCGCGACCGCGGTCCGCAGGCTCTCGGAGTCGGCGGAGACCTTGGGCTCCAGCTCGGTGGTGCCGGTGAAGGCCCGCCAGACCTGGGAGGGGCTGGGGAAGCCGCTGGGTGCCTGGTTGATGGTGGCGACCACGTCGAACTCCAGCCCGGCCTTGCCGGGGTCGAAGTCGTAGCGCTTGCCCGCGGCCAGGAGGGTCATCTCCCCGGAGGCCTCGCCCGCCAGGCGGTCCCTGAGCTTGTCGGCCGCCTCGGTCGCGGTCAGGCCGCCGATGTCGATGCCCCGCACCGTGGTGCCCGGCAGCATCCTGCCGGACATGATGACCGCGGGCACCGCGTAGGCGAGCCCGACGACGAACAGCACGGTGAGGACGATCAGGAAGAACCTGCGGGCCCCGCGGCGGCGCGGGGGCGGCTCCTCGTAGCGGAGCCCGCCGGGTTGCGGGAACCCTCCGTCGCCGCCGGGGACGAGCGTGGGCTCGTCACGCTGGAAGGGGCGTTCCGGCGGGGAGGCCATCTGCCAGGGCTGCGGGGGGCGGGGGGCGGGAGGGAGCGTCGTCCCGCGGGCCGGTGCGGCGGGGCCTCCGGGACCGGGAGGACCGCCGAGACCGGGAGATCCTCCGGCCCCGGTGGGGCCGAAGATGTCGGGTGAGACCCCCGGCGGAAGGCCGGGGCCGCCCTGGGAACGGGCTCCCTGCACGCCGGGAGGGAGCCGCGGGTCGCGGGCGCCCGGCGGGACGGGGCCCGAGGGAAGGGGCATTGCCTCAAAGGGGTCAGGTGGCGGGTTCACAGACGCTCCGGCGTTCCGCACGGCCTCCGCATCCTCCTGCTTCGCAGCTTCCACCTCCGGCAACCTTAAACCACATTGGTCAACCGCCGTCCCAAAAGGAGTAACAAATCAGCCTGTCCAGCGGTAACGGTGTTCCGGCCTTCCCGCGGTGCCGTACTTCGGGCGGAGTTCCGCCTGGCCCGCCGCGCACAGGTGTTCCAGGTACCGGCGGGCGCTGACCCTGGAGAGACCGGTGATCGTCGCCGCCTCGGCCGCGGACAGGTCGCCGCCGCTCTCCCTGAGCGCCGCGGCGACCAGGGAGCACGTGGTGCCGGACAGTCCCTTGGGAAGCGGCGGCGGCACCCCCCTGACCGCGCCGAAGAGCCGGTCGATCTCGTCCTGGCGGGCCTCGTCCCCGAGGGTGGCGAGCTGCCTGCGGATCTCGGCGTACTGTCCGAGGCGCTCGGCCAGGGCGCGCGCGGTGAAGGGTTTGATCAGGTAGTTGACCGCGCCGCCGCGCATCGCCGCCCGGACCGTGGCCACGTCCCGCGCGGCGGTGATCACCAGGATGTCCACCGGGTGCACGGCCTTCCTGAGCTTCGCGAGGACGTCGAGTCCCGACATGTCCGGCAGGTAGATGTCGAGCAGGACCAGGTCGGGCCTGCGCACCGCGGCCGACGCGATCGCGGCGCCCCCGGTGTGGACGACGTCGGCGACCGTGAAGCCGGGCGTCCTGGCGACGTAGCCGCCGTGGATCCTGGCCACCATGAAGTCGTCGTCCACGACCAGGACGCGGATCTCCCCCATGTGCCCGTTCCCGGTCACCTCGGCACCTTCCGTTCGGCGGACCCCCCGGCGGGGGGCGGCGCGGGTTCACCGGTGCGGGACGGACCGGTGCGGGACGAGGAAGGCTCTCCGGCGGGCGGGACGGAGGGCTCGCCGGTGGGCAGGAGCGCGGTGAAGACGGCTCCGCCCGCGTTGTGCACCCGCACCCAGCCGCCCCGGCGCGCGCACGCCTGGCGGGTCAGGGCCAGGCCCAGGCCGCGCGGCCCGGCGTGGGCGGCCTTGGTGGTGAAGCCCTCCCTGAACACCTCGTGGACCAGGCCCGGGGTGATTCCCGGACCGGAGTCGCCGACCCGGACGCGCAGGCCGTCCGCCTCGGTACGGACCGAGACCTCCACCGTCCCCCCGGTCTCCTGCAGCGCGTCGAGGGCGTTGGCGACCAGGTTGCCGACGACCAGGACCGCGTCGTGCGGGTCGCCGAGCATGCCCGCCTCCACCCGGGAGTCGTCGGACAGCACCAGGGTGGCGCCCCGCTCGGCCGCCTCGGCCGACTTGGCCAGCAGCAGGGCGGCCAGCGTCGGGTCGGCGACCTTCTCCCTGATGCCCGAGGCGTGCCTGCTGTAGGCCTCGGTGGTCTGGGTGATGTAGCTGACGGCCGTCTCGTGCTCGCCGAGTTCCAGCAGGCCGACCACCGTGTGCATCCGGTTGGCGAACTCGTGGGCCTGCGCGCGCAGCGCGCCGGTCGTGGTGCTGGCCTGGTCGAGCTCGCGTGCCAGCCGCACCAGCTCGGTGCGGTCCCGCAGGGTGACCACCCAGCCGCTCTGCCGCTCCCGTACCGCCACCGGGGTCCGGTTGAGCACCAGCACCCGGTCTCGGTGGAGCACCACCCGGTCGTCGCCGGAGTCCACGCCGTCCAGCACGTCCCGCATCCGGTCGGACAGGGGCATCTCCCGCAGGCTCCGGCCGACGTCGTGCTGGGAGAGTCCGAGCAGGTCGCGTGCCGCGTCGTTGACCAGCGTCACCCGCCCCTGGAGGTCGAGGGCGAGCACCCCCTCCTTGACGCCGTGCAGCACGCCCTCGCGCTGTTCGAGCAGGGCCGCGATCTCCCCCGGTTCCAGGCCGAACGTCTGGCGGCGTACCCGCCGGGCTATCAGCGCGGCGGCGGCCGACCCGGCGACGAGGACCGCGAGGACCGTCCACAGCAGCGGCGGGAGCGCCTCGCCGAGCTGGTCGGCGACGGTCCCCTCCAGGATCCCGACCGAGGCCAGGCCGATGACCTGCCCCGAGGAGTCGAAGATCGGGGCCTTGCCGCGTACCGAACGGCCGAGGGTGCCCGTCTGGACACCGGTCCAGTGCCGCCCGTTCGTCATCACCTCCGAGCCGTCGGTGGACAGCCTCCTGCCGATCAGGGCCGCGTTGGGGTGGGCGTAACGGATCTGGTCGCGATTCGCGATCACCACGTAGTCGGCGCCGGTGGCCGCCTGCACCCCGAGCGCGATCGGCTGCAGGCTCAGCTCGGGCCGGGGCCGGCCGAACGCCTCACGCACCTGGGGAAGCCCCGCCACCGACTCGGCGATCGCCAGGGCGCGCTGCTGGTACTGGCGGTCCAGCAGGACGCGGGTGTGCTCCATCCAGACGCCCGCCGTACCGCCGACCGCGAGGAACACGATCACGGTCTGCAACGCGAAAAGCTGGGTGCCGAGCGAGGCGTTGAGTAAGCGTCGCACGAGTCAACTCCCTGGTCAGGGCCTCGATGAAAGCAGCCTGAGATAACGGCGAGGTCGCGAGGAGGTGTGACCAATATGACCGATACGACGGCAACCACGCAAAGGATCGACAGGGCTGCCTCCTGAGGTCACGATCCTCACCACGCTTTCTTCACGTTTGTTTGGAGCTGACCATGCGTCTTCGGAGACTGGCCGCCCTCGCGGCGCTGTCCCTCGCCGCCCTCACCGCCTGCGGTTCCGGCGGCGGCTCAGGTACGAGCGCGCTGAGAATCATGGCGCCGGCCTCACCGGGAGGCGGCTGGGACCAGACCTCCCGCGTCGCCGGGGAGGCGCTCAAGGCCGCCGAGCCGTCCCGCAAGGTCGAGGTCTACAACGTGCCCGGTGCGGGCGGCACCATCGGCCTGGCCCAGCTCGCGGGCGAGAAGGGCAACGGAGACCTGTTGATGACCATGGGCCTGGTCATGGTCGGCGCGGTCGAGCAGAACAAGTCGAAGGTCACCCTGGCCGACACCACGCCGATCGCGAAGCTCACCGAGGAGTACGAGATCGTCGTGGTTCCCGCGGGATCGCCGTACCAGACGCTGGGCGACCTGGTGACGGCGTGGAAGGCGGACCCGACGAAGATCGCCATCGCGGGCGGCTCCGCCGGGGGCACCGACCACATCGTGGCGGGCCTGATGGCCAAGGCCGCGGGTATCGATCCCAAGCAGGTCAACTACATCGCCCACTCCGGCGGCGGCGAGGCGCTCAACGCGCTGCTCGGCGAGAAGGTCGCGATGGGGATCTCCGGCATCGGCGAGTTCGCCGAGCACGTGAAGTCCGGCAAGCTGCGCGCCCTCGGCGTCAGCTCTCCCGAGCGGCTCGGCAACGTGGACGCCCCCACCATCAAGGAGGCGGGTCTGGACGTGGAGCTGGCCAACTGGCGGGGTTTCGTCGCGCCCAGCGGGCTGGACGACGAGAAGAAGAAGGCCCTCACCGACCTGGTCACCAAGATGCACGACTCCCCGGCGTGGAAGGACGCGGTGATGAAGAACGGCTGGACCGACGTCTTCCAGACCGGGCAGCCGTTCGCCGACTTCCTCGCGGCGGAGCAGACCAAGGTCAAGGCCGTCATCGCGGAGATGGGCCTCGTCTCCTGATGGCTCCCGCAGAAGACCCGTCCGGTCCCACCGGCACCGACACCGGCGCCACCGGCACGGCTCCCGAGGGCGAGACCGGGTGGTCGTGGCGGCGGCCGGAGCTGGGGCTGGCGGTGCTGGTCCTCGCGCTGGGCGCGTTCGTGATCGCCGGCACCGCCGACGTGACCGCCGCCGGCTCCGCCCTCGGTCTCGGACCCCGGTTCTTCCCGGCCCTGGTCGGGGGCGCGATGCTGCTGATCGGGCTGTTCTACGTGGTCGACGTGCTCAGGGGAGGCCACGGCGACCCCGAGGCCGCCGAGGACGCCGAGGACATCGACTCCGGCGCGCGGGCCGACTGGCGGACGGTCGCGCTGGTCAGCGTGATCTTCCTCGCCTTCGCCGGGCTGCTCGACCTGCTCGGCTGGGTCATCGCGGGCGCGCTGCTCTTCTTCGGCCTGTCCGTGACGCTCGGGGCGGCCCACCGGCTGCGCGCGGGCGTCATCGCGATCGTGCTGTCCACTCTCACCTACCTGATGTTCGTCAGGGGCCTCGGCGTGACGCTGCCGGCCGGGCTGCTGTCCGGGGTGATCTGAGTGGAGTCCTTCCAGCTGTTGATGGACGGCTTCGCGACCGCCCTCACCCCGGTCAACCTGCTCTACGCGCTGGTGGGCGTCACGCTGGGCACGCTGGTGGGCGTGCTGCCCGGCATCGGCCCGGCCATGACCGTGGCGCTGCTGCTGCCGATCACGTTCACCGTCCCCCCGGCGAGCGCGTTCATCATGTTCGCGGGCATCTACTACGGCGGCATGTACGGCGGGTCGACCACCTCGATCCTGCTCAACACGCCCGGTGAGAGCTCCTCGATGATCACCGCGCTCGAGGGCAACAAGATGGCCAAACGCGGCCGGGCGGCCCAGGCGCTGGCGACGGCCGCGATCGGCTCGTTCGTCGCGGGCACCATCGCCACCGGGCTGCTGGTCGTCGCGGCGCCCCTGGTGGTTGACTTCGCGATCTCCTTCGGTCCCGAGGACTACTTCGCGCTGGCCGTCCTGGCCTTCACCGCGGTGTCGTCGGTGCTGTCCCGCTCCGTCGTACGAGGGCTGGCCTCGCTGGGTCTCGGCCTGGTCATCGGGCTGGTCGGCATCGACCAGCAAACCGGGCAGGCCAGGCTGACCCTGGGCATCCCGCAACTGCTCGACGGCATCGACGTGGTGATCGTCGCGGTCGGGCTGTTCGCCCTGGGCGAGGTGCTCTACGTCGCCTCGCGGCTGCGGCGCGGCCGGCCCGAGGTGATCCCGGTCGGCCGGGCGTTCCTCGGCCGCTCCGACTGGTCGCGTTCCTGGCGGCCGTGGCTGCGCGGCACCGCGCTCGGCTTCCCGTTCGGCGCCCTGCCCGGTGGCGGAGCGGAGATCCCCACGTTCCTGTCGTACTCGATCGAGAAGCGCCTGGCGCGCGGGATCGCCCGCGAGGAGTACGGCAAGGGCGCCATCGAGGGGGTCGCCGGTCCCGAGGCCGCGAACAACGCCTCGGCGGCGGGCACGCTCGTCCCGCTGCTCACGCTGGGCCTGCCCACCTCGGCGACGGCCGCGATCCTGCTGGCGGCCTTCCAGCAGTACGGGCTGCAGCCGGGCCCGCAGCTGTTCGACCACAACCCGGCGCTGGTCTGGGGCATGATCGCCTCGCTGTTCGTGGGCAACACCATGCTGCTGGTGCTCAACCTGCCGCTGGCCCCGCTCTGGGCCCGGGTGCTGCGGATCCCCCGGCCCTACCTCTACTCGGGGATCGTGCTGTTCGCGGCGCTCGGCGTCTACGCGCTGAACTCCTCCTGGGTGGAGCTGGTCATCCTCTACATCCTGGGCCTGCTCGGTTTCGCGATGCGCCGCTTCGGCCTGCCGGTGGCCCCGGCGGTGATCGGCCTGATCCTGGGCCCGATGGCCGAGATCCAGCTCCGCCGGGCCCTGGCCATCGGCGCGGGCGACGTGACGGTGCTGGTCAAGAGCCCGATCGCGGCGACGCTGCTGGTCGTCTCGCTCCTGGCGCTGTGCACGCCTCTCATCAGGAAGGCGGCCGCCCGTCGTCGCGGCGCCTGACCGGAACCCGGCTGCACCCGGACGCGGAACGCGACACCGGGACGCCACAACGCGGAGCGGCCGCCCGGCCGTGGGGAGCCGGGCGGCCGGGCTCATCCCGGGAAGGGGGCTATTCCTGCAGGGTGTCGACGGCCGGGCCGTTGAATTTCCAGCCGTCCTCCGTGGCCAGATAGGTGCAAGAAACCCATCCCGTGGTGCCCGAGGGCAGCCCCGAGGCCGACCTGCCGCCCAGCCGGAACCTGCACCAACCGCCCGACGAGCTGAGAAGCTGCCCGTAATCGCCGTAGTAGAGGTAGCCGATGACCGTCGATCCTCCGGCACTCGACCGCAGGCGCACCCCGTCGGCGATGATCACCGCGTCCACGGCGGAGGCCGCCGACAGGGCGGAAGCGCCGTTCACCGGAGCCGCCTGAGCGGGGACGGCCGCGACGGCTGTTCCCGCGGCGGCCGTCAACGTCACGGCGGCGAGTGTCAGAAACCTTTTCATTGGACGTTCTTCCGATCGTGAGGTCAGGTCATGTCGGAGTGAAAGGCGGGACTGCAGTGATTACTGTGCAAGGCACCAAGAATTCCGTCAATAGCTATTCATATTCAGAAATGGGAATTACCACATAAAAAAGGCCGCTCCGATCACCGGAATCCATGCGACCGATAAGGACTTCCGGCCTCCGCCACCCGGCCGGAGGCGCCCGGACTCCCCGGCGAGCCCGTGATGCGACCGGCGCGATCCCCAGGCCCGGCCCCGGACGGGTCCGGATGATTCCGGCGGTCGCGACCACGGTCGCCCCGGACGCGGAAGACGCCGGCGGACGACCGCCGACGCGGGCGGCGATTCGCGCCGGGGCGGGGACGACATGCCCGCACCACGCCCCCAACAGGCCTTTCCCTCCAGGACGGGCGCCACGAGACCATCCATACAAGGTGTCTATACATAGTGTATGGTCTGCGTGTACGACGTCATCGGCCGAGGCCGCCTCCGGCGCGCACCACCTCTGCGCGGGCGATCGCCCCACCGGGATGGAGCGGCCGTGGCCCCCCATGCCGTACCGCCGGGTGCGCAGGGCGGCCACGTTCTCTCCGGCATGGGCCACCGAACAAGGAGATCTCTTGCAGGAAATCGCGAACCGCGCCACGTTCCTTCTCGTGCACGGGGGCCATCACGGACCGTGGAGCTGGGAGAGGTTGCAGGGCGTGCTGGACGAAAGAGGCTGGACGAGCCGTACGGTGAGCCTGCCCAGCGCCGTCGAGGACGAGCCCGGCGCCGAGCCGCTCCCCGGCATGTACGACGATGCCGAGGTCATTCGGAAAGCCATTGACGACATCACCGGACCGGTGATCGTCGTGGCTCATTCGTACGGTGGCGTACCGGCCACCGAGGCCGTCGCCGGGGCGGCCGACGTCGCGCACATCGTTTACGTGGCCGCTTACATGCTGGACGTCGGGGAAGGCATGTTCCAGACGCACGGAGTCCCCGTTCCGGAGTCTCTGGCCGGCCTGCGGCCCGCGGAGAATCCCGATCTCAACCTGCCCGCCGCCTTCTACGACGGCGATGCGACGAACCCGGAGACCGCCGAGGCGATTTCCCGTCTGGTCCCGCAGACCGTGCGCGCCGACTTCGAGGTGGTGACACGGGCCGGCTGGCGCACGACGCCGAACAGCTATGTCATTCCGGAAAAAGATGTCTCTCTCACCGGAAGTATCGCGGAGCAAATGGCGGCGCGCGCCGAAACCGTCTACCGCTGCCCGGGACATCACGCGCCGTTCTATTCGAATCCCAGGGAATTCGCCGACATCCTCGTGGACGTCGCCATGCGGTCGTCCTCGGCCGGGTAGGCCGTCCACCCGCGACCGGCCGGCACCGGCGCCGAGGCGACTCCGCAGGCCATGACGCCCGCCGGGGCGCGACCCATGCCGGCCCCGGTGGCCCGGCCCTAGTATGTGGTCATGACCTCTGTGACTCGTAGGCGCAAGGACGGTGCCGAGCGACCGGCTCCCGCCGAAGCGCAACTACTGGCCGCGGTCGAGCGGCTCCTCAAAAGGGGAGAGGTCTTCACGGAAATCAGCGTGCGACAGATCATCGAGGAGGCGGGCCTGTCGCGCGCCACCTTCTACGCCCATTTCCGGGACAAGTCCCAGCTGCTCATCCGGCTCTCGGACACGCTGAGGGGCAGCCTGGTGGAATTGGCCAGGAAATGGGATCCGAGTGCGGGAGAGGACGGCGCGGCCAGATACGCGAAATTCTTCGAGGAGGTCATCGCGATACACCGGGAGAATTTCGCGACACTGTCCGCGTTGAGAGAACTGGCCACCTACGACCCGACCGTGCGTGACTTCTACTCCGCCGATCTCGAGGAATTCGACGAGGCCGTTCACAAAACACTCGTCGACGAACAGGAGTCGGGCTCGACACCTGCCGACCTGGACACCGTGGCGGCGAGCCGGGTGATCGTCTGGGGGGGCGCGCAGGCGATCGCCCGGCACATCAGCGTCGACGACGGAAGTGGTGACGTGGCCTTCGCACGCGAGCTCGGCAAGATCTGGTGGCACGGCGCCTATCGCCGCCCCGGCGAACAGCCCGCCGCGAACTGACCCTGCGGGAGGCGGACGCGCTCCGGCCACCGGCACGCACCATCCCGCACCGTCCCGCACCACGGCACACTCACCAGGCGGCCCGAGCCTCACCTCCCGCCTGCCCTCCGGTGGCCACGACGCCCGATCCCGCGCGTCACAAGCAGGGCACAAGTGGTCCACAAGTGATCATTCCTAGATTCCTCCCCATGACCGGGGATCGAAGGCGGGAACCCGTGGCCGGCTCTCGACACCGAGGCCGAGAGGCCGCGGGAGCCTCGACGACGCGGCCCGCTCCTCCCTCGGCGGGTGGCCAGGGCCGGCTCGTCTACCGGGAGGAGGCGATGCGCCGGCATGTCGAGGCCCGCGCCGCCGCCCGGATGCCGCTGGTGATCGGCGGCCCGTCGTTCCCGCTGCTGTGGATCGTGGCGGCCGCCGTCCTGGCGGCCGGTGCCACGCTCGTCACCCTCGCGCTCGGAGCGGGCGGATGAGGAACCGCGTCCCGGTCCTGCTGCAGAACACCACCACCGAGTGCGGCGCGGCGTGCCTGGCCATGGTGCTCTGCCACCACGGCCACCGCACCACGCTGCACCAGGTGTCCGAACGGCTCCAGGTCGGCAGGGACGGCCTGAGCGCCAAGGCCATCGTGGAGGGCGCCCGCGAGCACGGCCTGAAGGCACGCGCCTTCTCCCTCGCGCCCGAGGACCTGGCGCGCGTGCCGCTCCCCGCGGTCGCGCACTGGGAGTTCAACCACTTCGTGGTGGTCGAGCGCTGGTCACCCGACCGGGTGGACCTCGTCGATCCCGGCCGGGGCCGCCGCCGCCTGACACCGGAGGAGTTCGGCGCCGGGTTCACCGGCGTGCTGCTGGTCTTCGAACCCGGTGAGGGGTTCCACCGCGGCACGTCCTCGATGGCGAGCGCCTGGCGGCGCGAGTTCGTCCGCACCCTGTTCCGGCGCCGCCGCGGCCTGCTCGCGCAGGTCATCGCGGCCTCGCTGCTGCTGCAACTGCTGGGGCTGGCCCTGCCCCTTTTCTCCCAGCTGCTGATCGACGAGGTCGTCCCGTCGCGGGGAGCGGACCTGCTGCCCCTGCTGGGCGGCGCCGTGCTCCTGGCCGGGGTGGCCCAGTTCGTGATCGGCTACCTGCGGGCGGCGCTGCTGGTGGCCGTACGGGCCCGTGCCGACCAGGAACTCACCGAGGGGGTGATCGGTCACCTGGTGGCGCTGCCGTACCGGTACTTCGCGCAGCGCGGCAAGGGCGACCTGCTCACCCGGGCCGCCGGCGTCTCCACGCTGCGCGACATCCTCACCGGCCAGATCGTGGCGGCGCTGCTGGACGGCCCACTGGCCGTCGGCTACCTCGTGCTCGTGTACGTATGGGATCCCGTCTTCGGGCTGGCGCTGACCGGGGTGGTCGTCGCCCAGGGGCTCCTGGTGCTGGCCACCACCCGCCGGATCAACCTGCTCACCCAGCAGGAGCTCTCCGCCTTCTCCGCGTCGCAGAGCAGCCTCATCCAAACGATCACCGGCATCGAGACGCTCAAGGCCTCCGGGGCCGAGCACCGGGCGGTGGAGCAGTGGTCGGCCCACTTCACCCGGCAGCTCAACGCCGACGTGCGCAGCGGCCTCACCCAGGGTCTGGTGGAGGCCGCGCTGTCCGCGATCCGGGTGGTCGCCCCGCTCGGCCTGCTGTGGCTCGGCACCTGGCGGGTCCTCGACGGGGAACTGACCGTGGGCGCGCTGATCGCGCTCAACGCCATCGCGCTCGGCGCCCTGGTCCCGCTGGGCTCGCTGATGACCGGCCTGCAGAGCCTGCAGCAGGCGGGCGCGCACTTCGACCGCCTGGCCGACATCCTCGCCTCGGAACCCGAGCCCGGCGACGGCATCGAGGTGCTGCGGCTGCGCGGCGCGGTGGAACTGCGCGGCGTGGGCTTCCGGCACGACCCCCGTGGCCCGTGGGTGGTGCGGGACGTCTCGGTCTCCATCCGACCGGGGCAGAAGGTCGCCCTGGTGGGCGCCTCGGGGTCGGGCAAGAGCACGCTGGCCAGGCTGCTGCTGACCCTGCACACCCCGGTGGAGGGCGAGATCCTGTACGACGGCGTCCCGGCCTCCGAGCTCAACCTGCGCACCCTGCGCCGCCAGTTCGGCGTGGTCGGCCAGGATCCCTCCCTGTTCAGCGGCTCGATCCGGGAGAACATCGCGCTGAACTCCCCCGACGCGCCCCTGGATCGGGTGGTCGCCGCGGCCCAGGTGGCGGCGCTGCACGAGGACATCATGGCCATGCCGATGGGGTACGAGACGATGCTGACCGACGGCGGTGGTCTCTCCGGCGGCCAGCGCCAGCGGCTCTCCCTGGCCCGCGCCCTCCTGTCGCGGCCGAAGATCCTGCTGCTCGACGAGGCCACCAGCAACCTGGACAGCGCCACCGAGGCCGCCATCGAGTCCAACCTGTTCTGGCTCACCCAGACCCGCATCGTGATCGCCCACCGGCTGAGCACGATCCGGGACGCCGACCTGATCCTGGTGATCGACTCCGGGCGCGTCGTCGAACGCGGCACCCACGACGAGCTGATGGCCACCGGCGGCAGGTACGCGAACCTCGTCGCCGCCCAGGCCACCCCCGCCTGACCCGGTTGTCCCTGGGCTCACTCCACGTGACATAAAACCGGGGCAAATTAGCTAAAACCCTGCAGAGACGGAATCAATTCATGACACTTGGCGACCTGCATACAAATAGCTAATCACACGACATTCACAAAAAGACCAGAAGAATCGCGGATCGCGTCATCCGAGCGGACATCCAGGGCGTCCCCTATGCACCCTCTGTCCCAGGAGCACCAATGGCGAATCAGTACGGCCCACAGGATCCGCACCAGCGACCGTACGGGCAGCCACCACCCCCGCAGAACGGTTACTCCCAGCAGTACCAGCAGCCCTACGGCCAGCCTTACCCACCACCCGGTCACGGATACGAGCAGCCCTACGGCCAGCCTTGCCCACCACCCGGCCATGGGTACGGCGAGCCACCACGCAAGCCGGGTAAGGGAGCCGCATTCTGGCTGCTCGTCGCCTGCGCGCCCATCCTGCTGCTGTTCGGATGCGTCGCGGCGGTCGTCAGCGTCAGCGACGACACCACGGTGACGACACGGAAAGACCAGCCGACCGCCGCGCAGTCGGCTCCCATCGCGGAAGCCGAGGAGGCGCCGACCCAGGAGCCGGAATCCAGGCCTTCCGCCGCGGCCGTAGGTGGCACCATCACCCTGAGAGGCATCGAATCCGATCTCCAGATCGCCGTGACCCTCGAAAAGGTCGTCGAGAACGCGACGCCGAAGGTCGACTTTCTCAAGCCGAAAGACGGAAGTCGTTTCTTCGCGATCCAGCTGACCCTCAAGAACACGGGCCGGCAGGTCTACAGCGACAGTCCGTCCAACGGCGCCCTGTTGATCGACACCGAGGGCCAGCAATACCGATCAACGTTCGGTGACATACAGGAAGGCGTCTCGTTCGCCGGGTCGGTCACGATGGGCAGTGGTGACAGCCGTAAGGGGGTCATCGTCTTCGAGGTCCCCAAGACCACGAAAATCGAAAAGCTTCAGTTCTCACTGAACAGTGGATTCGCCGACCACAAGGGCGAGTGGCTGACCAAATAACAATATGTCCACAATGTGCCGATCCTGCAGAAAAATCCTCCTGGCGGGATTGGCGCGCTCACCGAGGCGCCGTCGGCGCGGGAAACGGTTGTCCGCGTTTCTCACCGTTGGCCAGGGTGGGGAGGCCCGTGATTGCGGTCCGGACTCCCGATAGGTCATCATGGCGGGCATGACCTACAGGAAGGGCGGCCACCGCCCCAGCCGGTGAACCCCGGCACGTGGAAGCTGGGCGACGATCCTCTTGACGATCGCCCCACCTTCCTCGCTCACGCACTCGCGATGTCCCTGCGCTACGGACCCGGCCCATGGCCCGAGGACGCCCACCGGCTCCCCGATGATCCGCCTCGCCCCACCGGTGACGAGCCGTTCATCAGCAGCGTCGTCATGGACGGCATCCAGACCCATCACTTCGGCGTCAAACCCGACGACGACGCCGTCATCGAGATCACCGACCTGCTCGGCAGGCTCGTCACCGACGATCCCGCCCACGACGATCTCCTGCGGCTGCACGATCGGCTCGGCACCGTGTCAGCGCTCGGTATCGCCGACGGCCTCGTCGACCAGATCCGGCGACGACGGCTCCCCAGGGACAGGATCGGCGCGGTCGGACGGCATCTGGCCGAGTACGGCACCCGCCGTGACGCCGTCAAGATCGGCCTTGTGCTGCTCGGCGCCTGCGGGGACGAGCGGAACCGGGAGCTGCTGCTCCTACTCGGCACGCTGGAGGAGCTCACCCTGTACGCGGTGGTCGCCCTGCGGCGCACCCAGCCCGACCGCCAGCGTGCCACCTACGAACTGGCCCGCCGGGTGCGGGACTGGGGGCGCGTCCACGCGGTGGAACGACTCAAGGGATGCGACGATCCACAGATCAAGGACTGGCTGCTCCGCGACGGTTTCCGCAACGGGATCATGAACGAGTACCTGGCCCACCTCGCGGCCACGACCGGCGACCTGTACTCGGCCCTGCTGGAACCGGACATCGACGACGCCCTGCTCGACGGCGCCGCGGACATCCTGGCCGCCCTGGCGCTGGGCGGTCCGGCCGAGGACATGAGCGACTACGCCGACGCCGTACCGGCCATGCATCGCCTCGCCGACCTTCTCGTCGGCGGGCGGGCCACGCTCGGCAGGCTGGACGCCGCACTGAGAATCCAGGCCTTCCTGCGCGAGCCCGGCGACGCTTCGCCCTGGCCGCCCGACATGATCGCGCAGCTCCGCCACCGCTACGAGGAACTCGTCGTTCAACCCCGGTGGCACGACCTCGTACTGGAGTGCCTGGCCGATCCGAACCACGCCGATTTCGGCCACGCGATGTGGACCGCCGACGAACTCAACCTGCCGGTGGTCCCGCAGATCATCGCCCGCCTGAAGACCGATCCGCTGGACGAGTCCGCATGGCACCACGCCATCAGGCTCGCCACCGCCGAGGAGGTCGAACAGCTCAGCGACCTGGCCGAACGGCTACTTCCCCTGGCCGATCTGGCCAACGGACCAGGGGACCACCTCGGCATCGGCAAGGATTACGGGCCGGATCGAGCGCTGGAGTCCGTCGTAGGCGGGCTGGAGGACTTCCCTGGCATCGGGCTGGCACTGATCGACGTGGCACTGCGCAACCGGGTCACCAGGATCCGGCGCGCGGCCCTGACCGCGCTGACCACCTGGCCGGCCTCAGCCGTACCGGACGAGGCGAGAAACCGGGTGAGGCGGGCGGCATCGGTGGAACCGCACGAGGAGACCAGGACCGAGATGATCGATTTCCTCCGACGTCACCCCTGACCAGCTGTTCCCATGACATGCGAAGGCCCCGGACGTAGCCTGAGGTCGTCGAGACCATTACGGAAACGTGCGGGGCCTGCTCATGCGTGACAACGGTGCGAACACCCCCGCCGAAGAGCGAATCGGGCGGCGGATCGCCCAGGCCCGCAAGCTGCGCGGCCTGACGCAGCAGCAGCTCGCCGATCGCGTGCCCTGCTCCAAGAGCCTGATCGCCCAGGTCGAACGGGGGCACAAACCGGCCACGCAGGCTCTCGTCACCGCCGTGGCCCGAACTCTGCGGATCGGACTCGGCGAGCTGACAGGCCAGCCGTATCTCGATCCCGAGGCGCGCGAGAACCTGGTCCACCAGTGCGTTCCCGAGATCCGGCGCGCGCTCCTCACGTGGGATCTGCCCGACGAGGACATCTCGCCGCCGTCGATGGAGCGGCTTCGGGCGGGCGTTCGCCGCGCGTCCGCACTGGGCAGGCAGGCCCGGTACACCCAGCTTGGAGAGATGCTTCCGGGTCTCCTGGAGGAATTGACGCGAGCCGCGCACGTCAGCGAGGGCGCGCGGCGCGACGAACTCTTCGGGCTGCTGTCCGAGGCGTACACCGGGGTGACGGCGATCGCCTACACGCTGGGCTACTTCGACCTGCGAAGCTCCGCCATGGATCGTGTGGCGTGGGCGGCCCAGGCGTCTCAGGACCCGCTGCGCGTCGCCCGCACGCAGTGGCAGCGTTCGACCCTGTTCCTGGCGACGGCCACCTACGGCAAGGGCCTGATGCTTCTGGAGCGGGTTCGGCGGAACATCGGTGAGGACCTCGGCCGCCTGGCTCCCGCTGAACTGAGCGTGTACGGCGCCGCTCACCTCCGGTCCGCGATCTTCGCCGCCCGCGCGGCGGACCGGCAGACCGCGTTCGACCACATCGAGCACGCGCGCGAGGCCGCCCGCGTGCTGGGCGGGGACGCGAACCACTACGGTCTCGAATTCGGGCCCTCCAACGTGATCATGCATGAGGTCGCTGTCGCCGTGGAGATGTACGACGGTGGCGAGGCGGTTCGTCGCGCCCGGCTCGCCAGGCTCCCCCCGACGGTCGCGCCGGTCCGTCTCGGCCACCACTACATCGACCTGGCGCGCGGCTGGCTCTACCACGGCGATCGCCAGAAGTCCCTGGAGACGCTGCTGGCCGCCCGCCGTGTCGCACCCCAGCAGACGCGCAACCATCCGATGGTCCGTGAAACCGTCCGGATGCTGGTCGACCTGGAACGGCGCCGCTCCCGGAGCCTCAGCGGCTTCGCGAGCTGGCTCGGCCTGCCGTAGCAAGGGCGGGTTTCACAACCCGTGATACTTCGCCACCCCTCGCGGCGGTGACGCTTCGTACATGCATCGGAACACGGAATCACCACATGCGCCGGACGTCGAGGATCCGCCCCCGCTGACCGCGAACCAGGCCGACGCGCTCGCCCACGCGTTCCCGTCCTGGAGGATCTGGCAGGCCAACGGAATCTGGTACGCCACCGGTCCGTGCCCGGTGCCGGGCTGCGTCTGCACCCGTACCCTGCACGCTCCTACCCCGAGCGGCCTGTACAGCCAGCTCGACGAGCACGAGCGGCAGGCCCGAACCCGGCGGGAGGCTTCGCGATGACGAGCCGGGAGAACCCCGCCCTGCGAGGAGCGCAGTTCTCCGAGGAGGCGGCGGAACTGGCCGAACTCCGGCTCGCCCCGCTCCGGCGAGCCTACCCCGGCTGGGAGATCGTCTGCGTGACCGACCTCAGCGTCCCCGTCTGGTACGCCGCCCTGCGCGCCACCGTCACCCAGCGGCAGAGACAGGCCGGGGTCCGGGAGACGTTCATGCGCTTCTCCCCCGAGGCGCTCGCCTCGGAACTGTCCGTCCAGGTCGAAGCGCTGCACGGAACGCAGACCCGGCACACCTTCACCGCCCCCTGAACGGCCGCGACGGCACGGACTCCTCCGTGTCGTCGTACCGAACTCCCGCGAGCGGTGGTGCGGACGACCAGGGACCGCTCGCGGGTCATGCGCGACCGGACGGCGCTCCGGGTCTGGCGCCGTCATGCACCGGTCGCGGCGGTGCCCCCGTCTGGAGGGGCGGGGGCACCGTTCGCGTCGCCCTGCCGAAGTGGTGGAACGGGCGGGTCAGCCGGAGACGCCGAGGCGCTCCAGGATGAGCTCGCGGGCGCGGCCCGCGTCGGCCTTGCCCCTGCTGGCCTTCATCACGCCGCCGACCAGGGCGCCGACGGCAGCGACCTTGCCGTTGCGCACCTTGTCGGCCGCGTCGGCGTTGCTCGCCAGGACCTGGTCGATGATCTCCATCAGCTCGCCCTCGTCGTTGACGATCTGCAGGCCGCGGGCGGCCACCACCTCGTCGGGGGAGCCCTCGCCGTTCAGCACGCCTTCGAGCACCTGGCGGGCCAGCTTGTCGTTCAGCGCTCCCCCGGCGACCATCGCGCACACCCTGGCGATCTGGTCGGGGGTGATGCTCAGCGCGCTCAGCGGGAGACCGGCCTCGTTGGCGCGGCGGGCCAGCTCGCCCATCCACCACTTGCGGGCGTCCGCGGGCGGGGCGCCCGCCGCGACCGTCGCCTCGACCAGGGAGATGGCGTCGGCGTTGTGCATGGCCGCCATGTCCAGGTCGGACACGCCCCACTCCTGCTGGAGCCGCTTGCGCCGCGCGCCCGGCAGCTCGGGCAGGGCGGCCTTGAGCTCGGCGACCCACGCCGGGTCGGGGGCGATCGGCACCAGGTCGGGCTCCGGGAAGTAGCGGTAGTCCTGCGCCTCCTCCTTGGACCGTCCCGAGGTGGTGGTGCCGGTGTTCTCGTGGAAGTGGCGGGTCTCCTGGATGATCCGGCCGCCGCCGGCCAGGATCGCGGCCTGGCGCTCGATCTCACCCCGCACCGAGCGCTCGACGCTGCGCAGCGAGTTGACGTTCTTGGTCTCGGTGCGGGTGCCCCACTCCGAGGAGCCGCGCGGCATGAGGGAGACGTTCACGTCGAAGCGCATGGAGCCCTCCTCCATGCGCACGTCCGAGACGCCGAGGCCGCGCACCAGCTCGCGCAGCTCGATGCCGTAGGCGCGGGCGACCTCGGGGGCGAGCCTGTCGGTCCCCGGGATCGGCTTGGTGACGATCTCCACCAGCGGGATGCCCGCCCGGTTGTAGTCGACGATCGAGTAGTCGGCGCCGTGGATGCGGCCGGTCGCGCCACCGACGTGGGTGGACTTGCCGGTGTCCTCCTCCAGGTGGACGCGCTCGATCTCGATCCTGACGGTCTTGCCGTCGACCTCGACGTCGAGGTAGCCGTCGAAGCAGAGCGGCTCGTCGTACTGGCTGATCTGGTAGTTCTTCGGCATGTCCGGATAGAAGTAGTTCTTCCGGGCGAAGCGGCACCACTCGGCGATGGAGCAGTTGAGCGCCAGGCCGATGCGGATGGTCGCCTCGATCGCCGCGGCGTTCGCCGTCGGCAGCGAGCCGGGCAGCGCCAGGCAGACCGGGCAGACGTGCGTGTTCGGCGGGGCGCCGAACGTGGTCGGGCAGCCGCAGAACATCTTCGACGCCGTGCCCAGCTCGACGTGCGTCTCCAGGCCCAGCACCGGCTCGAAGCGCTCCAGCGCCTCGTCGTACGGCATCAACGTCTCAGCGCCGCTCACTGTCGTTCACCACTTCCTGCTCCATAGAAAACGTCATAGATAACCAAGTCCCTTCAACGCGTTCCTCGTCTCGGCCACCCAGTTCGCGTAGGCGGGCACCTGGGCCAGAACGGCGAGATCGATGTTGCGTCCTATGTACTCGAAGTAGTCGCGGGCAGGCTTGCCGCGCCGGGGGACGGTCGTGGCCAGCACCCCGGCGGGGTCGGAGATCCGCTCGACGTCGCGGGGCCGCGCGGGCAGCCTGCTGAGGTCGCTGCCCTCCAGTTTCGCCCACGCGGCGGGGTCGGCGAGCAGCCAGCCCTCCGTCTCTCCCAGTCCGATCACCGGCACCAGGTAGTGCGAGTGGTAGCGGACGCCGTCCCTGCGGCGGCGCTCCCGCTCGTCGTCGTGCGTGAAGAGCAGGTGGCAGTCGGCCGCGAGCTCCTGCAGCGCGGTGACCATGTGCTCCCGGTCGCAGGAGACGACCTCCGTCGCCTCGACGTCGACGGCGTACGGCGACATCCAGGTGAGCTCGCGCAGCTGCCTGGAGATCACGATGCCGAGGAAGCCCTCGTCGGCCTCCCCCTCCGCGATGAGTCCCGGAACCAGCGGGCGGCTGCTCATGCCGCCGCGCCCAGGTATTTGCGGACCTGCCGGGGCGAGACGAACGTGCCCGGCTCGCCGTCCGGCTGGATCGGTTTCGCCACGGTCACCCGCGACACCCGATCGTTGTCGGGATCGACGCGGACCGCGGTGTCGAGGAACGTCAGCGCGTCCGGCTCGGTCCTGAAGACCTCCGCGACGACGATCGGGGACTGGCTGGTGAGGATGAGCTGCCGCAGCGGCTCGGGACCCCCCGGCGCGGTGATCCGGCGGCGCACCCGCCGGAGCAGCTCGCCGAGACGGGCCGGATGGACGCCGTTCTCGATCTCCTCCACCAGCAGCGTGCCCGGATGGTCGGGGTCGTGCAGGGCGGCGAGCAGGCCGAGGATGCGCAGGGTGCCGTCGGACAGCAGCGCCGCCGGGACCACTCCCTGGCCGTCGACGATCAGCTCGAAGGAGCACTCCCCGCGCTCGACGCGCGGCACCAGCCCGACGATGTCGGGGACCACCCCCGCGAGATCGGCCGCGAGATCGGCCAGCGCCTCCGTACCCGCCATCCGCCCGAGCACCGCGGCCAGGTTCGAACCGTCGGCCACGAGCGGCCCCCGGTTCGCCGAGGGACAGCGGCGGCGCATCGCCGCCGGCGACGGCGAGTATCGGCGCCACGACTGGACCGTACGGCGAGGCGTGTTCTCCGGGTCGGGGTCCTCGACCATGAGCTCCAGCAGCTCCTCGGGGATCCGCTGGGCGACATGGCTGACGACGGCACCGCTGGATCTGGGGATCTTCAGCACCATCTCCGCGCCCACGTCGAACCTGATCGGCACCACGGAGCCGGGCTCCGGGGTGACGAGCGCCTCCACCGAGACGACGAATCCCGGCACCGCCGAGCCGTGGGCGACCCGGTGGAACTGCTCGCCCGGCAGCCCGCGGGCCGCCCCGAGCAGCCCGCCGGAACCCTCGATCTCGGCCGCCACGAACCCCACGGCGTCGAAGAGGTTCGACTTTCCGCTCGCGTTGGGGCCGACCAGCGCGAGGAAGGGCGGCACATCGAGATCGAAGCTCAAGAAGGACTTGAACCCGTCGATCTCGATCCGAGTGATCATGCCGCCGTACTCCCTGTCACCTGTCGCCCCCTCGCCCTCGTCCCACGATCCCGGAAAAGCCCTACAGCTCCGGGGCTCTGGACAGCAGGCCGCCGCCCCACCGGCTCTCGAGGGCCTTCTCGACCGCGGCGCCGACCCGGTAGCAGCGGTCGTCGCCGAGCACCGGGGCCATGATCTGCAGACCGACCGGCAGGCCGTCCTCGTCGGCCAGTCCGCACGGCACGGAGATGGCCGCGTTGCCCGCCAGGTTGCTCGGGATGGTGCACAGGTCGGCCAGGTACATCGCCATGGGGTCGTCGGCGCGCTCGCCGATCGGGAACGCCGTGGTGGGCGTCGTCGGCGAGATGAGCACGTCCACCTGCTGGAAGGCGGCCTCGAAGTCGCGCGCGATGAGCGTGCGGACCTTCTGCGCCTGCCCGTAGTAGGCGTCGTAGTAACCGCTGGACAGCGCGTACGTGCCCAGGATGATGCGGCGCTTGACCTCGGGGCCGAAGCCCTGTGCCCGGGTGAGGGCCATGACCTCCTCGGCGCTGCGGGTGCCGTCGTCGCCGACGCGCAGGCCGTAGCGCATGGCGTCGAAGCGGGCCAGGTTGGAGGAGCACTCCGAGGGGGCGATGAGGTAGTACGCGGGGAGGGCGGTGGTGAACGACGGGCAGGAGACCTCGAAGACCTTCGCGCCCAGCGACTCCAGCAGCTCCACGCTCTCGTGGAAGCGCGCGAGCACGCCCGCCTGGTAGCCGTCGCCGCCGAACTCCTTGACCACGCCGATGCGCAGCCCCGCCACGTCGCCGTTGCGGGCCGCCTCGACGACCGAGGGCACCGGGGCGTCGACGGAGGTGGAGTCCATGACGTCGTGCCCGGAGAACGCCTCGTGCAGCAGCGCCGCGTCGAGCACGTTGCGGGCGAAGGGGCCCGGGGTGTCGAGCGAGCTGGCGAAGGCGATCAGGCCATAGCGGGACGAGCCGCCGTAGGTCGGCTTCATGCCCACGATGCCGGTGACCGCGGCGGGCTGGCGGATCGAGCCACCGGTGTCGGTGCCGGTGGACAGCGGGGCCTCGTACGCGGCGACCGCGGCGGAGGAGCCGCCGGAGGAGCCGCCGGGGATGCGCGACAGGTCCCACGGGTTGTGGGTGGGGCCGTACGCCGAGTTCTCGGTGGAGGAGCCCATCGCGAACTCGTCGAGGTTGGTCTTGCCGAGGATCACCAGCCCGGACTCGCGCAGGCGGCGGGTCACGGTCGCGTCGTACGGCGGCTTCCACCCTTCAAGGATCTTCGATCCGGCCGTGGTCGGCATGTCCCTGGTGGTGAAGACGTCCTTGTGCGCGATCGGCACCCCGGCCAGCGGGCCGAGCTCCTCGCCGGCGGCCCTGCGGGCGTCGACGGCGCGCGCCTGCTCCAGGGTCGTCTCGGCGTCGACGTGCAGGAAGGCGTTCACCTTCGGCTCGACGGCGGCCATCCGGTCGAGGTGGGCCTGGGCGACCTCGACGGCGGAGACCTCGCCGCTCGCGATCAGCGCGCCCAGGTCTGCGGCGGACTTGCGGATGAGGCTCATGCTTCCTCCCCGAGGATGCGCGGGACGCGGAAGCGGCCGTCCTCGACCGCGGGGGCGCCCGACAGCGCCTCTTCCGGCGTCAGACTGGGTCGTACCTCGTCGGGGCGGTAGACGTTGGTGAGCGGGAGCGCGTGCGAGGACGGCGGGATGTCGTCGGCCGCCACCTCGGCGACGCGGGCGACCGCACCGATGATCACATCGAGCTGGGCGGCGAAGTGGTCGAGCTCCTCGTCGGCCAGCGCCAGCCGGGACAGCCGGGCGAGGTGAGCGACCTCGTCGCGGGTTATGGCGGACATGAGTCGTTGAACCCGTTTCGTGGAATGGCAATTGGACACTGTCATCCTATGGCTCGCGACCTGAGGGTCCCGACTCATTAACACTGCCGCAACCAAGCGAAGATCTCTTGTTCCCGGCGGTCAGACCGCCCGGCCCTCCGGACCCGGAGGAAACGGCTCCGGATCTTCCCGGCCCCGAAGCCTGAAGGAGATCGCGGACTTCACCGCGACCGCCGAGGCACATAGGAGCGTACTTCTTAGAAGTACGCTCCTATGTTCACTGGAGATACTATCGCTGGCGATAGTATCTCCAGCAGTAGTATCGCTAGCGATAGTATTGGAGACGCATGGGCGAGTTCATCGGCAGGGAGCATGAGCTGACGGTTCTCGGATCTCTGCTCGACCGTGTCCGGGCGGAGGCGACGACCGGACGTCCCGGGCAGTGCGTGCTGATCCGGGGACGCAGGCGGATCGGCAAATCGGCCCTGGCCGAGGAGTTCATCGGCCGCAGCGGCCTGCCGTCGCTCTTCTACACCTCGGCGCGGGCGGATGCCCAGAGCGAGCTCCACCAGTTCACGGCCGATGTCACGACGTCGGACCTGCCGGGCCGGGACGCTTTCTCCGAGGCGGCGCCCGGCACCTGGAACGGAGCACTGCAGTTGCTGGCGGACACGCTTCCCGATGACAGCCCGTCCATCGTCGTAATCGACGAAGTCCCCTATCTCATGGACCGCGTGGACGCCTTCGAGGGACTGCTCCAGCGCGCCTGGGACCGGTTCCTCAGCCGCAAGCCCGTTCTGCTGATCCTCATCGGATCCGACCTGTCCATGATGGAGGCGCTGAACAGTTATGAGCGCCCCTTCCACCAGCGTGGCACCGAAATGATCGTCGGGCCGCTCAACCCCCGTGAGATCCAGCAGATGCTCCGTCTCACGGCCGCCGACGCGTTCGACGCGGCCCTCGTCACCGGCGGGCTCCCGCTCGTCTGCGGGGAGTGGCCTCGCGGGGCGTCACTCTGGGAATACCTGCACGCCGCGCTGACGAACCCGGTCTCGGCCCTCCTGGTGTCCGCCGAACGCTCCCTCGCGGCCGAGTTCCCCTCCGGCGCCCAAGCGAGCGAGGTGCTGGGGGCCATCGGCAGCGGCGAGCGCACGTTCACCAACATCGCCAGAAGCGCGGGCGGGATCTCGCACAGCACTCTCTCCCGGGCGGCCGAGCTTCTGACCTCCAAAGGGCTCGTGGCCGGTGAGCTGCCGCTGTCCACCCGCCCCTCGAAGGATCGCCGATACCGCGTGACCGACGCCTACCTGCGTTTCTGGCTCCACTTCATCCGGCCGCACATGCCCGAGATCGAGCGCCGCAGGGGTGACCTGACCATGCGGCGGGTCGCCGCGCAGTGGAGCACCTGGCAGGGCCGGGCCGTGGAACCCCTCGTCCGCGAATCGCTGGCCCGGCTGCTCCCCGACGACAGGTTGCCGGTGGCACCCGCGATCGGCTCCTACTGGACCAGGAGCAACGACGTGGAGATCGACATCGTGGGCGCGGACAGGGGGCCGATCGCCCGGCGGCTGTACTTCCTGGGGTCGATCAAGTGGCTGGAGAACGCCTCGTTCGACGATCGCGACCTCGCCGCGCTGGCCAGACACAGGGCGGCCCTGACGGACGAGCTGGTCCCGCTCGTCGCGGTATCGCGCGGCGGGGTCTCCTGCTCCGGCCTCACCGCCGCGTACGGCCCCGACGATCTCATCCGGGCGTGGAACTAGCCGGCGCCGGGATCTACGCCGCCGACAAGGACCGCGACGGTCGCGGGCGGATCAATCCCTCGGCGACCCGCGCGGAGCCGTCCGAGGGCGTGGACGTCTCCGACGCCAGGAGGCCGGAACCCGAGGCCGGGCTAAGCCCTCTGGGGATCGAGGATCTCGGTGTGGCGCAGGAAGCCCAGGTCGTGCGTGGTGAGGGCCCGGTGTTTGCGCAACCATACGGTCGCGTCGGCGGCGGACATGGGTTCGGCGAACAGCCAGCCCTGGCCGAGGTCGCAGCCCATGTCGGCCAGGCGTTTGGCCACCTCCGCCGACTCGACGCCCTCGGCGACCGAGCGCAGGCCGAGGGAGCGGACCAGGTCGACGATGGAGCGGACGATCCGCTCGTCGTCCTTGGACTCGCCCATGCGGCGGACGAACGAGGAGTCGATCTTGACCTCGGCGACCGGAAGGCGCTGCAGGCGGACCAGCGAGGAGTAGCCGGTACCGAAGTCGTCCAGCGCGAGCGGCACCCCCAGCGCGGTCAGGGCCCGGACGGCGCCGTCGGTGTAGGCCTGGTCGGTCATCAGGATGCGCTCGGTGACCTCCAGCTGGATCGCCTTGGGCGGCAGCCGGTAGCGCGCCAGCCCCTCTCCCAGCTGGTCGGAGAGGGCGCAGTCGAGAAGGTCGCGGGCCGAGACGTTGACGGAGATCTGCTCGTGCAGACCGGTGTGCCACCAGTGGGCGGCCTGCTCCAGCGCGGCGTCGATGACGTATCCGGTGAGGTGGCGCATCAGGTACGACTGCTCGGCCATCGGCACGAACTCGCCGGGGGAGATCATTCCCCGCTCCGGGTGGCGCCACCGCAGCAGCGCCTCCACCCCCCGCACCTGCCCTCCGGCCAGGTCGAGCTTGGGCTGGTAGTGCAGCCGCAGCTCGGAGCGGTCGATGGCCCTGCGCAGGTCGCCGAGGAGGTTGATCCGCTCGGGACTGTTCCGGTCCTTGTCGGCGGCGTAGATCTCGACCCCGGTCCTGCCCTCCTTCGCGAGATACATCGCCACGTCCGAGCGCTGCAGGAGCATCTCGAAGTCGGGCGCGTGGTCGGGGTAGATCGCGATGCCGAACGAGGCGTCCAGGTCGAAGCTCATGCCCTCCAGCCGGACCGGCTCGGTGATCGCCACCCGCAGGCGCGCCGCCACCTCCCTGGCCGCCGCGGCGTCCCTGACCGAGGGCAGCAGGACGGCGAACTCGTCGCCGCCGAGCCTGGCCACGACGTCGCCGGGACGGACGCTGTGGGTGAGCCGGTGCGCGACCAGTTGCAGGAGCCGGTCGCCGACCGGGTGCCCGAGGGTGTCGTTGATCTCCTTGAACCGGTCGAGGTCGAGCAGGAACAGGCCGACCCGCTCACCGTCCCGCGCCTCGGCGAGCGCCTCCTCCGTGCTGAGCACGAGCATCTTGCGGTTGGGCAGCCCGGTCAGCACGTCGTGCATCGCCTGGTGGTCGCGGCGGACCGACATGGTGGCGGTGAAGTAGACCGCCAGCATCGGCGCCAGGAACAGCGGCACCAGGGCCGGCGAGTGGTTCATCACCACCACGACGAGCGGGGCCAGGCCGAGCAGCCCGGCGTAGACGAGGCTCTGGTGGCCGATCGTGGTCTTGATCACCCGGTGGATCGACCTGCGCTCGTGCAGCGCCACCGCGCCGGAGACCAGCAGGGCCCTGACCACGAAGTAGGTGAGCCCGGCCAGCCCGATCGCCAGCAGGTCCGAGCCGTCCGGCACCCAGGAGGCCCCCGTGACGGACCGGTCGCCGAACAGCCCGAGCACCAGCCCGGCCGCGGTGCAGGCCAGCGTCACCTGCGCGATGTTGAACATGACCCGGTGGCTCGCCTTGCGGGTGACGGCCCCGTTGACGACCATGGCGACCGCCTGCAGCAGCACGGCGACCGGCAGGCCGTAGTGGAGCAGCGCGGCGAAGGTGAACATGGTCGACGGGTAGGTGCCGCCCACCGTCATCGACGACGACAGCACCACCGGCCGTAGCTCGCCCAGCACGACCAGGGCCGCGAGCATCCAGAACAGCGGGCTGCGGACGAGCTCCGCGGCCCCGGCCACATCTATGCGCAGCAGGGACAGGACGAGGGCGGTGAACCCGATCGTGATGACGGCGGCGAGATAGGCCCACAGGGGCGTTCCCGGTCGCGGTCCGGTGTCGCGAGTGTCGGTTGGGTCGGCCATGAGTAACAAAACCCCCATTAGTTCATTATGGGAGAGTACGGCCTGCGGGCCACTTCGCGGAACCGATTGCGCACGTTCCGTCACGAGCAATTCGCACGTTTTCAAGACACAGCACTTCGAGACACCGGTGAGACGACCCCTACTCCTCGGGTCTCACCGTCATCTCCGACGCCGCCTCGGGCCCCTCCGCCAGCAGAACCCGCAGGCCGGCCTCGTCGAGGATCGGCACGCCGAGCTTGACCGCCTTGTCGAACTTGGAACCGGCGTTCTCCCCCACCACCACGAAGGAGGTCTTCTTCGACACCGACGCCGAGACCTTGCCGCCCCGGCCGGCGAGGGCCTCGCCCGCCTCGTCGCGGGTGAAGTCGGCGAGCGTGCCGGTCACCACGAAGGTCAGGCCGGCCAGGGTCTGCGGGAGCTGGTCGGCCGGGGGGTCGTCGACCATCCGGACCCCGGCGGCCGCCCACCGGTCGACGATCTCCCGATGCCAGTCGACCGTAAACCAGTCGTGGATCGCCGCGGCCACGCGCGGTCCGACGCCCTCGACGGCGGCCAGCTCCTCCTCGGAGGCCTTCGCGATCGCGGGGATCGAGCGGAACTCGTCGGCGATCGCCTGGGCCGTCGGTGGGCCGACGTGCCGGATGGAGAGCGCGACGAGCACCCGCCAGACCGGCTGGTCCTTGGCCTTCTCCAGCTGCTCCAGCATCTTCTCGGCGTTCTTGCTCGGCTCGCCGCTCTGGTTGGCGAAGAAGGTGACGACCTTCTGCTCGCCGCTCTCCGGATCGGTCTTCGGCAGGCCGGTGTCGGGGTCGCGGACCACCGACCTGATCGGCAGCAGCTGCTCCATCGTCAGGTCGAACAGGTCCGCCTCGGTGCGGACCGGCGGCTCCTGCGGCGGCAGCGGCTGGGTCAGCGCGGTGGCCGCCACGTAGCCCAGCCCCTCGATGTCGAACGCCCTGCGCCCGGCCGCGAAGAAGATGCGCTCGCGGAGCTGGGCGGGGCACGCCCTGGTGTTGGGGCAGCGCAGGTCGGCGTCGCCCTCCTTCTCGTACGCCAGCTCGGTGTCGCACTCCGGGCAGCGCTCCGGCATCACGAACTCGCGCTCGGTGCCGTCGCGCAGGTCGGCGACCGGGCCGACGATCTCGGGAATGACGTCGCCCGCCTTGCGCAGCACCACGGTGTCGCCGATCAGCACGCCCTTGCGCGCCACCTCGGAGGCGTTGTGCAGGGTGGCCCTCTCGACCGTCGAGCCCGCCACGACGATCGGCTCCATCACGCCGTACGGCGTGACCCGGCCGGTGCGGCCCACCGCGACCTGGATGTCGTGGAGCTTGGTGTTGACCTCCTCCGGCGGGTATTTGTAGGCGATCGCCCAGCGCGGGGCCCGGCTGGTGGAGCCCAGGTTGTTCTGCAGCTCGATGCGGTCGACCTTGACCACGACGCCGTCGATCTCGTAGGCCGGGTCGTGGCGGTGCTCGCGGTAGAACTCGATGAAGTCGTTGATGCCGTCGAGGTCGTCGACGACCTTGTAGAGGTCGCTGACCGGCAGGCCGAACCCCTTCAGCCGCTCGTAGACCTCCGACTGGGTGCGGGGCGCGGTGGCGCCCTCCCACCTGCCGACCCCGTGAACGATCATGTACAGCGGCCGCTGCGCGGTGACGCGCGGGTCCTTCTGCCGCAGGGAGCCCGCGGCGGAGTTGCGCGGGTTGGCGAACGGCGCCTTGCCCGCCTCGACCAGCTGCTCGTTGAGCTTCTCGAACTCCTCGACGGGAATGTAGACCTCGCCCCTGACCTCCACCACGTCGGGCACGTCGTCGCCGGTCAGGCGGTGCGGGACGTTGGCGATCGTGCGGACGTTGGCCGTCACGTCGTCGCCGACGCGGCCGTCGCCCCTGGTCGCACCCCTGGTCAGGCGGCCCTTCTCGTAGAGCAGCGCGATCGCCAGGCCGTCGATCTTCAGCTCGCACAGGTAGGGCGCGGGGTCGCGCTCGGCCAGCCGCTCGGCCCTCGCCTGCCAGGAGGCGAGGTCGTCGGCGTTGAAGGCGTTGTCGAGGCTCTCCATCCGCTGCAGGTGCTTGACCGGGGTGAAGTCGCTGGAGATCGGCGCGCCGATCTTCTGGGTGGGCGAGTCGGGCGTGCGGAGGGTCGGACTCTCCTCCTCCAGCTCGCGCAGCTCGCGCATCCACCCGTCGTACTGGGCGTCGCTCACGGTGGGCGAGTCGAGGACGTGGTAACGCCAGTTGGCCTCCTCGACCAGCTCGGTCAGCTCCGCGTGCCGCTCCAGCGCCGACACCGGCACACCTTCGACCTCAGCGCCCATCGCCCGTCTCTCCCATCGTCGTGGCCCAGGACAAACGTATCTTCGAGCACCGACAATGTGATCCCGCCATTGCTCCGAGTTGGGCAAGCCCTCGCCGCTCCCGTACGGCACCGGCCCCACGCGGTACGAGCACCGCGTGGGGGTCGTAGGTGATCACTCGCCGGGGTCGTCCTGCAGGACGCGGGCGGCCTTGCGGCAGGTGGCCAGGGCCGTCCTGGCGTAGGCGGGCGAGGCGCCGGCCAGGCCGCAGGCGGGGGTGAGCACGACCTGCGAGGCCAGGGTCGAGGCGGGGAAGCCGAGGCGGCGCCAGAGCCCGACGGCGGGCTCGGCGACCACGTCGACGTCCGGGAGCCTGGTGTCCGCTCCCGGCACGACACCGAGGAACAGGGCGGTACCGGCCTCGACGGTCTCGCCGATCGCGTCCTCGTCGCGCCTCCTCATGAGGTGGGCGTCCAGCGAGACGCCTCCCACGCCCGCCGTGCGCAGCACCCCGAAGGGCACCCCGGGGGCGCAGCAGTGCACGACCGTGAACGTCCCCTCGGGGAGCACCGCCCCGAGCCGGTCGGCGACGATCTGGCGGTCGACGGCGGCGAGCCGCCCGAAGCCCGAGGCGGTCGGCACCGTGCCCATGAGGACGCCAGGCAGCCCCGGCTCGTCGATCTGGACCACGATCCGCGAGGCGCCGGGCACCCTGCGGCGCACGTCGGCGACGTGCGCGGCGAGCCCCTCGGTCAGGGAGTCCACCAGGTCGCGCACCGCGCCCGGATCGGCGAGCGTCTTGTCGCCGTACCGGAGCTCGATCGCCCCCGCCAGCGTCCACGGCCCGCACACCTGGATCTTGAAGGGCCCCTCGTACCCCTGGGCCACCTCCTCCAGCCCGTCGAGGTCGCGGACGAGATGGTCGCGGGCGCGCTTGAAGTCGCGGCCCGGCCTGTCGGCGAACCGCCAGCCCGACGGCTGCACCTCGACGGGCAGCTCCAGCAGGAGTGACGCGGTGCGCCCGATCATGTCGGCGCCGACGCCGCGGGCGGGAAGCTCGGGCAGGTACGGCAGCGCGGGCGACTCGCCGAAGGCGACCCTGACCGCCTCCGCGTGGTCCTCCCCCGGATGCGACCCGATGCCGGTCGCGGTCGCCTCGCCCCATGGGTACTGGCTCAAGCCTGCTCCTGGTCTCACATCGGTTCGCGTCGGTTCGCGTCGGTTCGCGTCGGGACGTGGGCGGGACCCACCGGCGCCTGTCCGGCTCGCCCGCCCACGCCAGCTTATGACCGCCGGGTCGCGCCTCCGTCCGGGAGAATCCCGCCGCGCCGTGACGGCACGCGATCAAGCTGAGTAGGGTGCTGCCCGGTATTCACCCGTTTCTGGGGTCTTCTCGCTCCGGAGGCGTCTCGGCGTGGGGGCCGTTTCGCTCGGGGACCGTTTGTTCCGGGTCGTTCTGGGGGCGTTTCGTGATCGGTCGGATGCTCGTCACGGTGCTGGTGCTCGCGGCGATCGCGGCACCACCGGCCGTGGCCAAGGTGGAGGCGCGAGCGGAGACGGGCTCGGGGACCTCGGGAACCGTCTCGACGGTGAACGCGGGAAGCGCGGGAAGCGCCTCGACGGTGAAGGCGGGCGCAGCGGGGACGGGCACAGCGCCGGTCAGGTGCAATCCCGGGCGCGGCACGACCAGCATCGGGGAGTCCTGGGCCCAGCGGCGGCTCAGCCTCCCCGAGGTGTGGGAGCTGACCAAGGGGGCCGGGGTGACCGTCGCGGTCGTCGACAGCGGGGTGGACACCACGCACCCCCAGCTGAGAAGGACCCGGTCGATCGACCTGACCGCCACCGGAGCCCGCGACTGCCTCGGCCACGGTACGGCGGTGGCGGGCATCATCGCGGCGGCCGAGATGAAGGGGGTGCCCTTCACCGGGGTCGCGCCGCAGGCGAGGTTGATCTCCATCAAGCAGACCTCGGACGGCACCGGCGACGTGGGCCGGCTGGCCCTGGCCATCGTGCGGGCCGTCGAGCTGGGCGCCGACGTGATCAACGTGTCGGTCGAGGCGCGCGACCATGCCGACCTGCGCGACGCGGTCACCTACGCCCTCGCCATGGACGCGGTCGTGGTGGCCGCGGCCGGCAACGTGCAGAAGGAGGACGGCACCCCCGGGCCCGCCTACCCGGCCGCCTACGAGGGGGTCCTCTCGGTCGGGGCCGCCGGTCCCGACGGGGCGAGGGCCGACTCGTCCAACGCCGTAACCCCCGTCTCCGTCCTGGCCCCCGGCCGGAACGTCACGAGCACCTGGGCCGGGCGGGCCTACCGGGAGAACCTGGAGGGCACCAGCTTCGCCGCCCCGTACGTGGCCGGGGTGGTCGCGCTGGTCCGCGCCCGCCACCCGGGGCTGGACAACGTGCGGGTACGGCGGCGCGTCGAGCTGACCGCCAACGGCGGCTCGGGGGCGGGCACCGGGGCGGGAATGGTCAACCCGCTGCTGGCGGTCTCGGCGATCCTGCCGTCCGAGCAGGTGGCGCTCGCGCCGCGCCAGGCGGCCCCGCTGCCGGGGAACGCGGTGCGGCCGGCGCCTCCCGAGGATTCCCGGGCCATCTCGATCTCGCTCTGGGTCGCGCTGGGATCGCTCGTCGTGGGCGTCCTGGTCACCGTGGCGGGCGTCGCCGTCCCGATGGGGCGCCGGAGGGGCTGGCGGCCCGGCTCTACCGAGAACCAAACATGACAAACGTATTAAAAACACGATCTAGTGCGTCAAATTTGGTTGGATGGTGCCCGATTAGCTTAAAGCGGCTTTATTGACAGCTGTGCTGGAAGGAATGCAATGGGGTATTTGCACCCATTACTGCCTGAAGATCCTAAGCGTATCGGTGTGTACATCCTGGCCGGCCGGCTCGACCCGGATCCAGGACACGCCGTCTACCTGGGACATCTTCCCGACGACGACACCATCCGCGTCATCCGCCTCCTGGCCGCCGAGCCGGAGGCCCCCGACCCCCGGGTGCGGGAGCGGATCACGAACGAGCTGCACGCCGCCAAGCGCGCCTCCGGGGCGCACACCGCCAGGCTGCTGGAGGTCGGCTGGTTCGACGACCGCCCGTACGTGGTCCGCGAGCACGTCGAGGGACCCACGCTGCGGCAGGCGGTCGCCGAGGGCGGGCCGCTCACCGGTGACGCGCTGGAGCGGTTCGCCGTCGGCACGCTCACCGCGCTGACCGCCCTCCACCTGTCCGGCCTCGCCCACGGGTCGCTCACCCCGGACACCGTGCTGCTCGGCCCGGGCGGTCCCCGCGTCTTCGACATCGGGCTCGACCCCGTCACGGGCGAGCGGGAGCCGGACTACCGCGCTCCCGAGCACATCCGCGAGGAAGTCGCCTCCTCCACCCCCGCCGTCCCCTCGGCGCCGGAGGCGAGCAGGCCCGCGGACCTCTTCGCCTGGGCGGCCACGGTCGTCTACGCCGCGACCGGGCGGCCGCCCTTCGGCGGCCGGCCGGAGAGGGTCCTGGAAGGCCCCGCCGACCTGACCGGCCTGCCCGCGGAGCTCCGGCCCGTCCTCGTCTCCTGCCTGGACAAGCGATCGCAGGAGCGCCCGGACGCCAAGGCCGCCATGCTGCGCCTGCTCGGTGATCCCGAGGCGCCGGACGCGCCGGCTCCCCTCCCCGGCGCCGCCGCCGATCCCGCGCCCCTTCCCCTCCCCGGCCTCGTCTCCGGTACCGGAACGGACATCGGGGCGGGTGGCGGCGTGGAGGCGCGGCCGGGTAAGGACGTCACGGGGGCCACGCGCGGGGACGGCTCCCCGCCGGACGGGAACGCCCCCGGCGCGGCCGTACCGCGACAGGCGGAGCCCGCGACGTCGGTCTGGGGAGCCCCGCAGCTTCCCCGAGGCGCGTCCCCCGCTCCCGAAACCCCGGCCCCGGCGCCCGCGAAGGCCGCCGGGAACCGTCCGAGGACGGGCAACTTCTCGATGGCGCTGGCCGCCTGCGTCGGCGTGATCGTCCTGCTCTCCGGACTGGGGCTGTGGGCCGCCGGGCGGTACACCGCCCTGAGCGAGCTGGAGCGGGCCTCCGCCAACGGCGCGATGCCCGAGGTCTCGCTCGGGCTGGCGGACCAGTCACGGGACGAGCCGCAGGGGCAGGACCCGGTGCAGAACACCGGGGACGACCCCTCGGGCAAGGTGACCGTGCCCTGGGGGACGACGCCCGACCCCCAGGTCGCGGAGGTGGGGCCGCTGCAGCTGCCCAGCGACGCCCCCACCGGCCTGCCCCAGGTCCCGACCATCGGCGCGTACACCAGCACTCCGGTGCCGGTGCCGACGGCGCCGCTCACCACGGTTCCGACCGCGCCCGCGGTGCCGACGCCCACGGCCGGGGTACCCTCCGCCGCGGCGTCGTCCACGTCGGCGGTCCAGCCGACGCCGACGCCGTCCCCGTCCCCGTCCCTGACCGTCGAGCCCGAGCAGCCTCCGACCGGGACGCCGACCCCGGTCCCGAGCCCCACCCCCACCCCGGGCCCGCCGGGCACCCCGGGGCCGACTCCGACCCCCACGCCGACCCTGCCCCAGGGAACTCCCGGCCTGACTCCCACCCCGACTCCGGTCAGACCGTCCGTCAAGCCCACGCAGACGGTCAGGCCCACGCAGACGGTCAGACCCACGCAGACGAGCAGGCCCACGCAGACGGTCAGACCCACGCAGACGAGCAAGCCCACGCAGACGGTCAGACCCACGCAGACGAGCAAGCCGACAGTGCGGCCCACCACGCCCAGGCCGACGTTCGCGCGGCCCTCGTCGTCCCCGCCGCCGGTACAGCGCACCAACCCCTACACCCCGGAGAAGGTCTGCGGGCTGAACTACTCGGTGCAGCGACAGGTCCCGTTCAAGGGCGGCACCGTCTACCAGCTCTTCAACAGAGTCACGAAGAACACCTGCGTGGTCACCATGAAGAGCGCGGACGTGGGTGTCGCGTCCCCGCTCTGGGCCACCCTCGAGGTGCAGGGTGGTCCGTCCAAGAGCGACCGCGGCAACTACGAGTACTACGCGGGCCCGGTCGTCCTGTCGGCCCAGGGCAAGTGCGTGCGCTTCAACGGTGGCAGCCCCAGCGGTTCCTCCTCCATCGACTGGGGGAGTTGCAAGTAATGCGCGGCGATCGGGAGAGCGTGCCGGGCATGTCCGGCGGGCCGTAATCACCGACCGGTGATCCGGAGACGGACCGGCTTCTCGCGGTGATCGAGGAGCAGACGACCCGGATGGAGGAGGTCGGCCAGAGCCTGGCCGAGGCCAGGGGGCGCGGCGAGTCGGCCGGCGGCCACGTGTCGGTGGAGGTACTGGCCAGCGGCGCGCTGGCGGCTCTCCGCATCGACCCGCGCGCCCTCCGCCTGGGCTCCGAGGCCCTCGCGGAGGCGATCCTGGAGGCCTCGGGCGAGGCCACCAGGGACGCGGCCGAGCAGACCGGCGCGTTGCTGAACTCGCTCCTGGAGGACTCCTTCAGGAGCTGACCGCCGGCCGGTTCACCGGCCGGCCCCGACGACGGGGTCCGGCCCCGGGCAAAGGCCCGGGGCCGGACTTCCGGAGGTACGGGAAAGGGGTACGGGAAGTGCGCCGCCCCGGTCAGGCAGGCGGCTTGGCCGTGCGGGAGCCGTGCACGATGATCTTGGAGATCCACTGCTCCCAGGTGGGGAGGGCGGGATCTCCCTGGAGGGTGTTGTCCGCCACGGTGTACATCCCCGAGCCGACCAGCCGGGACATCAGGTTGCCCGCCGCATCGCTGGGAAACGCCTTGCCCCAGGGGCCGATCTTGGTCAGGTCGTAGGCGCCGTTGAAGGCCATGTTGCTGGCGAAGCCCCGGCCGAACTGCTTGAAGTTCTCGCCCGCGCCGGTGACGTCGTTGCCGGTGAGGTCCTTCTTGACCCCGGCGAGCTCGAAGATGCTCCACTGGAGCGCCTGCTGGCCGCCCGCGTAGGCCAGGCTGTCGCCAAGGTAGTAGAACGAGTTATAGATGATCTTCTCGACGCTGATCTTGAAGATCTTCATCTGCAGGATCGCGCGGCCCTTGAGGAACCTGTCCATGATCTGCTTCTGCACGGCCGCCCCGATGCCCGCGGTGGCCCAGACCCAGGCCACCGTGTAGACCATGTTCACTTCTCGGGCTCGGGCTGGGCGACGAACGCGGTCTGGATGAGACGCACGCCGTTCCTCCGGTCGGAGAGATAGGCGCGTCCCGGCGGCAGCGCGTGCGGGCGCACCCCGAACAGCACGCCCTCGTCTTTGTGGCCCGACATCATGACGGCCGGGGTGGCCATGTCCTTGAGCCGCTGGAGCACCGGGTCGAACATGGCCCGTCCCGCGCCGCCCATCGCGCGGGCCAGCACCAGGTGCAGGCCGATGTCGCGGGCCTGGGGCAGCAGGTCGAGCAGCGCGCCGAGCGGGTTGGCGCCCGAGGCCACCACGTCGTAGTCGTCGACCACGATGTAGATGTCCGCCCCCTTCCACCAGCCGCGCGACCGCAGTTCCTCGGGCGAGAGGTTCCCCGGGGGGAGCCTCTTGATCAGTGACTCCCTGATCTCGCCGATGAACTCGGTGGCGGCGGTCGAGGAGGCCGCGTACCCGATGCGGTGCTCGGTGTAGGCGGCGTCCAGCAGCGAGCGGCGGTAGTCGATGACGACGAGGCGTGCCTGCGAGGGCTCGTGGCGGGCCACGACGCCCTCGGCCACCAGGCGCAGCAGGTTGGACTTGCCGCTCTCGTTGTCGCCGATGATGACCAGGTGGGGATCGGCGTCGAAGTCGGCGAGCACCGGCGAGAGGGTGCTCTCGTCGATGCCCAGCGGGATGCGCGCGCCGGTCTCCTCGGGGCCCGGCAGGCTCTCCGGCGCGAGGACGGCGGGCAGCAGCCGCACCCTGGGGGCGGGCGGGCCCTGCCAGGCGGTGGCGACGGACTCGACCATCGCCCGCGTGGCGACGGCTAGGTCGTCGCTCTGGTCGCCGCCGTCGACGCGGGGCAGCGCGCTCAGGAAGTGCAGGCCGTCGCGGGTCAGGCCGCGCCCCGGCACGCCCTCGGGAACCGCCATCGCGGTCCTGCGGTTCACCTCGGACTCGTAGGCGTCGCCCAGCCTCAGCTCCACCCGGGAGCCGAACAGGTCGCGGATGGACGGCCGGAACTCCGACCACTTGTTGGTCGCCGCGACCACGTGGATGCCGTAGCTGAGGCCGCGGGCGGCCAGCTCGGTGATCGTGGGCTCCAGCGACTCGAACTCCTGGCGGACCGTGAGCCAGCCGTCGACCACGAGGAAGACGTCCCCGAAGCCGCCGGGGTCCACGGTCCCCGCGGCGATCTGGCGCCGGTAGGTGGTGATCGAGTCGATGCCCCGCTCGGCGAACTCGCGCTCTCGCCGCGCGAGCAGCGTGGTGACCTCGGCGACGGTACGGCGGACCCTGTCGGTGTCCAGCCGGTTGGCCACCCCGCCGACGTGCGGCAGGCCCTCCAGCGAGGCGAGGGCGCCGCCGCCGAAGTCCAGGCAGTAGAACTGCACCTCGGCGGGGGTGTGGGTGAGGGCGAGACCGGCGATCAGCGTGCGCAGCACGGTGCTCTTGCCGCTCTGCGGGCCGCCGGCCACGGCCAGGTGCCCGGCGGCGCCCGACAGGTCGAGCCAGTACGGGTCGCGCCGCTGCTCGAAGGGACGGTCGACGACGCCGAGCAGCGCGTGCAGCCCCCCGCGTCCCTGCCAGTGCGCGGTCGTCAGCCCGTGCTGCGGGGTGACGGACAGGGGCGGCAGGAGCTGGTCCAGCGAGGGCGGCTCGGCCAGCGGCGGCAGCCAGATCCGGTGCGCGGGCGGGCCCTGCCCGCCCAGCCTGCGGACCACGACGTCGAGCAGCGTGTCGCGCCCCGCGCTGACGGTCTCCGGCTCCTCCTCGGGCTCTGCCTGGACGGGAGGCGCGATGTAGGCGGGACCGTACGGGACGATCTGCCGCCCCTCGGCCCGCTCGTGCCGCACGACCCGCCGCTCGGGGGTGTAGGGCCCGGAGACGTACGCGGCCTTGAAGCGGACCATGCCGGTGGTGTCGAACTTCAGGAAGGCGTTGCCCGGCGCCGAGGGCAGCTCGTAGGCGTCGGTCACGCCGAGCACCACCCGGCTCTCCATCGCCGAGAAGGTCCGCAGGCCGATCCGGTACGACAGGTGGGTGTCCAGGCCGCGCAACCTGCCCTCCTCCAGCCGCTGCGAGGCCAGCAGCAGGTGCACCCCCAGGGACCTGCCGAGACGGCCGATCATCACGAAGAGCTCGATGAACTCGGGCTTGGCCGACAGCAGCTCGCTGAACTCGTCCAGCACCACGAAGAGGGTGGGCATCGGGCGCAGGTCGGCCCCCTGTTCCCTGGCCTGCTCGTAGTCGCGCAACGAGGCGTAGTTCCCGGCGGCGCGGAGCAGCTCCTGGCGCCGTACCATCTCGCCGTGCAGGGCGGCGTGCATGCGGTCGACCAGCGGCAGCTCGTCGGCGAGGTTGGTGATGACGGCCGAGACGTGCGGCAGGGAGTCCATGCCCAGGAAGGTCGCGCCGCCCTTGAAGTCGACGAGCACGAAGTTCAGGACCTCCGACGAGTGCGCGACGGCGAGCCCGAGCACCAGCGTGCGCAGCAGCTCGCTCTTGCCGGAGCCGGTGGCGCCGATGACCAGGCCGTGCGGGCCCATGCCGCCCTGCGCCGACTCCTTGATGTCCAGCTCGACCGGGCGCCCGTCGGTCCCGACGCCGATCGGCACCCGCAGCCGGTTGCGCGGCGCCCTGGGACGCCAGAGCAGCGCCGGGTCCAGCCCCGCGGCGTCGCCAAGCCCCAGCAGCTCGGCCAGCGTGGTGTCGGCGGCGAGCGCGTCACCGCCCCCGGCTCCGGCCGGGGAGCCGCGCAGCGGGGCCAGCCGCCTGGCGAGCCCGTCGGCCTGCAGGTACGAGAACCGGTCGGGCCTGCCGAGCGGCGTGACGACCTCCTTGCCCGCCTGGTCGGTGGTGACCCGGCTGAACAGGTCCTCGGTGACGCGCAGCCTGAGCATCGTCTTCTCGCCCGCCGGGGTGGTGGTCCCGTCGAGGTCGATGAGGGTGACCCCCTCGATCGCGTCGGCGCCCAGCGGGGAGTCCTGCGGGACGTGCCCGCCGTCGATGATCACGACGTGGTACGGGAGCGCCTCGGCGGAGACACCCGGCTTGAACCGGGCCCGGTTCTTGAAGTCGGCGCCCAGCAGCCGGTCGAGCTCGCCCAGGTCGTCGGTCATGAGGCGGACGGGCCCCGCGGCGTCGGCCTCGTGCGGGTGCAGGGCGTGCGGGAGCCACTTGATCCACTCCCAGTGGGCCATCCACTCCTTGGACGCGCACACCGCGATCCTGAGCTCGTCCGGCGAGTGGAAGACGGCCAGCTGGCCGACGAGCGCCCTGACCATGTCGCGGACGGCCGACTCCGGGCCGGTGGGCCTGATCCTGGCGAAGGAGTGCAGGGAGATGGCGATGGGCAGGTCCGCCACCGTCGAATGGGCGCGGACGAAGCGGCGCAGCGCCCCGGCGGACATGGCGTCCAGGTCCTCGACCGGCTTGGACTCCGGCGGTATGAGCTGGACGGCCAGGCGCTGGGAGCCGGTGCCTACCCGGACGGCGCCGAAGTCGGCGTCCGAGGGCCGCCGCTCCCACAGGCGGGCGCTCAGCGCGATCGCCCAGAGGGCGTCGGGGTCGGGGCCGTTCCAGTTGAGCGCCTCGCGCTGCCTGGCCGCCGCGCGCCTGACCTTGGCGCGGGTCTGGGACAGGTAGCGGAAGTAGTCGCGGCGCAGGCCGTTGAGCCGCTGCTTGCGCTCCCCGCCCGCCCGGCCCATCTGGCCGACGGTCATGCCGACCATGGAGAGCGCGAACATGCCGCTGGCCACGTACATGATCGGGTTCCCGCCGCCGCCACCGGCGAACATCAGCCCCATCGCGGCGCCGCCGGCCACCATCGGCAGGTACATGAGCACCTGCGTGAACCCCGCCGAGGTGGTCTCCGGGATCTCGGGCGGCGACTCCAGGAGGATCTCACCGCGCGGCGCCGCCGGAGGTGGACGCCGCTCGGGACGCCGGACGACCACGATGCCCACTTCGCCCCCGATGTGAGTTAAGCAAATATTGTCCAGTCCGGAGTACCGTAGCGAAACCGTCCCCCGGGTTCGACGGAATCTTCGAGAACGCCTCGGGACCGATACCGGGTGATCGCGGAGGTGGATCCCCGCGCCCCGCTGACCGGATGAGCGCCGGGTGATCGCGCGGTGAACGCCATGCACGTCGGACCGGATGAGCGCCGGGTGATCGCGCGGTGAACGCCATGCACCTCGGACCGGATGAGCGCCGGGTGATCGCGCGGTGAACGCCATGCACCTCGGACCGGATGAGCGCCGGGTGATCGCGCGGTGAACGCCATGCACCTCGGACCGGATGAGCGCCGGGTGATCGCGCGGTGAACGCCATGCACCTCGGACCGGATGAGCGCCGGGTGATCGCGCGGTGAACACCGTGCGCCTCGCGACCCCGACGGGTGCCGGGTGATCGCGGGGGTGGCTACCATGCGCCCTGTGAACCAGGTGACCGCAATCCCCCTGTGCCGCATCACCGTCGTCACCCCGCGCCGCCGGGTCGACCTGGCGGTGCCCGCGGACCTCCCCCTCTCCCACCTGCTGCCCGATCTGCTCGCCGCCACCGGCGAGAGCGCCGAGCAGATCGCGCCCGCCGGCGGCTGGGGGCTCCAGCGGATCGGCGCGGCCCCCATGCCCTCGGGCGCGAGCCTGTCCGAGCTGGGCATCAGGGACGGCGAGGTCCTCTACCTGCTTCCCCTCTCGTCCCAGCTGCCCGAGGCGATCTTCGACGACGTCGCCGACACCGTGGCGACCGGCGTCAAGGAGCGGAGCGGCCGCTGGGGGGCCGCGCACACCAGGGGCGTGGGGCTGGGCACCGCGGCGCTGTCGATGGTCGCCGCGTTCGCGGTGCTCGTGGCGAGCGGGCCGCCCTGGGGGCCGGTCGTCGCCTTCGCCGGGGCGTGCGCGATCCTCGCCGTCGTGGCGAGCGCCGTGCTCTCCAGGGCCGTGGGCGACGGCCGGGCCGGTGCGACCATCGGCTACACCGCGCTGCCGCACGCCTTCCTGGCCGGGGCCTGCGTACCGGCTCCCCCCGCCGGTCCCGCCGTGTTCGGGGCGCCCAACCTGCTGGCCGGGTTCGCGGTGACCGCGCTGGTCGCCACCGTGACCGGCTGGGTCGTCGCCGAGGGACTGCCCAACTTCTTCGGCGTCGGGCTGGCCGCGGTGATCGGGACGATCTGCTCGGCGGTCGTCATGTTCACCGGGGCGCCCGCCGCCGGGGTGGCCGCGCTGGCCGCCGCGGTGACCCTGGCCTGCGCCCCCCTCATCCCGACGACGTCTTTCCGGCTGGCGCGGCTCCCGCTGCCCACGCTGCCCGCCAACGCCGAGGAACTGCGCGGCGACACCGACGACATCGACGGCGCGGACATCCGGCGGCGCGCGACGGAGGCCGAGCGGTTCGCGACCGGCCTGACCGCGGGCGTCGCCCTGGTGGCGCTGGGCACGCTGCCGGTCCTGCTCACCGCGAGCGGGTGGACCGCCCCCGCGACCCTGGTCACGCTCTCGCTGGCGCTGCTGATGCGCGCCCGCGTCTTCCAGGGGACCGGTCAGCGCCTCTGGTTGCTCGGCTCGGGACTGGCCGGGCTGCTGGCGCTGACCCTGGGCGTGGCGTTCACCGTGCCCGACTCGGCCTTCGCGGTGACGATCGGCCTGGTGTGCGCGGCGGCGCTGGCGGGCGGGATGGCGCTGTTCCTCCCGCAGCGGCGCCCCTCCCCGTTCTGGGGACGCGCGGGGGACATCGTGGAGTTCTGCCTGATCCTGGCCCTGCTCCCGCTCGCGCTCGGGGTGATGGACGTGTACGCGGCCGTCAGGGGCCTGTCGGGCTGACCGGGGTCCCCCGGTCAGGAGCCCGTGCCGTCCGGGTCCCGCCCGGACGGCACGGTCAGTCTCGTCCCAGGTCGTCCAGGGTGCGGACCAGATCCTGGCCGATGTCCTCGAAACGGCGCCGGGCGTCGGCCATGTCCAGCGGGAGCGGGTCGCCACCGGTGGCGGCGCGGAGCAGTTCCTCGTTCGCGCGCCCGGCGGCCTCCTGGGCGGCGCGGACCGCCTCGGTCACCGCCTCGGCGACGGCCTGGCTGTCCAGGCGCATGATGCGCGGCTCAAGGGTGATCTCCTTGATCCGCCCGGCGCCGTCCACCAGGGCACGGGCCAGGCCATTGGCGCCGGACCCCTCGCCGGTGACGGTCTCCAGCTCGCCGAAGACCCCGCCGAGCCGCCGCAGCGTCTCCTCGCTCTGCCGTACGACGGCGTCCAGGTCCTCCAGGCGCAGGTTCTCGGGGTTTCCCAGGTGCGGGTTCTCGGGGATGAGGTCGCTCACTTGTACGGCTCCGGCATCTCTTTCTTGGGGGACAGCCACTCGAACGTCCCGCCCTTGGGCAACTGCGGCGCCTGGCCGGGGGCGACGGCGGGCTCCTGCCGGTACGGCAGGAGCGAGGGGTCGATCCTCGCCTTCGTGAAGTCGACCTTGGCCGAGCCGGTGGGCTCCAGGTTGAACGACTGGACCCACGCCTTGCCGGAGAAGTACACCGACATGCTCCCTGCCACCGAGGCGACGAGCTTGCCCAGCGCCCCGGTCGAGACGGCGATGACCTGGCTGGCCAGGGTGCCCAGCATCTTCAGGTTGACCATGGCGTTGGCCGCGTACGGGGTCGCCAGCATGGCCGCCGCGATCGTGGCGAGGACCAGCAGGGTGGCCGCGATCTTGGCGATGGCGAGCCAGTACGCGCGGTAGGCGTCCCCCAGCTCGTCGACGATCCCGGCGACGTTCTTGACGTAGGCGCGCAGGCTCTCCAGGGCCTCCTGCATTCGCTGGACGGCGTCGTCGAACGCCTCCCTGTCGTCGGCGATCCAGCCCTCCTTCTCCTTGGTGAGCAGGATGGCGACGTAGCTCTTCACCGCGGTGTCCAGGCGCGAGTGAACGGACTCCCAGTTGTTGTAGGCGTCGGCCATGCCCGGCACGTTCGCCACGGCGGTGCTCGCGATCGCCACGCCCGCCCAGGCCGTGGGCGCCAGCCTGGCACCGCCCTTGAGGGTGGACAGGACCTTGGTGGAGTTCGTGATCACCCCCTTGGCGCTCCTGCCCGCCGTCAGCGGGCTCGGCCTCCCACCCGGTCTCGCGGTCATCTCGGCTCCCCCTGGTTCACTGACAACCGGCTCACTGGTACACGACGGTGCTGTCGTCCTCCGCGGTCCGCCAGTTGACGCGGGCGGTGGTCAGCGCGACCGTCCACGACTCCAGCACCTCCACCGCGTCGTCGAACTTCTCCCCGACGTCCCGCTGGACCTCCCGGTAGCGCATCCCGACCGCGAGCTCGCCGACCGCTCCCCAGCCGGGAAATCCGACCGTCGTGTCGCCCAGCATCGCACGCAGCTCCCTGATCCTCGGGATGACGTCCTCCTCGATCTCCTTGCGAATGCTCTCGATCGCCTTGGAGGTGACGTACTTCTCCTGGGTCATCCGGCCTCCGTGATCACGTGTTCCCGGACATCTCCTACCATCCCGATCCGGTCCTCCCCTCCCCCTCGAAAGCCTGTTCACGGGGTCGCCGACGGCCGGAAACGTTCGGTATCACCGCCGTTCACCATCGGCGTCCCGTGCACCGCCCGGCGATCACGCTTCTATGCTGTCGGCGACCGAGCATCCGGCGAGGCGGAGGTGGGATGCAGACCCGTCGTGATCTCTATCAGGCGCACCGGCTGATGACCCAGCGCCTGGGCATGGCCCTGCTCCAGGGCGAACCCGACGTGCCCGAGTCGCCGATGCGCAGGCACAACGTCGCGACGTTCTGCGGTGTGCTGGTCGCGGTGCTGGTGGCGGTGGCGTTCGGCATCTACGGCCTGCTGAAGCCCGGCGGCGCCACCGCGCTCACCGCGCCGGGGACGGTGATCGTCGAGGAGGAGTCGGGCGCGACCTTCGTCTACAGCGCGACGCGGGGCCAGATGATCCCGGTCGCCAACGTCACCTCGGCCCGGCTGCTGCTCGGCGGCGGGCAGGGCGTGGCGGTCCGCACGGTCTCCACGGCGTCGCTCACGCGCTTCCCGCGCGGGCTCCTGGTCGGCATCCCCGGTGCCCCCGAGTCCCTGCCGCCCCGCGGGCGGCTGGTCCGCGCCCCCTGGTCGGCCTGCGTGGTCGAGGGCGTGGACGCCGCCGGGACGCGCACCCCGCACACCTCGCTGATCGGCGGGTTCGCGGTCGGCGGCACCCCGATCGGGCGGGACACCGCGATGGTCGTGGAGGAGGGCTCGCAGGCCTGGCTGCTCTGGTCGGACCAGCGGATGCGGGTGCCGCAGGAGAGCCTGCGGGCGCTGACCGAGGAACAACCCCGGCAGGTTCCCGCGGCCTGGCTCAACGCGCTGCCCATCGGCCCCGACTTCCGCGCCCCGGCGCTCGCCGCCCGCGGCAGGGTGGTACGCGGCCCCGACGGCAGGCGTTCCGTCGCGGGCCGGATCTACACCGTGCGCGCGATGTCGGGCGGCGCGGCCAAGTGGTACGTCCTGCTCCCCGACGGCCTGGCCGCGCTCACGACCGCCCAGGCCGAGCTCCTGCTCCAGGACCCGGCCAGCAAGAAGGCGTACGGCAGGGCGCCGGTGCGCGCCGTGGAGATCGACGCGGCGACCGCGAACGGGATGCGGCGCTCGGCCACCCGCTTCGATCCGGCGGGGCTTCCCACGGCCATGCCGCGGGTCATCGCCCCCGACCCCGCCTCGCCGGTGTGCGCGGTCTACGCCGACACCGAGCGCGGATCGACCCGGGCGCGGCTGACCGTGGGCAGCACCATGCGCATTCCCGCGCCGCCGACCGGCCGGTTCGACCAGGACGCGGTGGACCAGGTCGTGCTCCCGCCGGGCACCGCGTCACTGGTGGGCGTGCTGCCGGGGAACGGCAGGCTGGACGCGGTCACCTCGGTCTTCCTGATCAGCGACCAGGGGCGGCGGCACGCGATCACCGCGACGGAGTCGCTGGCGAGCCTCGGGTACACCGCCGCCGACGTCGCGCCGCTGCCGGCGCACATCGTGCATCTGATCCCGCAGGGCCCGGCGCTCAGCCGGTCGGCGGCGGGAATGCCGGTGCCCGTGGGGCAACCGTGATCCTCGTTACCAACGGTATATCTGTTCGTTATTGGTGAGAGATGCGACGGCTGTCCACTTTGTAATGATCGAAACTCCTATGCCAGTCGAGCACCATGGAGGTGTCACGTGGTTCAGAAGACCTCCGCGTACCATTCGCGGCTTGGCGAGGCGTCACAGAAGACCGACGACGCCAAGACCACGATCAACCAGATCAAGACCCAGCTCGAAGGCCACCGTGGCGAGCTGCGCTCCGGCTGGGACGGCCAGTCCGCGGTCTCCTTCGACGGCGTGTTCAACGCCTGGAGCACCGAGATGACCAACATCCTGCGCGAGCTTGAGGGCCTGTCCGTCAAGCTCAAGAACATCCAGAAGAACTACGAGACCGCCCAGGAGAACCAGACCGCCGTGTCGAGGCGGCTCGGGGCCGACATCAACAGCTGACGGATTCGGAACGGGGATCACCATGGCTAGCGACTTCGACCGCACTCTTGTCGACTTCGGCCAGATGGACCGCTCTGCCGGCGACTTCGCCCGGCAGTGGCAGATGCTGGAAGGCACCCTCCAGAACCTGGAAGGGGACCTCGACCGGTTGCTCGGTGACTGGGAGGGCGACGCGCGCACGGCCTACTACGGCGCCCGCGCCCAGTGGGACGCGGCGTCCGGCCGGATGGCCGCGCTGCTCCAGCGCCTCGGTGGCGTCATCGAGATCGGCAGGGAGAACTTCGCGATGACCGAGAAGGTCAACGTCACGATGTTCGACGGACGCTGATCCCAGAAACCGGGTGGGCCACGGCGGTGCCGCGGCCCTCTCCGCGACGGGGAGAACCGATCGGGTCGCGGCGCGGTGCCGCGGCCCCTCAGTAACGGGGAGAAGAGGCATGCCACCTCCCGAGGAAGAAGGTCCGGTCTGGCCAGGCCTCAACAAGGACCGCCCGACCGTCGACCTCAAGCGCGACCGGATCAAGAAACTGCTCCAGGCCCTCGAGGAGGACCTCGAACGCCTGGAGAGCTCGAACGAGGGATCGCTGCAGGACATGCGGTCCCTGACCAACCTGACCGAGGCCCAGATCGGCACCTGGGACACCGCCAAGGACGTCGCCAGGGTCACGCAGAAGGCCCACCTGAAAATCGGCACCGTCTATCAGGACACGATCGTCAAGTACCGGGCGGCGCTCCACCTGCTGCGGGTCGCCGCCTACAACTACGAGGACGCCGAGCAGGCCAGCACCACGAACAAGGCGGGGTGAGACGCGATGGGCAACGACCACGCGATTCACCACATCAAGTTCGACGGGGAGAGCGCCCCGGGGATCGGCAGCCGGGACCACTACCGCGACTACAGCGCGACCGAGATCAGGGAGCTGCTGAAGTCCACCAACCCGCGGGCCATCGAGGACGCGGGACACGCCTACAACTCCGCGACGACCATGCTGGACGGCAGTCGCAGCCTGATCAAAGAGGTCGCCGGAGAGCTGGCGAAGGTATGGAGCGGTGACGCCTCGATCGAGGCGCAGAAGGCGCTCCAGCTCGTCCACAAGACGGTCAACGAGCTGGCACGCCGCTGCGGCCAGCTCGGCCCCCCGCTGATCTACTACGGCAAGGAGATCCTTCCCTCCTACATCGACAACGCGGCCAGGAGCGGCTGGTTCGAGTTCGACGACGGGCTGGACATCATGCCCGGCGACAACTACAACCTGGGGACGTTCGGCGGGATCATCTTCACCGACAAGTCGGAGAACGATCTCGCCCGCGAGGACCTGATGGCGCTCAACGAGGAGCTGATCGTCCTCTACGACAAAATCCCCGCGACCGTGGAGAAGGACCTGCCCCGGCTGAGCGAACCGACCACTCCCCCGCTCACCACCCAAAATTATCCCAACGGCGGCGGGGGTTACCCGGGCGGCGGGGGAGGGTTCCCCGGTGGAGGCGGCTACCCCGGCGGGGGTGGTTACCCCGGAGGGGGTGGTTACCCCGGAGGGGGTGGTTACCCCGGAGGGGGTGCCGGTTACCCCGGCACCGGAACCCTGCCCGGCTTCCCTGGCGTCGGCTACCCGGGAGGCCCGGGTACGGGCGATCCGGGTACGGGCGGTCCGGGTACGGGTACGGGCGGTCCGGGTACGGGTACGGGCGGTCCGGGTACGGGTACGGGCGGCGGCTACCCGGACATCTCCAACCCCGCCTATCCGGGCGGTCCCGGTACGGGTGGCCCCGGCACGGGGCCCGGCACCATCCCGCCCGGCTTCACCGACCCGACGGGCCTGAACCCGAACAACCAGAACGTGGGCCTGGACCCGAACGATCCGCGCAACACCAAGCTGGCCGGTTTCGAGCCCACCGTGCCGGGCGGTCCCGGCACGGGGCCCGGCACCGGTCTCGGCCCCGGCACGGGACTCGGTCCCGGGATCGGCACCGGCACCGGCACCGGCACCGGCCTGCCTACCTACTCCGGGGGCGGCGGAGGGGGCGCGGGCCCCACCACGTTCGGCCAGAACGGCCCCGCCGGGCCGACTTCCTGGGTCGGCGCCGGTGGCACCACCGGGACCGGCGGCGGATTCGGCGCCGCCGGTGGCCCGCGGGTCGACGGCCGCGGCGGCATGGGCATGGGCGGCATGCCGTTCATGCCCATGGGCGGCGCGGCGGGCGAGGGGAACCAGGACCGCGAACGCTCCACCTGGCTCACCGAGGACGAGGACGTGTGGGGTGGTGACGGCAGTACCGCACCGCCTGTGATCACCTGACCGGACCGCGCGGGGGGCGGCGCCTTCCCGGCAGCCTCCCGCGCGTGTCCCGCCCCCGCGGCACCGTGATCCGCCCCGCCCATAAAGTGAAGAGTTGACTTCCTCCCCCTCGTAAACGAGGGGGATTCCCACGGTCGCCCATGAGGGTTCCTGCTTCATCGCCGGTCGCCCGCCAGAAAAGGACTCTCCGTGAGGTCTTACACCAGCTCCACAGGCGTTTCACCTCTCCGCCAGCCCGGCGGCGAGGATGCTTCTGATCGGGTGAACAGCGGCTTGGTTGTCGCCACCGTCGAATAGGTTACCGAATCGAGCGGTACCGCGCCGCGTTTCCTCCCCGGCCTGAAGTTCGGGGTATCCACGCTGGAGGTATCTGATGAAACTCACGAAGTTCGGGCACGCGTGTGTCCGGCTGGAGAAGGACGACTCCGTCCTCGTGATCGACCCGGGCTCCTTCAGCGAGGAGTCCGCGCTCGACGGGGCACGGGCGGTGCTCATCACCCACGAACACTTCGACCACGTGGACGCCGACCGGCTGCGCCGGGCCGCCGAGGCCGACCCGTCCCTGCGGATCTGGACCAACGAGGGCGTGGCCGCCATGCTCGCCGACGTCCCCGCCAAGATCCAGGTCGTACGGCACGGCGACACCTTCGACACGGCCGGTTTCGGGGTGAGGGTCGTCGGCGAGTGGCACGCCCCCAACCACCCGGACCTGCCGATCGTGCGCAACGTCGGCTTCCTGGTGGACGAGGAGGTCTTCTACCCCGGTGACGCGTTCACCCCGCCGGGTGTCGAGGTGCCCACGCTCCTGGTGCCGACCAACGCTCCGTGGATGAAGGCGTCGGAGATGGTCGAATATCTCCGCCAGGTCCGCCCCGCCCGTGCCTTCTCCACCCACGACGGCCTGCTCAACGACATCGGGCTCCGCCTGGTCGACATGTGGCTGGAGATGGAGTCCGACAAGCAGAAGGCCGAGATGCGCCGCCTCACGTCAGGCGAGTCGGTCACCCTGCCCTAGGGCTGCCCTGGGACTGCCCTGGGACTGCCCTGGGACGCGCTCGGCGGGCGGGCTCAGGAGGCCGAGGCGATGGTGGCCGAGCCGATCACGGTGTCGCCGAGGTAGAGCACGGCCGCCTGGCCCGCCGCGACCCCGGTGGCCGGGCTGTCCAGCGTGATGTGGACCTCCCCGCCGGAGAGCTGGGCGCGGCAGCCGTACACCTCGCCGTGAGCGCGGAGCTGGACCGTGCAAGCCAGCGGCTCGCGCGGCTCCTCCACCGGGCCGTTCCAGACCGGCCGCTCCGCGACGATGGTCGTGACCTCGAGGGACGAGCGCGGGCCGACGGTGACCGTGTTGGAGACCGGCTCGATGGACAGCACATAACGCGGGCGACCGTCGGGGGCCGGACGGTCGATGCGCAGGCCCTTGCGCTGGCCGACGGTGAAGCCGTAGGCGCCCTCGTGGCCGCCCACCACCTCGCCGGACTCGTCGACGATCGGGCCCCGCTCCGCACCGAGGCGGTCGGCGAGGAAGCCCCGGGTGTCGCCGTCGGCGATGAAGCAGATGTCATGGCTGTCGGGCTTGTCGGCCACCATGAGGCCGCGCCGCGCGGCCTCCTCGCGCACCTGGGCCTTGGTGGAGTCGCCCAGCGGGAAGATCGCGTGACCGAGTTGCTCCCTGGTGAGCACGCCCAGGACGTACGACTGGTCCTTGCCCTGGTCGGGGCTGCGGCTCAGGACGCCGTCCGCGACGCGCGCGTGGTGCCCGGTGGCCACCGCGTCGAAGCCCAGCGCGAGGGCCCGGTCGAGCACCGCCTCGAACTTGATCTTCTCGTTGCAGCGCAGGCACGGGTTGGGCGTGCGCCCGGCGGCGTACTCGCTGACGAAGTCCTCGACCACGTCACGTTGGAAGCGCTCGGCCATGTCCCAGATGTAGAAGGGGATGCCGATCACGTCGGCGGCCCTGCGGGCGTCTCGCGAGTCCTCGACCGTGCAGCACCCGCGGGCGCCGGTCCGGTAGGACTGGGGGTTGGCGGAGAGGGCGAGGTGGACACCGGTGACGTCATGGCCCGCCTCGGCGATGCGGGCGGCCGCCACGGCGGAGTCGACGCCACCGGACATGGCGGCAAGCACACGAAGACTCATAACCCCCTGAGCGTACCCGCGCCGGCGCCCACCTCGTCGGGCCGGGAGGCCCTAAGGCCGTGCGAAGGACACCCGTACGGCACCGATCAGCTCAGGCCCGCGCGGCGGGCGCGCTCGACGACGAGGCCGATGACATCGGCCAGCCGGTCCACGTCCGCCTCGGTCGAGGTGTGACCGAGGGAGAAGCGCAGCGAGCCACGCGCCCGGAACCCGTCGGCGCCCATCGCGAGCAGCACGTGGGAGGGCTGCGCCACCCCCGCCGAGCAGGCCGAGCCCGTCGAGCACTCCACGCCCTTGGCGTCCAGGAGCATGAGCAGGGCGTCGCCCTCGCAGCCGGGGAAGGAGAAGTGGGCGTTGCCGGGAAGGCGGTTCACCGGATCGCCGTTGAGGATCACGTCGGGCACCGCCTGGCGGACCCGGCGGATGAGGTCGTCGCGGAGCCCGGTCAGCCGGGCCGCGTTCTCGGCCTGCCGGGCCACCGCGGCCCGCACCGCCGTGGCGAAGCCGGCGACGGAGGGGGCGTCGAGCGTGCCGGAGCGGACGTCGCGTTCCTGGCCGCCGCCGTGCAGCACCGGCACCGGGTCGACACCCCGGGCGAGCAGCAGGGCACCGACGCCCATCGGGCCGCCGACCTTGTGCCCGGAGAGCGTCAGCGCGTCGACCCCCGAGTCGGCGAAGACCACGGGGAGCTGGCCGACGGCCTGGACCGCGTCGGTGTGGAAGGGGATGTCGTACTCCCCGGCGATCGCGGCGAGCTCGTGGACCGGCTGGACGGTGCCGACCTCGTTGTTGGCCCACATGACGCTGACCAGGGCGACGCCGTCAGGGTCGCGCTCGATGGCGTTGCGGAGGGTCTGCGGGTGCACCCGGCCGAACTCGTCGACGCCGAGCGGCTCGACGGTCGCGCCCTGGTGGGCGCTCAGCCAGTGCGCGGGGTCCAGGGCGGCGTGGTGCTCCACCGCGCTGATCAGGATCCTGTCGGCCCCCCCGGCACGGCGGGCCCAGTACAGGCCCTTGACGGCGAGGTTGTCGGCCTCGGTGCCGCCCGCGGTGAAGACGACCTCGCTGGGCCTGGCGCCGAGCGCGGCGGCGATGGTCTCCCGCGCCTCCTCCACGACCCGGCGGGTGCGACGGCCGGCGGCGTGCAGGGAGGACGCGTTGCCGACCTGGCCGAGTTGGGCTGTCATCGCCTCGATCGCCTCGGGAAGCATCGGCGTGGTCGCCGCGTGATCGAGATAGGCGGACTTCACGGCCGCATTCCCCTCCCCAACTCGCTGTCAACCTTCCAAGCGTATCCGCGCCCGTGGAGGTCCTGATCCGCGGAGTTGACCACTGAACCGTCCAGACGGTACAGTAACTGCCATGAGACGGGAAGAGCTGTTGGACGCGGCAGAGGATCTGCTCTGCGACCAGGGCTCCCAGGCTCTCACCCTGGCGACCGTCGCGGAGCGCGCCGGATGCAGTAAGGGCGGCCTGCTCTACCACTTCGGCACGAAGGAAGCCCTGATCAAGGGCATGGTCGAGCGGCTGATCGAGGAGTTCGACGAGCTCGTCGCGACTCAGGGTCACGACACCTACACCAAGAACTATCTGGCGGCCACGTTCGCCGCCGTGCAGAGCGGCAGGCTGCGGCGCTGGGCCGTGGTGACCGGGGCCTCCGGCAACCTCTACCTTCTGGCCCCGCTTCGGGTGGCGATGGCCCGCTGGCACCGCGAGGGGCTCGACAGCGAGCCCGACCCGGAGGCGGCCCAGATCGTGCGCCTGGCCTGCGAGGGACTGTGGGACGTGGCGAGTCACGACCCCGACCTCTACGACGCCGAGCACATCGAGATCCTGAAACGACGTCTGCTGGCCCTGCTGCCCGCCTGACGGCCCTGCCCGCCTGATCACCCCGGCACCGCGACGCGCCGGTCGGCGGGCACCCGTCTGATCATTCACCTGACCAGGGGAAACACTCACAAAGATTGGTGGTCGCTTTCGCACGCGCGAAAGCGACCGACTTTGGTGTGCCCGCTCCCCGGTTTGTCAAAACATTTATTGAAGGGATTGAGTCATGACCCGCGACCTGAGAACGGCTCGAACCGGGGCGGTTCTCACATTCGTGCTCGCAGGCCTGCTGTGCGGATCGATGACCGTGCGCATTCCGGCGCTCTCCGACAAACTCGGGCTGTCCGCGGCATCGGTGGGCGCCACCCTCCTCGTGTGGGGGCTGGGAGCGCTCATCACCATGCAGTCGATGCGCGGGGTGATGACACGCTTCGGCAGCCGGAGCATCCTGCGGGTCGCGGCTCCCCTGACCGCGATCACCCTGGCGCTGCTCGCGGTGGCGCCGTCGTTCCCCCTCGCCCTGGCCGCGAGCGGCCTGTTCGGCATGGCGTTCGGCGCGGTGGACGTCGCGATGAACGCGCAGGGCTCGGTGGTCGAACGCGCCTACGGACGCCCGCTGATGAACGGCATGCACGCCGGCTGGTGCGTGGGAGCGATCGCCGCGGGCCTGCTGGGCACCGCGGCGATCGCGGCGGGACTCTCGATCACGGTCCATCTGATCCTGGTCGCCCTGCTCGCGCTCCCCGTGGCGGCGCTCGTCAGCCGTTCCTACCTGCCCGAGCCGGTGCGGGCTTCCCGCCGCCCGGCCGGGGGCCGGAGCACGGCACGGCGCCGGATGCCCCCGGTGGTCTACCTTCTCGGCGTGATCGCCTTCTGCGCGTTCATGGTGGAGGGTACGGTCGCCGACTGGAACGGCCTGTACCTGCGGAACGTGCTGGGCGCGCCGGAGGCGCTCGCCGCCCTGGGCTACCCGATCTTCGAGGCGGGCATGCTGGCCGGTCGCCTCACCGGTGACCGCGTCCGGGCCCGCTTCGGCGCCCGCGGCATGATGGTCGCCTCGGGCCTGGCCACCGCCGCGACCTTCGCCGTGGTCCTCACGGCCCCCACGGCGCCGATCGCCCTCTCGGCCATGCTGTTCGTGGGCGTGGCCGTGGCGACGGTCTCGCCGATGGCCATGTCCCTGGCGGGCGGCGCGACCGGCGATCCCGGACCGGCCATCGCCCAGACGGGCGCGATGGGCTACGCGGGACTGCTGCTCGGCCCCGTGATCATCGGTTTCCTCTCCGATCTGGTCACGCTCAGGGTGGGCCTCGGCATCGTGGTGGTGCTCGGCGTCCTGATCGCCGTGGTCGCGTGGTTCCTGCCCCGCTCCCGCGCGGTCACCGTCCCGCTGGAGACCCCCAGGCGCGAACTCTCCATGGCGGCCTGAGCCGCCACCGACGAGTACCCCGCGGGCCCACCGGCGGCCCGCGGGCCGCCGGTGGGCCGCCGGTGGGAGCCGGAACGTGGGAGGGCACCGCACGCGTCGTGCGGCGCCCTCCCCCGTTCCCGCCTACCGGTACGCAGTGCCCCTGCCGGTCACTTGCGCTTGGTGATCTCCTGGGTCAGCTGCGGGACGATCTGGTGCAGGTCGCCCACGACGCCGTAGTCGGCGAGCTCGAAGATCGGCGCCTCGGGGTCCTTGTTGATCGCGACGATCGTCTTGGCGGTCTGCATACCGGCCCGGTGCTGGATGGCCCCGGAGATGCCGGCCGCGATGTACAGCTGCGGCGAGACGGTCTTGCCGGTCTGGCCGACCTGGAACTGGTGCGGGTACCAGCCGGCGTCGGTGGCGGCGCGGGAGGCGCCGACGGCCGCGCCGAGCGAGTCGGCCAGGTCCTCGATGATCGAGAACTTCTCGGCCGAGCCGACGCCCCGGCCACCGGAGACCACGATCGCGGCCTCGGTGAGCTCCGGGCGCGCGCCCTTCTCCTCCTTGACCCGCTCCACGATCCTGGCGCCCTTGGCGGCGTCGGAGACGGTGAAGGCGACGCGCTCCTCGGTGCCCGCGCCCGCGGCGGCCTCGACCGGAGTGGCGTTGGGGCGTACCGCGACGATCGGGGTGCCCTTGGTCACGCGCGACCGGACGTTGATGCCGCCGCCGAAGATGGACTGGTCTGCGACCAGGCCGTCCTCGACGCCCACGACGTCGGTGAGCACACCGGAGTCGATCTTGATGGCGAGACGGCCGGCGATCTCCTTGGCCTCGGCCGTCGCGGCGACGAGCACCGCGATCGGCGCCTTCTCGCCCACCAGGTGGGCGAGCAGCTCCGCCTTGGGTGCCACGACGTAGTCGCTGACCTCGGCCGAGTCGGCCAGGTAGATCTTCTCCGCGCCGTACTCGGCCAGCCTGGCCTGGGCCTCGGGAGAGTAGCCCGCGCCCGTCCAGACCGCGGACGGGGTGCCCAGCTTCCTGGCGAGCGTCAGCAGCTCAAGGGTGACCTTCTTGACCTGGCCCTCGACGTGCTCGACCAGAACGAGAATCTCGGACATTCCAGCTAACCCCCGCTCTCAGACGAACTTCTTCGACGCGAGGAAGTCGGCGGCCTTCACGCCGCCGTCGCCCTCGTCCTTGACGACCGTGCCCGCCGCGCGCGGCGGGGCGACCGCGAAGTCTGCGACCTCGCTCCAGGAGTTGGCCAGGCCCACCTGGGAGGCGTCGATCTCGGCGTCGGCGACGCCGAGCTTCTCGACCGGCTTCTTCTTGGCGGCCATGATGCCCTTGAAGGACGGGTAGCGCGGCTCGTTGATCTTCTCCACGACGGAGACGACGGCGGGCAGCGAGGCCTCGACCCTGTCGAAGCCGTAGTCGGTGACGCGCTGGATGGAGATGGCGCCCCCGTCGACCTGAACCTGGTTGGCGAAGGTGAGCTGCGGCACGCCGAGGCGCTCGGCCAGCATGGCGGCGAGGACCCCGGTGCGGGCGTCCGTCGACTCCGAGCCGAGCACGACCAGATCGAAACCGATCTTCTTGAGGGTCTGTGCCAGGGCGTGGGAGGTGCCCAGGGCGTCCGAGCCGTGCAGCGCGTCGTCCACCAGGTGGACGGCCTTGTCGGCACCCATGGCCAGGGCCTTGCGAATGGTGTCGCTCGCCTTGGCGGGACCCATGGTGAGGACGGTCACCTCACCGCCGTGCGCCTCCTTCAGGCGCAGCGCCTCCTCGACCGCGTACTCGCACAGCTCGTTGATGACGCCGTCGGCGGCATCGCGGTCGAGCGTATTGTCATCGGACTTCAGCTTGCGCTCGGTCGCCGTGTCGGGGACCTGCTTCACGCAGACGACGATGTTCATGGCCGGTGGCCGACCTCCCGTGTTCGCCTGCGCCACCGCGTCGCTGCGGTTGACGCCGGATGCGGTACGTGCACGCGGGGTACGTGCACGCGCTGCCAAGACTGCCAGGTGCCCTCGGGCGGTGTGGCAGCGGGTGGCCCGGTCGGTACGTGCCCGTCCCGGCCCCCGTCATTATGTTACCCATCAGTAGCTTAGGTGCAAACCGCCAGGTTGCGCGGCCCGCACCGAGCGGCCGTAACCTTCCCCGAGGACCGCCACCCCTACCATACCGAACTATATTCCGGTATTCGCGTGCGGGTTCCGCGCCACGCCCGCGCTCCCGGCCCGCTCAGCTGGCCACCAGGATCGCGACCAGGACGAAGACGACGGTGCCCAGCACCAGCGCCAGGGTGAGCGTGCTGAAGAACGTGCTGAGGGCCGCTCCCAGCGCGACGGCCCCGGCCCCGGCCGCCAGGTCGAGGATCATCCGCCCGCGGTCCCGGCGGGCGAACAGGGCGATGCCCGCGTCGACGAGCATCACCGAGCCGTACCCGGTCAGGAGCAGCAGCGCCACCTCGGGCAGCGGTTCCCTCGCGGTCGCGGCCATCAGGGAGACAAGCAGGCCCGTGCCGACGACCCAGCGGCGGTGCAGGACGACCCTGCGGCGCGCGCGGGCCTCCTCCGGCGAGGGCCTGCCCGTCGCCGGGCGCGGCTGCCCCGGTCGCCACTCCCGGGTGCCGAGATCCTGCATCCCGGTGTCCGCCGTTTCCCTGGCGTCCCTGGCGTCCCTGGCGTCCCTGGTGTCCCGGGGCTGCCTGGCCTTCGGCACCGGGATGTCCAGGGGCCGGGGGTCCGGGAACGACGCGGGATCAGGAGCCACCACGGGCTCAGGAGACACCGCGGGATCCGGGAACGCCGGGGAGTCCGGGGAACCCGCTCTCGCGAACGGCGGGGGGTCGCGGAACGCGGCCGGCCGGTGTCGTGCGCCCTCGTTCCCGGCCTGGGCGGCCTTCCGGGCGCCGGCGGTGTCGCGGCGGTACCCGGCCGGGCCGACGACGGGGGTGACGGGAGCACCCCCCAGCCACGCCAGCAGCGCGTCCGCGCGCGGCCGGGCGGCGGGATCGCGCAGCAGGCACTCGCCGAGCGTCGGCTCCAGCCATCCGGGAACACCCTCGAGGTCGGGAGGGTGATGGACGACGCGGTAGCCGATCGCCGACGCCGGGCCGGTGCCGTAGGGGTGCCGCCCGGTGGACGCGTACGCCAGCGTCGCCCCGAAGGCGAAGACGTCGGCCTCGGGACCGGCCTCGGCGCCCTCCAGCACCTCGGGCGCCAGATAGCCGGGCGTGCCGAGCACGGCCCCCGAGGCGGTGACCGAGGGCGAGTCGAGCGCGGAGGCGATGCCGAAGTCGATGACGACCGGCTCTCCGTCGGTCAGGATCACGTTGGCGGGCTTGAGGTCGCGGTGCACCACCCCTGCGGCGTGCACGGTGGCCACGGCCTCGGCCAGGCCGCGCGCCAGCCGCACGAGAGCGGCGTCGACGACCGGCCCGTCGGCCGCGACGACCGCGCCGAGCGGGCGGCCCTGCACGTAACGGGTGACCAGATAGGGGCGGGCCCCCTCCAGGGAGGCGTCCAGGATCTCGGCGACCCGCGGGCCCTGGACCAGCCGCATGGTCTCGACCTCGCGGGCCAGCCTGGTCAGGGCCGTCTCGTCGGCCGCGACGTGGGGATGCAGGATCTTGACCGCCACCGTGCGCCCCTCGGGGTCCAGCGCCAGGTGGACCTCGCCGAAACCTCCGGCGCCCAGTCTCGACAGCAGGTGGTAGGGGCCAAGACGTTCACCGTCCGGCGCAACCATGCGACTCCTTCCGGCGGGTCCCCTCCATCGTGCCGCAGAGAGGGCGATCGCGCACCGGTCGGCGACCGGTAAAGCCCCGCCGGCGGCGCCGTTACCTCCAGAACGTGAGGAATCCGAGGCCGAGGCTCTTCATCAGGTCGTCGAAGAGACCGCCGACGAGGTCGAGCGCGCCCATCGCGCCCTCGTTCGCCGACTGCCGCCACTGCGCCGTGAGGTCGTCGACGACCTCGGTCGGAGGCTGCCACGGGGAGAAGGACGGGACCACGCTGAACGCCGCCATCACCGCGAAGAACGCCAGCGTGCCCAGCACGATCGTGGTCACCATGCCCGCGCCGGGGCTGCGGATGACCCCGCTCAGCGCGCGGGCGACGGCCTTGCGGGGCTTGCCGCCGCCGGGCAGCACGAACAGCCCGGCCACGAAGGCACCCGCGGCGTAGGCGGCCGCGAAGTTCTTGTTCATGTCCCCGGCGTAGACGAGGAACCCCCACACGCACATGCCGAACATCGCCGACAGCGCCCCGGTGACCAGCGTCCCGAACGCGGACCTGATCAGCGCCCACGGCGTGCCGAGCACCGCGAGCAGGGGGTCGCTGGCGCTGCTGCCCCGGATGGAGCGTCGCTGGACGAGGTCACCGAAGAGGTATTCGCCCACCCGCAGGCAGAGCGCGGCGGCCAGCGCGAACACGCTCACCACCACGGGCAGCATGCAGGCCAGCGCCACCAGGATGGTCAGCAGCAGCACCGAGGCCAGCGGGTGGGCGGCGCGGTAGCGCTCCTGCGGAGGGGTGCGGGGCGCGGGCGCGGGCCGGTCCTGGGTCGGGGCCTCACGCCGCGCCTGGACCGGCGGCGGGTAGGGGCGCGCCTGGCCGGTGGGCGGCGGCGCCGGATATCCGGCCACCCGCTGGTCGGCGAAGGGTGGCGGGGCCGCGGCCCTGACCTGCGCCGAGGGCGGCGCGGGAACGTAGGGCGGCGGCTTGGAGGCCGGGACGTACGGGGGCGGGGCCGTCGCGGCGGACCCCTGGCCCTGCTCCTGCCTGGGCCTGCGCTCACGCCGCTCCGGCTTGGCGTACTCGACCGGCGGGAGCAGGTCGGAGTAGGTGCCGTCCTGCGGCAGCGCGCGGGTGCCGTTCCGCGGCGGCGCGGGCGGCGGGGCCTGCGAGGACCGGGACGGCGGCGGGGACGACGAGGACGACGAGGCCGGGGCCTGGCCGTCCAGGACCCTGGTGCCGTCGGTGTTGAGGACCTTCGTCCCGCTGTCCAGGACGGAGGTGGGCGGCGTCTCCTGGAAGGCCGTCACCCTCGGGTCGAGGGCGCGGGCCATCCGATGCAGCTCCGTCGCGGACGGCCGGGCGACGGGGTCGACGGCCAGGGCACGCCGCAGCCAGCCCCGCAGCCACGCGGGGGCCAGGTCGATGTTGGCCCGGCCCTCCATGATGTTGAAGCAGACGACCTCGAAGCTGCCCGTGCCGAACGGCGGCTTGCCGGTCGCGCCGAAGAAGACCGTCGAGGCCAGCGCGTGCACGTCGGCCGCCTGGGTGATCTCGGAGTCGCGGATGATCTCCGGGGCGAGGTAGCCGGGGGTGCCGACGAACATGCCGGTCTGGGTCAGCCGGGTCGCGTTGACCAGGTGGGCGATGCCGAAGTCGATGACCAGCGGGTCACCGTTGACGATCATCACGTTGGACGGCTTGAAGTCGCGGTGGATGACGTCGGCGGCGTGGATGGCCACCAGCGCCGCGCACATGCCCTGCGCCAGCCGGATGATCTGGTCGTCGGAGAGCGGGCCGTCCTCCAGGACGGTCTCCTCCAGCGTGCGCCCAGGGGCGAAGCGGGTCACGATGTAGGGCTGCTTGGCCGTCAGCTCGGCGTCGAGCACCTCGGCGACGTGCTGGCTGCGCACCCGCCGCATGGTCTCCACCTCGCGGGTGAGCCGGTCGCGCGCCTTGAGGTCGGCGGCCACGTGCGGGTGCAGGACCTTGACGGCCACCTCACGCCCGTCCTCGTCGAGCCCGAGGTGGACGACGCCCATGCCGCCCTCGCCGATCTTCCTGAGCAGGCGGTACGGACCCAGCCTCTCGGGCGCCCGCGTGTCCCCGGTCATCACGCCGCCTTCTTTCGTAGGTCCTTCAGTTCGTGCACCACCGTTCCGACGTCGACCGGCGTCCACACCGCCCGTCGTGCTGTGTCTCCCACGGTGCCGATCGCCAGGAGGACCATCAGCGCCGCCGCCACCGCCAGCCCCGCGGCGACGATCATGGCCGCGCCGCGCGACGGCAGCAGTGATGCCAGCGTACGTCGCATCTGGCGGCTGGGGCCCTCCACGCCGGGTCCGGCGCAGAGGGTCCAGAGCGCGACGGCCACCCCCCAGCTCAGCGCGTTGGTCTCCGGCATGCTCCCGACCAGCACCGCGAGCAGGAGCGTCACCGGCAGGCCGAGGATGAGCGCGTACGGCACGAGGGCGATGGTGATGCCGATCGACTTCAGCAGCGCGGCCGGCTGGCCGAGCACCCGGAGGACGTCGGCCGCCGCCTTGCCCGCGGCCCTTCTGGCGCTGAACGCGGGCTGGGCGATGTCGGCGGCGCGCAGCAGGATCGCCACCGGGATCACCAGCGCGGCGACGATCACCGGGGCGACGACCGCCGCGACCGTCATGACGACCAGCATCAGCACGCTCGCCACCCCGTACGCCTTGGAACGCTGCAACGCGTTTCCGGGACGCTGGCCGGGGTGGAGCGCCGCGGGCACGGGCTGCTGCGGCTGCTGGGCGTGCTGCTGCGGCTGGGGATGCGGGTAGGGGTAGGGGGGCGGCGTAGGGGTGCGGACCTGCGGGGTCCGCTGCTGGTCGAACGGGGCCTGCCGCTGCGGGTAGGGCGGCGGGGGCTGGCCGCCGGGCTGCGGCGACCGGCCCTGCTGACCCGGCGGGGACTGCCGGCCCGGCGGGGCCTGTTGACCGGACAGGCCCGGCCGGCCCTGCTGGTCGGTGTACTGGCGGATGTATTCCTGCAGGTCCTGAGGGCGGACCCGCTGGGTGGGAATGTCCCCGTCGGAGACCGGCGCCGTGGCGCCGTCGTCGCCGGCCCGCGCCCCCTGCCGGTCGTGGGCGGGGGTGGACGGACCGGGCACCGGGCCGGGAACGGCGCCCGGGGTGCGGGTGGGGACGTCCTCGGGGGCGAGCATGCCGGTGGGCAGGTCGTGCGCGGCCTGCTGGGCCGCCGCGGCCTGACGCAGCTCCTCGGGCGTCACCCGGCGGGTGGGCCACGGGTCGGGCTGCTCCTCGCCGAGCAGCGAGACGTATTCCTGGGGCGGGGCCACGGGGGCGGGAGGCCAGGAGGTGGGCTGCTGGACCGCGGGGCGTGACGCCACCGGGGTCGGCACGTCGCCCGGCCCGTCGACCGCGGCGCCCTGGCGCCCGGGGACGCGCGGATTCGGGGCGGCGGGGACACTCGGGATCGGGGCGCCGGGACCACCGAGGCCACCGAACGCACCCGGGGCCCCGGGGCCGCGGGAGCCGGGGGCGCCGGGGGCGGGGTCGTCGAACTCCGCGACCGTGGTGACCTCGTCGGGCACCCGCGGCCTGCCGGTGCCGGGGCGGGGTAGCAGGCGCGCCACCTGGGCCGCCAGCTCGGCGGCGGCGGGCCGCCTGGCCGGGTCGCGCTGGAGCGCGGCCCGCAGGACCGGCTGGAGCGCCTGGGGGACGGCGTCGACGTTCGCCTTGCCCGCGGTGATGTTGTAGAAGATCATCTCCAGCGTGCCCTTGCCGAAGGGCGGCAGGCCGGTGGCGGCGAAGACCAGGGTCCCCGCCCAGGCGTGCACGTCGACCTCGGGCCCGGCCTCGTGTCCCTCGATGATCTCGGGGGCGAGGTAGCCGGGGGTGCCGATGAACATGCCGGTCTGGGTGAGCCGGGTGGCGTCGACGGCCTGCGCGATGCCGAAGTCGATGAGGACCGGCTCGCCGTCCAGGATGAGGACGTTGCCGGGCTTGAGGTCGCGGTGGATCACCCCGACCGAGTGGACGGCGGCCAGCGCCGAGGCCACCCCGTGCGCGACCCGCAGCAGCGCGGGCAGCTCCATCGGGCCGTCCTGCTTGACGACCTCGTCCAGCGGCCTGCCCGCGACGTAGCGCGTCACGATGTAGGGGCGGTGGCCGGTCACGTCGGCGTCGAGGACCTCCGCGATGTACTCGCTGCGCACCCGCCGCATCGTCTCGACCTCGCGCGAAAGACGGCGACGCGCGACGTCGTCGCCCGCCACCTCGGCGCGGAGGACCTTCACCGCCACCTGCCGGCCCTGCGGGTCGACGGCTAGATGGACCACGCCCATACCGCCCTCGCCGAGCCGCCGCAGCAGCCGGTAAGGACCCAACCGGTCGTCCTGATTCATGGCATGAAGCACCATATCGGCTTAGACCTCGCCCACGAGATGAACCATCGGGCCACATTTTCCGACTGAATAACGTTCACAGAACCCCGACGGTTTCCCGATTCCCGCTCTCACTTAATCTCATTTCCGCTTCAGTTCGCCAGGTGGAGAACCTGCGCCGTCTTCAATCCGGCCAGCAGGGAGCCGGACACGGCCAGCTTGGAGCGGCGGACGCCGCTGCCGATCACGACCTCCGGATGGGCCGCCACCGCCTCGTCGACGAGCACCGGCCAGTCCTCGGGCAGCCCGAGCGGGGTGATCCCGCCGTACTCCATGCCGGTCAGCGCGACCGCGTCGTCCATCGGCGCGAACGAGATCTTCCGCGCGTCCAGATGGCGCCGGATCACCCCGTTGACGTCGGCCCTGGTGGTGGCGAGCACCATGCACGCCGCGTAGCGGGTCTCCCCCGCGCGCCGGGCCGCCACGATCACGCAGTTGGCCGACTCGCCCATGCCCACGCCGTAGCGCTCGCAGAAGGCCGCCGTGTCGGCCAGCTCCGGGTCGATCTCGGCGACAGTGATCCCGCCGAGCCCGCCGAGCCCGCCGAGCCCGCCGAGCCCGCCGAGTTCCCCGAGCCCGCCGATCGCCCGCGCCACCGGCTCGGCCAGCAGGTCCGGCCGCTCCGCGGCGCTCGTCCAGTCCAGCGTCCCGATCGCCATCGCCGTCTCGCCTCCCTAGGAATTCCTTTGGAGATTCTCTCGCACCGAAGACTTTACGGCGGCGGGGTGACACTCAGGAGGTCGTCTGGAGCACCCGGCGGTGCAGATCGGTGACCGCCCTCCTCGCGGATTCCATGGCCCCGGCCTGCCAGGCGGTCAGGTGCGTGAGCCAGTCGCCGGCGAAGTAGACCCGGCCCGCCGGGCGCTGCAGCAGGGCGAAGCCGCCCTCGTAGGAGGGCCAGCTCGCCCAGCCGCCCTCGATGTACGGCTGGCGCCCCCAGGCGATCGAGATGCTGGAGCGCAGCTCGGCACGGTACTTCTCCCCGTGGATCTTCTTGCCCTGGGTGAGCGCGCGGTTCCGTCGTTCGCGGTGGGAGAGACCGGTGTACACGTCGGCGTTCTCCTCGGTGTTGTAGTAGCCGACCACCAGGCCGCCGCGGGAGTGGTAGCCGTAGGAGGGGTACCAGATGTGGGTGATGTCCAGGTCCGTCTCGGTGGCGCCGCCGTAGATGCGGTCGTCGATCTCCCACCAGCGCCTCCCGTACTCCAGCCCGATCTTGCCGGCGGAGACGGGTACGGGCGTGCGGAGCGCGGCGGTGACCGGGGTGCCGAGGTTGTGCGGCAGGCGCGCGAACAGGTGGGGCGGCAGGGTCGCGACGCAGTAGTCGGCGCGGACGACGCCGGTCCCCGTGCCGTCCCGGTGCGTGACCTCCACGCCGTCGGGCAGGTTCCTGACCCCGGTGACCGGCGTGCCCGTCCTGATCCGGTCGCGGCCGACCGCGTCGGCGAGCGCGTCGGTGATCGTGTCCATGCCGCCCACCGGCTGGAACATGGGCATGACCTGGTCGTAGCCGAAGTCCATGGTGACGTACCTGCCGGTGCCCGCGGCGAGCACGTCGCGCAGCGAGGAGGCCGTGCCCACGGAGACGCCCTCGCCCACCCCGGGGTAGGTCTCGAACCCCCGCCGCCGGGAGTCCCGCCGGTAGGCGAGGTCGGGGCCGAGGTCGCCGAAACGCCGCAGGAACTCCTCCAGCCGCTCGCGGTCGTCCGCGGTGAGACGGCGGTCCAGCGCGCCCGCGTTGCTCGCCTTGGCCAGCAGCTCCCCGACGTAGCCGTACAGGTCCGCGCGGGCCGTGCGCGCCCGGGCCGGGGCGGTCATGCCGCGCGTGTAGACGTACGCCGAGGCGTTGTTGTTGACGAAGATCTCGACTGGGACGCCCAGCTCGCGGCAGTAGTCCATGGTGACCATCCAGGCCGCGATCCGCGCGGCCCCGGCGTTGAAGTAGACGCCCTCCTCGAACCCCGCGGTCTGCGTCTCGCCGCCCAGCTCGTCCAGCCGGTCACCCGCGCGCAGCGTGAGGTTCCTGCCGCCCACCCGGCCGGACGCCTCCAGGACCGTGCAGTCGTACCCGGCCTTGCCCAGCTCGTAGGCGCAGGTCAGCCCGGCGATGCCCGCGCCGAGGACGACCACCTTGGCCGCTCCCCTGCCGGTGAGGGAGAAGTCGGAGCGCTGCGGAGGGGTGAAGTCCCTGTCCTGGGACTCCGGGGCGAGTCCGAGGGCACCCATCGCCGCGAACATGGCCCCGGCTCCTCCGGCCGCGCCCACGCCGACCAGCAGCGCCCTGCGCGTCAGGCCCGCTCCCGCGGCGGGCGCGGCCTTGGCGGCGGGGGTCACCGCGGCAGGGGTCTCAGCAGGGGTCTCAGCAGGGGTCTCGGCGGGGCTCTCGGCGGCGGGTGGCGCCGCGGCGGAGGCGGCGTCGGGCCGCGCGGGGCCCGTCTCGTCACTCATGGGGGTCGTCAGGGGACATCGGGCACCGTCGGGTCGAGGGGAATCGCGGGGTCGAGGGGATCGAGGGGAATCGCGGGGTCGAAGGGATCGCCGGGATCGAGGGGGACCGCCGGGTCGCGGGGGATCGCGCGTCGCAGGCTATCCGGATCGGGGGAAGCCTCGGGCGAAGGGGGGTCGAAAAGGACATCGGGGGGTGTCGGAAGGGTCAGCCGTACGCGCCGCTGCCGCAGGCGACGTGGCCGCCGATCATGGCGAAGATCCCCAGCAGGGACATGATCTGCGAGAAGTCGTCGGTGGTGAACTCCGTGTGGCGCGGGCCCGCCGCCGTCACCCCGGGGATGATCGCGCATCCGGCGGCGATGGCGGTGGAGTTCCACTCGACCCCGAGGGTGAAGGGCGGCTCGGGGGCGCAGAGGCGGAAGTCGGCCACCCGGTCGAGCGCGCGGGCCGCGGCCTCGCGGATGCGGGCGTGGGCGACGGCGGGCGGCAGGAGCTCGGCGGCGAACCTGTCGACGCCCTTCTTGACAGCGACGGTCTCCACGTCGCCGAGCAGCTCCCTGGCCTCCTCGCAGACGGCCTCGTCCCCGGTCACCAGGACCACCGGCACACCGAGCGTCCCGGCGAAGGAGGCGACGAGACGGGTCTCCCCGCAGACCTCGCCGTTGAGGTAGATGTTGTGGATCTCCTTGCCCATCCAGGTGTGGTTGAGCACGCCGTGCTGGACACCGGCCCGCGCGTGGTAGCCGACGAAGCAGGCCGCCCGGTGGCTCGCGTCCAGCCCCTGTCCCATCCGCAGCGGCTTGCCGGGGCCCCGCAGCAGGGTCGCCCGCTCGTCGAGCAGGTCGATCCTGAGGTTCTTGGTCGAGCCGTGGGCGTCGTTGACGCGCACGGCGGTGGCCCCGGCGTCGAACACCCCCTCGACGACCGCGTTGGCGTCGCCGGTCATCAGCTCGCAGCCGCGCTCGTAGCCCCGGCCCCCGGCGTGCATCTCCTCGGGGTCGGTCAGCCCGGTGACACCTTCCATGTCGACCGAGAGATAGACCTTCACGTCATCCCCCATGTCTCGACGCGCCGCGCCTCTTCCTCGCTCATGAAACCGATCTCCCCGTCCACGAAGTCGTGAACCTGCTTGCGCCACGGTTCGGGAATCTCCGCGACCGCGGGCGGGTAGCAGCGGTCCAGCCAGGCGGTGGACGACTCGGTCGCGCGGAGGTACCGGGCCGCCGCGGCGAAGACCGTGTCCTCGATGCCGGGCACCCGGGCGCAGCCGTACTCGATCATCTCCTGGCCCCCGTACGGGGGCGGCTGCTGCCACTTGCGGGCGACCGGGCGGCCCGCGGTGATCGTGGTGCGGAGCGGGCGACGCTCGACGGCAGCCTGGATGAGCTCCTTGTACAGGCACTTGCCGCAGGTCCCGCAGGGGCCGCCCACCCCGCGCAGGCACCAGCGGAGCTGCCCGCGCAGCTCGGAGTTCAGGGCGAGCCGCATCGTGACGGCCTCGCTCACCCCGCCCACCGGGAGCACGATGTGCAGCCCGGCGGCGGCGAACGCCCGTCCCCAGGCGCCGTGCGGGGCCCACATCAGGTTGTCGGGCGTGTAGCGGTGGATGTAGCGGGCGCCCCCCAGCCAGCGTGACCCCAGCTCGTAGCCGAAGGCCAGGCCGCCCAGGTCGAGCTCGTCGGCCATCAGCAGCGCGCCCGCGGCGACCGCGTGGTGCTCGGGGTAGCCGGGACGGGGCTCGGCGAGGGTGAACTCCAGGTCGGAGCGGACGACGGTCAGCTCGCGGCCGGTCTTCTCGGCCAGCGAGGCCAGGACGTCCGAGCGGTAGTGGGTCCACCGGTTGGGCACGCGCGGGTGGGAGACCCGCTGGAAGTGCACGAACGGCGCGTCGGGCAGCATCGCGGCCACCGCGACCGAGTCGGCCCCGCCGCTGTAGGAGATCGCCAGCCTGCCGCCGGACCTCGGCTGTGCCCCCGTAGGACCGGCGGGACCGGCGGGACCCGCATGGACCCCCCAGCCGTCGCCGATCGCCTCGGCGAACTCCGGCGAGATCGGCCGGTCGAAGGTGACGCGGCGCCGGGTCCACGGCGCGACCACGGTCCACGCGGCGAGGGCGAGCAGGTCCGGGTGGATGTCACGGAGCGCCCGCGGCAGCTCGACCCTGAAGGTGTTCGTGGCCAGCTTCAGCGGCGCGCCGTCGGCGCAGTGGCCGGTGACGCCGTCCTCGGGGTCCAGCCGGAACTCCAGGTGCCAGGTGCCGCCGTCGGCCGTCCAGGCCACTCTCACGCGCCGCTCCCCCTGCCCGCCGTGCCCCTGATGTCCGCCGTGTCTCCGATGTCCGCCGTTCCTCCGGTGGCGCGGTCCACGGCCTGCCAGAGCAGCACCTCGTTCCGGAGCACCCCGTCCAGCGCGGCGGCGGTCTCCTGGGCCAGCCGGTGGGCGTCGTCCCAGCGCTCGGCCCGCGCCGGGTCGAGTTTGACCCCGGCCACCTGCGCGCGCAGCTCGACGACCTCCGCGCGCAGCGAGGTGACCTCCCTGGCCAGCGTCTGGACCTCCCAGAGCGCGTCCTTGACGTCCTGCCGGTGGTCGGCCCTGGAGATGTACCGGGAGTCGAACCAGCCGAGAACCGCCCGCCGCAGCGGGGCGGGCACCAGCGCACGCTTCACCAACCGCACCATAACTCGGCACGATACCGGCAATTCCTGATCAGCCAGGACCAATCCCTACAAGCTCCATCCGGCCCGGCGGGCCGGTCAGCGGCCGGTGAACTCGGCCTTCGACCTCTCGGAGAAGGCTCGCATGCCGATCCCCGCGTCGTCGGTGGCGAACAGCCCGGAAAACTGCAGGCGCTCGATCTCCAGGCCGGTGTCGAGGTCGGTCTCCAGGCCGCGGTCCACGGCCTTCTTGGCGGCGCGCAGCGCCAGGGCGGGACCTCCCGCGAACCGGGCGGCGTACGCGAGGGCCTCGGTGTACGTGTCGTCGTCGGGGACGACCCGGTCCACCAGGCCGATGCTCAGCGCCTCGGCGGCGGACACGTGGCGCCCGGTGAAGATGAGGTCCTTGGCCCTGGCCGGGCCGACCAGCCGGGGCAGCCTCTGGGTGCCGCCCGCCCCGGGGATGATGCCCAGCAGGATCTCGGGCTGGCCCAGCTTGGCCGACTCCCCGGCGATCCTGACGTCGGCGCACAGCGCCAGCTCGCAGCCGCCGCCGAGCGCGTAGCCGGTCACGGCCGCGACGACCGGCTTGCCGATCCTCGCGACGGCGGTGAAGCAGTCCTGCAGGACCTGCGAGTGGACCGCCATGTCGGCGTACGACATGCCGGCCATCTCCTTGATGTCGGCCCCGGCCGCGAAGACCTTCCCCCCGTAGAGGACCACGGCGTACACGTCGTCGTCGGCGTCCACCTGCCGGGCGCACTCGGCGATCTCCAGCTGGACCTGCCGGTTGAGCGCGTTCATCTTCGGCCGGTCGAGCCTGATCGTCGCGACCCCGTCGGCCGCCTCCACCCGCGCGAACTCACCCATGGACGTCCTCCCGCCTTCCGCCGGGACCCGCGGGCCGCGCCGGGGTCCGCCGCGCCGCGATCCCCGTCGATCACGGCGCCGCGAACCACCTTAGGGCGCGTCTCAGTTGACGGGCATGGCCAGGTCCCTGCTCTCCCCGGCGTTCCTGTCCGAGTCCTCCCTGTCCTCCCTGTCCTCCCTCGCCCGCCTCGGCAGCCCGGCGATCGTCCTGCGGTAGATCGCCTCGTACGCGCGGGCCATCACCTCCACGCCGAAGAAGCGCTCCACGCGGGAACGGCAGGCACGCGGGTCGATCGTGCCCGCCGCCTCGATCCCGGCGGGGAGCTCCGAGGGGTCGCTCCGGATGAATCCGGTGACCCCGTCCACGACCACCTCGGGCACGGCCCCCCTGCAGAGGGCGACCACGGGCGTGCCGCAGGCCATGGCCTCGATCATGACCATGCCGAACGGCTCCTCCCAGACGATCGGGAAGATCAGGCACCTGGCCGCCGCCAGCAGCTCGTGTTTGCGCGTGGTGTCGGCCTCGCCGACGTACTCGGCGTCGGCGCCGAGCCGGGGCCTGACGTACTCGTCGAAGTAGTCGTACTCGATCTTCTCGGTGAGCTTGCCGGCGAGCAGGATGCGCCGTCCCGCGGCGCGGGCGGCGTCGATGGCCAGGTGGGCGCCCTTGTCCTCGTTGAACCGGCCCAGCCACAGCGCCCAGTCCTCCTTGCGCTCCCTGAAGGGGAAGGCCGTGACGTCGACCGCGTTGTGGACCACCCCCGCCCAGTTCAGGTCGGGGGCGATGCGCCGCTGGGCCTCGGAGATGGCGACCATCGACACGGCGGTGCCGAGCACCCGGTAGTACTCGCCGAACTCGCCCCCCACCTCCCCGTGACAGGTGATCACCGTCGGGACGGTCTGCGCGGACGCGGTCAGCGGGCCGGCCAGGGTGTGGTCGTGGATCACGTCCACCACGAGCTTCGAGGTCATCGCGTACGCCTTGGCGGCGTGCAGGACCTCGGGCAGCGGCTCACCGATCCGCTCGGAGGGCGCCCGCCCGTAGGTGCTCAGGAAGCGCGCGGAGGTCCCCGCCCGGCCCGCCCCGATCAGCGTGATGTCGTGCCCGCGCCGGGTCAGCCCGGCGACGAGCCCGGCCACCATCGACTCGATGCCCCCGTAGCCCAGGGGCGGCACGTCGTACCAGGGCGGCGCGACCATCAGAATGCGCATGCCCTCCGACCATTCCGGAACATCTCTCGAAGAAACCATGGCCACCTCACAGAAAAGACACGGAACCGAAGAAGACCGGAACCTGGAAGAACGCGGAATCGGAAAAAGGCGCGGCCCAGGAAGGACGCGAGAGAAACGATCAGTGGACCTGCCGCAGAGCGGCGGTGAGCGGGCTGCGCGGCTCGTTGATCAAGGTGATCCCCTCGGGCAGCCCGGCCACGGCGGCACCGTCCGGGCCGACCTCGATCGTGACCCGGGAGCCCGCGAGCGGCAGTCCCTGGATCCGCAGGCCCTCCAGGCCGACGGGATCCAGCCACACCCGCCCGTACGGGATCCACGGCTCGAAGCGCAGCAGGCTCCTGACGAGCTGGATGGGACTCGCCGCGGCCCACGCCTGCGGGGAGCAGGAGGTGGGGTACGGCACCGGCCAGGTGAACTCGGCCCGGTCGAACCCGCAGAACAGCTCGGGCAGCCGCCAGCCGAAGACCTCGGCCGCGTCCAGCAGGCCGAAGGCGATCCGCTGGGCCTCGCCCGTGAAGCCGTAGCGCATCAGCCCGGCCGCGATCAGGGCGTTGTCGTGCGGCCAGACCGAGCCGTTGTGGTAGCTCATCGGGTTGTAGGCGCCCATGGTGGTGGCGAGGGTCCGCACCCCGTACCCGGTGAACATCTCCGGCGAGAGCAGCCGCTCGGCGACCTGGGTGGCCCGGTCCTCGTCGACGATGCCGGTCCACAGGCAGTGCCCCATGTTGGAGGCGAGGCTGTCGATGGCGCGTCCCGCGCCGTCGAGGCCGATGGCGTAGTAGCCCCGGTCCGGCAGCCAGAAGCGCTCGTTGAAGGCGTCCCTGATGCGTTCCGCGCGGACCGTCCACTGCCCCTCCAGGGCGCTGTCGCCCACCTCGTGGGCGAAGTGGGCGCGGGCGATGTATGCGGCGTAGACGTAGCCCTGGACCTCGGCCAGGGCGATGGGAGGAGCGGCGATGGTGCCGTCTGCGAAGTTGACGCCGTCGAAGGAGTCCTTCCACCCCTGGTTGATCAGCCCGTGGTCGGTCTTGCGCCGGTAGGACAGGAACGGGTCGGAGGATCTGCGGATCCAGTCGAGGGCCGCGTCGACGTGCGGCATGAGCTCCTCGACGGCGTCCTCGTACATGCCCCACCTGCGCAGCTCGCCCATGACCATCACGAACAGCGGGGTCGAGTCCACCGAGCCGTAGTAGGCCCGGCCCGCGTGCGGCGAGGCGCCGGTCTGCGTGCCGAACCGGAGCTCGTGCAGGATCTTGCCCGGCTCCTCCTCGGTCAGCGGGTCGTCGGCGGTGCCCTGCAACCCGGCCAGGCGCCTCAGGGTGCCCAGTGCCAGGCACTGGTCCATCGAGAGCGCCATCCACGAGGTCAGCAGCGAGTCGCGGCCGAACAGGGTCATGAACCACGGCGCGCCCGCGGCGATCGTCGGCGCCTCGTCCGGCTTGCCGGGCTCGAAGAGCCGCAGCGCGCCGAGATCCGCCTTGGAACGCTCCAGAACCTTGGTCAGGACACGGTCGGAGGTGACGATGATCGGGCTGAGGCGCTCCCAGTCGGCGCGCCGCCTGGCGGGCTCCGCGTGCTCCAGCGGACGGTGGGTGGAGAACCACGCGGGCGACTCCTCGCCCTCCAGGATCGGGTTGACCTGCAGGCTGGCGCTCCACTCACCCCGCGCGGGCACGACGACGCGGAAGATGAGCACCCCGGGCACGGCGAACGGCGACGGCTCGGCCACCACCCTGGTGCCGCGCGAGCGGCAGGTGGAGAAGATCAGCAGTCCCGTCCTGTCGGCCGTCATCTCCACGTCGGTCACGTGCCGGATCCGGCCGGCCTTCACCTCGAACAGGTCGGCCACGTCGGAGGCGACGTGGATGTCGACCACGCATCCCGCGGGCTCCCCGGACAGGTTGCGCAGGGTCAGGTCCTCGCGCAGGCCGCCCCCGACGTAGCGGTCCCTGATCACGAGCAGGCTGCCCTCGGCCCGCCCAGGGCGGGGGGCGGCCCTGCCGAGGAACATCGCGTGGTAGGGCTCGGCCGGAAGCACCCTGAGCGCCTCCACGGGCAGCTCGTCCACCCTCAGCTCCCAGCGCGACAGGATCCTGGTGTCGGCGTGGTAGACACCCTGTGCCCCGCCGGGAAGGATGTCGCCGTTACGGGCGCACACGCAGAAGGAACCGCCCTCGACCAGCGTGACCGTGGTGTCGCCCAGCGCGCCCGGCTGGCCCTCGAACGTCCATGCGTTCACTGTTCTCTCCCGGGTGTACGAGATGTCGGCTATATAGCCATTCCCGCCACGAACAAGAAAGAACTATGTAAAAGAAGTATGTTGTCGTACTTTGCCGCATAAGAGGGACTTTGTCCGAGTCGATCCGGTACCCGTCCCCCGAGGCCGCCCACCGGCGGAACCGCACACCCCTCCCAGGCGGGCCCGCATTCCCTCCAAGGAGGGGCGCGCACTCCCCATACGACAAAAGCCGCGAAAGACGGATCCTGCACGACCGGTTGGAGTCACAACCACAAAGACCCTGGCATACCTGAACTTGAACCGATAGTAGTCATTCAATTACTTACAGTGACTACGAAAGGGAGGGTGTCGTGCCAGGGATGAACCGGCGAGGATTCGCCAGGTTGGCCGGGCTGGGCGCCGTGGGAGCGATGGGCTCGGCCGTGGAACCGGCGGTCGCGGCGGCGGTCTCGCTCACGGACCCGGCTCCCGCGCGCACCGGGCGGGAGCCGCGCGACGCGGGGCGCTGGGAGACCTGCACCCGGGTGGCCCGGGATCTGCTGCTCGTCGGCGAGGACGGCTCGGACCTCAAGCTCGAATACCTCAAGGTGCTGATCGACAAGGGCCTGCCCAGGACCCGCTCCCCCAAGAAGATCCTCGTCGTCGGCGCCGGGATCGCCGGGCTGGTGGCCGCGACGCTGCTGAAGCGGGCCGGGCACCGGGTCACCGTCATCGAGGCCAACGGCAACCGGATCGGCGGCCGGATCAAGACCTTCCAGACCGGTTTCGCCGACCGGCGGCAGTACGCCGAGGCGGGGGCGATGCGCATCCCCGACTTCCACCCGCTCACCCTGGCCCTGATCGACAAGCTCGGCATCTCCCGGCGCCTGTTCTACAACGTCGACGTGCGGCCGGGCGACGCGGCGAGCGGCCCGACACCGCCCGTCGTCTACACCCCGCGCCGCGGCCCGGTCTGGCGCTCCGGCCCGTCCCGGGGGGAGTTCACCGCGCCGGAGCGGGCGAACCACACCCTGATCCGGGTCAACGGCATCACCCAGCGCCGCGACGAGTACGCCAGGAACCCGCGCGAGATCAACGCCTCGTTCGGGCTGCGGGACGGCAGGACCGCGGGGAGGATCCTGGACGACGCGCTCGACCCGGTCAGGGACTACTTCTCCGTCGTCCGCGGCGCGACGCGGGTCGACAAGCCGCTGCCGGAGCTGATCGAGGGCTGGGCCCGCGTCCTGTACGACTTCGACGACCACTCCATGAACCGCTTCCTGCGTGAGCACGCCCGGCTGAGCGACGCGGCGATCGACGCCATCGGCACCCTGGAGAACCTGACCTCCCGGCTGCCGCTGTCGTTCATGCACACCTTCCTGACCCGGAGCCTGGTCAATCCTTCGGCGACCTACTGGGAGATGGAGGGAGGCAGCCGGGAGCTGCCGTACCGGCTGGCGCCGGGGCTGCGCGGCGACATCCGGATGGACCGGCGGGCCGTGCGGATCCAGCACACCGCGCGGGGCGTCCGCGTCGAGACGGTCACCGAGACGGGCAGCACCGAGTCCGCCTCCAGGCCGCAGGGCAGGGGCGAGACGTTCGAGGGAGACCTCGCGATCATCACGATCCCGTTCTCCGCGCTGCGCCACGTGGAGATCACCCCGGCCCTGCCGTACCCGAAGCGGCGCGCGGTGATCGAGCTGCACTACGACTCCGCGACCAAGGTGCTGCTGGAGTTCCGCAGGCGCTGGTGGGAGTTCGACGAGCGGGACTGGCGGCGCGAGCTCGGCTCCCGCTACCGCCCGGGGCCCGCGGCCCACGTGACGGGCGGCGGATCGGTCACCGACAACGCCAACAGGTTCGTCTACTTCCCCTCCCATCCGGTGCGCGGCAGCGAGGGCGGCGTCGTGCTGGCCAGCTACGCGTGGGCCGACGACGCCTCCCGCTGGGACTCCATGGACGACGCCGAGCGCTACGCTCACGCGCTGCGCGGGCTGCAGGAGGTGCACGGGGAGCGCGTCTCCGAGTTCTACACCGGCCACGGCAGGACCCAGAGCTGGCTGCGCAACCGCTACGCCTTCGGCGAGGCCGCCGTCTTCACGCCGGGCCAGATGACCGAGATCCACCCCGCCATCGCCGCCCCCGTGGGGCGGCTGCACTTCGCGGGTGAGCACACCTCGCTGAAGCACTCCTGGATCGAGGGCGCCCTGGAGTCGGCGGTCCGCACCGCCCTGGAAGCCAACGCCTGACCCCTCACCCCTCACCCCTCGCCCCTTCGCCACGGGGGGTCTCTCCGCGTGGCCCGCGGCACCGACCTCCGCGGGCCACGCGCCACCGGGGCGCCGTACGATCGGGCGCGCTCCGGGGTCACGGCGCCGGGAACCTCTCTCGGGCGCCAGGGATCGAGTGCTCAACCCTACCCACCTCACCACGCAACGTGTCGGCACGAGGACACTTCCGGAAAGCGCGGGTGTCGCGACGCCGTCCGTGAACGCCGTCCGTGGACGTCGTGCGCGAAGACCGTGTGCGAGACCCCGCAGGGCCGCTCACCCCCCTCACCCCGCTCACCCCCCCTGACCCCTCGGGAACGCGAAGACCCCCGTGCCCCTCGCCGGAAACCGGGAGGAGCACGGGGGCCCCGCCGTCCGGCGCGCGCCGGACGGTCACGTGATCAGCGCAGGGTGCCGTTGGTCATGCCGACGGGCTCCTCGGGCACCGCGACCAGGCCGAGCTCCGAGGTCGACGCCACCAGCGGGTGGTCGGGAACGACCCGGACGGTGTAGCCGAAGGGCCCGGTGCGGTCGAGGGGGATGGTCCCGGCGAAGACGGCCCTGCCGTCGTCACCCTCGGACTCGACGGTCAGGTCGGCGTAGGAGGGGGCCGCCAGGTCGTCGTGGTCGCCGACCCGGCCGTAGGCCGCCTGGACCCGGATGTCCCCGGGCTCCAGCTCGCCGAGGGCGATGGTGGCCTTCAGCTCCACGGACGTCCCGAGCTCCGGGGTGCTGTCGCCCAGGCCCGAGGCCTCCACGTGCTCGACCCGCACGCCCGGCCAGGCCCTGCCGACCTTGAGCTTCCACGCCGCGAAGCTCCTGGCCTGCTCGTACCCCTCCCCTGAGAGGGCGCGGGCGGACCTGGCGGCCGGGGCGTAGAGGTCGACCACGTAGTCGCGGAGCATCCGTCCGGCGAGCACCTTGGGGCCGAGCGAGGTCAGGGTGTGCCTGACCATCTCCAGCCAGCGCCGGGGCAGCCCGTCGGCCCGGTCGTAGAACCGGTCGGCCACCTCGTGCTCGATCAGGTCGTACAGGGCGGCGGCCTCGAGCTCGTCACGGCGGTCGGGGTCGGCGACGCCGTCGGCGGTGGGGATGGCCCAGCCGTTGGTGCCGTCGTACCACTCGTCCCACCAGCCGTCCCGGATGGACAGGTTGAGCCCGCCGTTGAGCGCGGCCTTCATCCCGGACGTGCCGCACGCCTCCAGCGGGCGCAGCGGGTTGTTCATCCACACGTCGCAGCCCTGGACGAGCAGCTGGCCCAGGGCCATGTCGTAGTCGGGCAGGAAGACGATGCGGTGCCGCACGTCCTCGGAGTCGGCGAACTTCACGATCTGCTGGATGAGCTTCTTGCCGCCCTCGTCGGCCGGGTGGGCCTTGCCCGCGATCACGATCTGCACCGGCCTGGCGGGGTCGAGCAGCAGCGCGCGGAGCCGGTCGGGGTCGGACAGCATCAGGGTGAGCCGCTTGTAGGAGGGCACCCGGCGGGCGAAGCCGATGGTGAGCACCTCGGGGTCGAGGGCGTCGTCGATCCAGCCGAGCTCGGCCTGCGAGGCGCCCCGGTTGATCCACGACTGGCGGAGCCGCGCGCGGGCCGCGACGACCAGCTTCTCGCGCAACCGGCCCCTGATGCCCCAGACGTCCCCGTCGGAGATCTTGCCGATGCTCTCCCAGCCCTGGGCGCGGTCGACCAGGGTGGGCAGCTCCCTGCCGGCCAGCTCCATGATCTCCCGGCCGACCCAGGTGGGGGCGTGCACGCCGTTGGTGATGAACCCGATCGGGACCTCTTCGGTGTCGAAGCCCGGCCACAGGCTCTGGAACATCTCCCGGCTCACGGCGCCGTGCAGCTCCGAGACGCCGTTGACCCGCTGGGCCAGCCGCATGCCCATCGCGGCCATGTTGAACTTGCCCGGCTCCTCCTCGGCGCCCAGCGCGAGGATACGGTCGACGGGGACCGTGGGCCACGCGTTCTCGCCGCCGAACTGGCGGCCGATCATCTCCGCGGGGAAGCGGTCGATCCCGGCGGGCACGGGGGTGTGCGTGGTGAAGACGGTCCCGGCCCGCACCGCCTCCAGGGCCTCGTCGAAGGAGAGCCTGGCCTCGGTGAGCTCGCGGATGCGCTCCAGGCCGAGGAAGCCGGCGTGGCCCTCGTTGGTGTGGAACACCTCGGGCTCGGCGTGCCCGGTGACCCGGCAGTAGGCGCGGATGGCACGGACGCCGCCGACGCCGAGCAGCAGCTCCTGGAGCAGCCGGTGGTCGCCGCCGCCGCCGTACAGGCGGTCGGTGACGTCGCGGGCGGCGGTGTCGTTCTCGGCCACGTCGGAGTCGAGCAGCAGCAGCGGCACCCTGCCGACCTGGAGCACCCAGACCTGGGCGTGCAGCGTGCGGTGCTCGGGGAGGCTGATCTTGATGCGTACCGGGGTGCCGTCCTCCTCCCGCAGGAGGGTGAGCGGCAGGCCGCCGGGGTCGAGGGAGGGGTAGTGCTCCAGCTGCCAGCCCTCGGGCGACAGGGACTGGGTGAAGTAGCCGTGCCGGTACAGCAGGCCGACGGCCAGGATGGGCACGCCGAGGTCGCTCGCGGCCTTGAGGTGGTCACCGGCGAGGATGCCGAGCCCGCCCGAGTACTGCGGCAGGGCGGCGGCGATGCCGTACTCGGGGGAGAAGTAGGCGATGGCCTTGGGGGCGTCGGACATGGTCTGGTACCACCGGGGGGCGGTCATGTACTCGCGGAGATCGTCGGCGGCGTCGGCCAGTCGCCTCAGGAAGCGGCGGTCGGCGGCCAGCTCGCGGAGCCGGTCGGCCTGCACGGCGCCCAGCAGGGCGACGGGGTCGTACCCGACACGCCCCCAGACGGCCGGATCGACCTCGCCGAACAGATCCAATGTCTCCGGGTGCCACGACCAGCGCAAATTGAGGACGAGCTCGCCGAGGGAGGCCAGCTCCGGCGGCAGGACGGTGCGGACGGTAAACCTGCGGATTGCTCTCACGGTGCCAGACCCTAGTTACTCAGCGCCACGAGGGCGACCCCAACACTCACGCGTCTCCCTCTCACCGCTATCAATCCACCCCAAACACATCAAAGGCAGGTGATCGACTGTTAGGGCGACTCGCGGAAGAGTAAGAGGTGCCGCACTCTATCCAGAGGGACGCATGAAGCTGGACTATTGGGGCACCGGACATACGAGCCAGAACATGCCACCCTCGGGAACCGGCCGTCCCATCAGGGCATGCTCCCGCTTGCCCCGAGACCGGCCGCCCGGGAATGCTTGAAAAAACGAAGATCCTTCCTTGCTGACTTCTCCGGCGGTACCGGGCGTGCCGCCGCTACCTTGAGACGCGATGATCGGACGAATCCCAATCCAGGACATCCACCCCACGGTCGACTGCGGGCGCCGCCCCGCCAAGGCCGCCGCGGGTGAGACCTTCGAGATCTCCGCGACCGTGTTCCGCGAGGGACACGACGCGGTCGCGGCCGGGGCCGTGTTCACCGGCCCCGGCGGCGTGCGCGGTCCCCTGCTGCCCATGCGCGAGCTCGCCCCCGGCACCGACCGGTGGGGCGTGGAGGTGACGCTGCCCACCGAGGGTGAGTGGCGTTTCCGGGTGGAGGCGTGGGGTGATCCCATGGCCACCTGGTTGCACGACGCGGGCATCAAGATCCCACGTGACCTGGACGCCGACCTGATGTGCGAGGAGGGCGCCCGTCTCTTCGACCGCGCGGCGAGGGCGGTGCGGGCCGCCGAGTGCGGGCCGGCGGCCGTCCCCGCCACCGGCCTGGTGGCGACCGGCAGGCCGGTGGGCGGCAGGACCCCGGCGGCGAAAACGGCCAGGGGCGCCAAGGTGACGCAGCAGCACGTCTGCGGGCACCGGGCCGCGCTCCAGGCCGTCGCGGCGAGGCTGCGCGACACCGAGATCGACCCGCGCGCCCGGTTCGCCGTGGCCCAGATGCCGGAGACGGCGGCGATGCTGCGCGCCCACCCGCTGCGCGACCTGGTGACGAGATCGGCCCCGCGCACGGTCCTGGTGCACCGCCGCAGGGCGCTGTTCGGGTCGTGGTACGAGTTCTTCCCGCGTTCCGAGGGCGCGATCATCGAGCAGGGAGTCGCCCCCAAGTCCGGGACCTTCCAGACCGCCGCCAAGCGGCTGCCGGCCGTGGCGAAGATGGGCTTCGACGTCGTCTACCTGCCGCCGATCCACCCGATCGGGCACAGCTTCCGCAAGGGCCGCAACAACACCCTGACGCCCGAGCCGTACGACCCCGGCTCACCCTGGGCGATCGGCTCCGAGGAGGGCGGCCACGACGCCATCCACCCCGATCTGGGCACGTTCGAGGACTTCGACGCCTTCGTGGCCAAGACCCGCGAGCTGGGCATGGAGGTCGCCATCGACCTCGCCCTGCAGTGCGCGCCCGACCACCCGTGGGTCAGGGAGCACCCGGAGTGGTTCAACATCCGCGCCGACGGCTCGATCGCGTACGCGGAGAACCCACCGAAGAAGTACCAGGACATCTACCCGCTGAACTTCGACAGGGATCCCAAGGGGATCTACGAGGAGATCAGGCGGGTCGTGCGGCTCTGGATGGACCACGGCGTGCGGATCTTCCGGGTGGACAACCCGCACACCAAGCCGGTGGCCTTCTGGGAGAAGCTGCTGGCCGACGTCCACACCACCGACCCTGACGTATTGTTCCTGGCGGAGGCCTTCACCCGCCCCGCGATGATGCGGACGCTGGCCAAGGTGGGTTTCCACCAGTCGTACACGTACTACACGTGGAAGAACTCGCGCTCGGACGTCGAGGACTACCTGAGCGAGCTCTCCCACGAGACGTCGCACTACATGCGACCCAACGTGTTCGTCAATACTCCGGACATTCTCCACGAATACCTTCAACACGGGGGAGTCCCGGCATTTTATATCAGAGCAGTACTCGCAGCCACGGCGATGCCGACGTGGGGCGTGTACGCCGGATATGAACTTGCGGAGAATGTGCCGGTTAGACCGGGTAGCGAAGAATACCTTGATAGCGAGAAATATCAATACAAACCCCGCGATTGGGTAGAGGCCGAGCGAGAAGGCCGTAGCCTCGCCCCGTTCATTACACAACTCAATTTGTTCCGAAGAGCACACCCGGCACTCCAGGAACTGCGTAATCTACGGTTTCACAGCGTCAACAACCCGGATGTGATCTGCTTCTCCAAGCGGTTGCCCGGCGCCTACGACACGGCCACACGACGGCACGGCCTGGGCGACGTTGTCCTCGTCGTCGTGAACCTGGATCCGCACCACACCCACGAGGCGACGGTGTCGCTGGACATGCCCGCCCTCGGGCTCGACTGGCAAGCCGAGTTCGTCGTGGACGACGAACTGTCGGGCGAGTCGTATCGCTGGCGGCAGGACAACTACGTGCGTCTCGATCCCCACATCCACCCAGCGCACGTCTTCACTCTGCGTGCCGCGGCGGCGAACCAGCGGTGAGCCGGCCGGGTACGCCTATACCGGCAGAACAGCGGGGAGTCACTGGTGAGTCAGCTACCTGAGCCAATTCCTAACACCTTCGACGAGGAAAAGCCGCGCGACCCGTACTGGTTCAAGCGAGCTGTCTTCTACGAGGTTCTCATCCGGGGCTTCGCCGATTCCAACGGCGACGGCACCGGAGACATCCGCGGTCTCATCCAGAAACTGGACTATCTCCAGTGGCTCGGTGTCGACTGCCTCTGGCTGCTCCCGCTGTACGAGTCGCCGCTGCGCGACGGCGGGTACGACATCGCCGACTTCATGAAGATCCTTCCTGATTTCGGCGACCTCGGAGACTTCGTGAAACTGGTCGACGAGGCGCACAAACGCGGCATGCGGGTCATCGCCGACCTGGTGATGAACCACACCAGCGACCAGCACCCGTGGTTCCAGGCCTCCCGCCACGACCCCGAGGGGCCGTTCGGCGACTTCTACGTCTGGAACGACCACGACGAGCTCTACAAGGACGCCCGGGTCATCTTCATCGACACCGAGACGTCCAACTGGTCCCACGACCCGGTCCGGGGCCAGTACTACTGGCACCGCTTCTTCTCGCACCAGCCGGACCTCAACTACGAGAACCCGGACGTGCAGGACGCGATGCTGGAGGTGCTGCGCTTCTGGCTGGACCTGGGCATCGACGGCTTCCGGATGGACGCCATCCCGTACCTCTTCGAGCAGGACGGCACCAACTGCGAGAACCTGCCCCGCACCCACGAGTACCTGAAGCGGGTCAGGGCGGAGGTCGACCGCCTCTACCCCGACCGGGTGCTGCTGGCCGAGGCCAACCAGTGGCCCGCCGACGTGGTCGAGTACTTCGGCGACCCCGCCACCGGGGGCGACGAGTGCCACATGGCGTTCCACTTCCCGCTGATGCCGCGCATCTTCATGGCGGTCAGGCGGGAGTCGCGCTACCCCATCTCCGAGATCATGGCCCAGACGCCGAAGATCCCGGAGAACTGCCAGTGGGGCATCTTCCTGCGCAACCACGACGAGCTCACGCTCGAGATGGTCACGGACGACGAGCGCGACTACATGTACTCGGAGTATGCCAAGGACCCCCGCATGCGCGCCAACGTCGGCATCCGGCGGCGGCTCGCCCCGCTGCTGGAGAACGATCGCAACCAGATTGAGCTGTTCACGGCGTTGCTGCTCTCCCTTCCGGGATCTCCCGTGCTGTACTACGGCGATGAGATCGGGATGGGGGACAACATCTGGCTGGGCGACCGCGACGGTGTCCGTACCCCCATGCAGTGGAGCCCCGACCGCAACGCGGGATTCTCCGACTGCGACCCGGGCCGCCTGTATCTCCCGGTCATCATGGACCCGATCTACGGCTACCAGGCGCTCAACGTCGAGGCGCAGCAGCGCAGCGCGGGCTCGCTGCTGCACTGGACCAAGCGGATGATCGACATCCGCAAGCGGCACCCGGTCTTCGGCCTGGGCGAGTTCACCGAGCTGAACTCGTCCAACCCGAGCGTCCTCGCCTTCGTGCGCGAGCTCGGCGACGACCGGATGCTGTGCGTCAACAACCTGTCCCGGTTCCCGCAGCCGGTGGAGCTCGATCTCCGCCGCTTCGAGGGATCGGTCCCCGTGGAGACGATGGGCGGGGTTCCTTTCCCAGCGATTGGCGAGCTTCCGTATCTTTTGACTCTTCCTGGGCATGGGTTCTACTGGTTCACCCTGCCACCCGCATCCCAGGAGGCGTAAAGCCGTGTTGACGGAGCTCCTTACCGGTTGGATCACCCAGCAACGATGGTTCGCCGGTAAGGGGCGCCCGATCGACGACCTCGTCGTCGACTCGGACGTGGAGCTGTCACCACGCCTGCGCCACCTGATCATCTCCGTTCACCAGTCGGGGGCCCGCGACCGCTACCAGCTGCTGCTCGGCAGCGAGGCGCCGGAGTGGGCCCGCTTCAAACCGGCCCACATCGGCGGCGGCTACTACGACGCCGCCTACGACGCCGACCTCACCGGCACCCTGCTCGAGGGCATGGCCTCCGGCCGCGACCTGGGCGCGCTCCGCTTCCGCCACCTCGACGGGGTGGAGATCGACATCTCCAAACGCAGCCTGGTCCTCGGCGCCGAGCAGTCCAACACCTCTCTGGTGTACGGCGACACCTACATCTGCAAGCTGTTTCGCCGCCTGACCGCCGGGGTGAACCCCGAGCTGGAGATCGTCACCGCGCTGGCCCGCCGCGACGGCACGCACATCGCCCAGCCGTACGGCTGGATCGAGACCGACCTCGACGGCGAGACCACCACGCTGGCGATGACCCAGGAGTTCCTGTCGAACGCCAACGACGGCTGGGCCCTCGCCCTGGCCAGCGTCCGCGACCTGTACGGCTCCCTCGAGCCGTCGGCCTCCGACGCGGGCGGCGACTTCAGCTCCGAGGCCTACCGCCTCGGCGTCACCACCGCCACGGTCCACCAGGAGATGGCCGCCGCCTTCCCGACCGACGTGATCGAGTCGCAGGAGGTCAAGCGGATGGTCGAGGAGTTCCGCCGCCGCCTGGGCGTCGCGGTGGACGAGGTGCCCGCTCTCGGCGAGCACGCCCACGTCGCCGAGGAAGCCTACCAGCGGGTCTCCGACGTGGCCGGGGAGATGCCCGTCCAGCGCGTCCACGGCGACTACCACCTCGGCCAGGTGATGCGCACCACCAATGACTGGATCATCCTCGACTTCGAGGGCGAGCCCGGCCAGCCCATCGCCGAGCGCCGCGCCCTGTCCTCCCCGCTGCGGGACGTGGCCGGGATGCTCCGCTCCTTCGACTACGCCGCCCGCCACCTGCTGGCCGACCACTCCAATGCCGACGAGCTCCGCCCCCGCGCGGTGGAGTGGGCCGAGCTCAACCGCTCCTCCTTCCTGGCGGGCTACTCCGCCGGAGGCGGCCACCTCCGCGCCGAGGACGCCGTCCTGCTGCGCGCCCTGGAACTCGACAAGGCCGCGTACGAGGTGGTGTACGAGTCCCGCAACCGGCCGACCTGGCTGCACATCCCGATGTCGGCCTTCCAGCTGGGCCGCTGACGGTCCGCGAGATCGTCCGGCGCGCCGGCCGCGTCCTGGATCAGCGCGCCCCGGGTGACCACGGAGACGGTGTCGGCCGCACCGGCGAGGACCAGGCAGCCGAGGGCGAGCGGGCGTGGTCAGCCGACCGGCGTGACGGGGTGGTTGGCGTGGATCAGGTCGGTGGGGTCGTAGTCGGCCTTGATCCGCTGCAGCCTGATGTGGGTCTCGAGGCGGTCGAACCTCGGCCCGGACCGTTCGGTGAAGTTACGGAAGGCGGTCTCGGCCTTCCAGGGGGCGAGGGCGTCGCTCATCTCGTCGAGGACGGCGTGCGCGGCGGCCTCCACGCCCGCGTCCGGGACGATCCCGGTGGAGAACACGGCGAACGCGGCGTCCATGCCGGAGACCGCGCCGCCTCCCGGCCGCCCGGGGGCCAGCGCCCCGCCGAGATGGCGCAGCTCGACGGTGAGCAGCGGGACGTCCGCCTGCGGGCCCACGACGCGCAGCAGGGCCTCCAGGGCGGCGGGCGAGAATTCGGCCAGCTGGAAACCGTCGCCGGCGATCGGGGTCGGCTCCTGCGGGTCCATGTGCATCGCGCCGAGCTCGGTGATCGGGGTCGGGCTGACGGTGTCCAGCTCGGGGCCGAGCGCGCGCAGCGGGGCGAACAGAGGATCGGCCACGGTGGGGTCCAGCAGGCACGCGGCCTGGACGGCGACGAAGGAGCGTCCGCGCAGCGGCTCGGGGATCTGCGGTATCGGCGGAAACCACAGCAGCCTGCCCATCGAGGTCACCGTCTCCGGCACCGACCGAACCCACTCCCGCCAGGCACCCAGGACCTCGGCGGCGCGCTCGATCGGCCACAGCAGCGTGCCCGCGTGGACCTGAGTGATCGGGAACAGCCGGAACTCCAGGGCGGTGACCACCCCGAAGCTGCCTCCGCCGCCGCGGATGGCCCAGAACAGGGCGGCGTCGCGCGTCGCGTCGATCGTGCGCAGCTCGCCGTCGGCGGTGACGATGTCCGCCGACAGCACGTGGTTGGCCGCCAGGCCGTACAGACGGGCGAACCACGACAGCCCGCCGCCGAGGGTGTACCCGACGACCCCGACGTCCGGGGCCGTGCCGGCCAGCCCGGTCAGGCCGTGGGCACTCGCCGCCGCGGTGACGTCCGCCCACAGGGCGCCGGCCTCGACCCTGGCGATCTGGCGCTCGGCGTCGATCGTGACCCCTCGCATCGCCGACGTACGCAGCAGGATCGTCCCGTCGAGCGGCCCGAGGGGGGCTGCGTTGTGCCCGGTCGCCTGCGGTGCGACCCGCAGGCCGAGCCTGGCCGCCGCCTCGACGGTGGCCACGACGTCGCGCACGGAGGCCGCCCGCACCACGGCGACGGGCCGCTGGTCGACGGCCAGCTGCCAGGCGGCCCGTGCCGCGTCCCAGCCGGGTGAGGAGGGGCAGACCAGGACGCCGTCGAGAGTCTCTCTGAGCTTGTCGAGACCCATCACGGGTGACGAGGAGGACATGGTGAAGACTCTCCGTTTTAGATAGTTTTAAGGTGATTTAGAGCACAAACCCCGCGCTGCGGACATGCCGGTCGGACGCGGGGAGGACGGGCATGCCGGTACAGCACGTCCTGGGCGAGGGTCGACAGAGCCGGGAGGGCCGAGGGGATCGCCGTCGTCCATCAGTCTGTCCAGAGCCATGAAGCCCGCACATCCCTCAACCCGCTGGTCCGGGCGCTGCGGGGTCCCTCATTCGGGGGAGGCTCCCCTGTGACAGCATCGATGCATGACGACGTCCACCGAACGGTTCGGAGAGCGCCGTAAATCCGGCACGGCGGGTCGTGGCAGCGAGCTGTTCGCCGCGGCGTCGCAGCGGTTGCGCCGGGTGATGCCCTTCGACGCGGCGGTGTGGTTCGGCACCGACCCCACCACGATGCTGCCCATCTCACCGCTGCGGGCCGAGAACATCGAGCCCGATCACTGCGAGGGATACTTCCGCCGGGAGTACGGCACCGAGGACGTCCTGCTGTTCCGCGACGTCGCGCGCAGCCCCGGCGGCGGCGGCACCCTGGGCCTGGCCACCGGCGGTTTCCCCGGGCGCAGCCCGCGCTACCGCGAGTTCATGCGGCCCCAGGGCTACGGCGACAACCTGCGCGCGGCGTTCCGGATCGGTGAGCGCACCTGGGGTGTGGTGGACCTGTTCCGCGACACCGGCAGGCGGCCGTTCACCGAGCGTGACGTCAGGCACGTCACCGCGATGGGCCCCGAACTGGCCCTCGGGCTCGCCGGACTTGCCATCGCGACGCCCGAGGACGCACCGCCGGTCACCGCCGAGGCGCCGGGCACCGCGCTGTTCGACGAGTCCGGGCAGATCATCTCGCTGGACGCGCACGCCGAACGGTGGCTGAGCGAGCTCGCCGGACCACGGTGGGATCACCAGCAGACCCCGCTGCCGATGGTCACCGTGCAGTCGGTCGTGGCCCGCGCCCGATGCGTCGCGGCCGGTCGCGACTCCGGACCGGCGGCGGCCCGGCTGCGGGGCAGCTCTGGCCGCTGGCTCGCGGTGCACGCCTCGTGCCTGCGCAGCCCCAGCGGTATGCTCGGTCCGGTGGCGGTCGTCCTGGAACCGGCGAACTCCGCGCAGATCGCCCCGATCATCGTCGAGGCGTACTGCCTGACCCCGCGCGAGCAGCAGATCACCCAGTGCGTCGCGCGCGGGCTGTCGACCGCCGACATCGCCACGGAGCTGCACCTGTCCGCCCACACGGTGCGCCACCACCTCAAGGCGATCTTCACCAAGTTCGGCATCACCAGCCGGGGCGAGCTGGTCGCCAAGCTGTTCGCCGAGCACTACGGCCCCCTGATGCACGCCCCGAACGCCGACGTGGAGCACGTCCACAGCTGAGACGGGGCTCGCCGGACGTCCCGCCGAGAAGCGGGCGAAGAGCGCCGGGTCTCATCGGGTCATCGCCTCGCCCGTCTCCTCGCCTCCTGTCGCCGGGTACGCGGCGGATGCCGTCGGCGCGGACGCGGCGAGAGCGCGGTGAGCCAGGTAGGCCAGGTAGGCCAGATAGGCGAAGCCGGTCAGGACGGACAGGCGCTGGAACAGTCCGGCGGGGGCGGGCGACCAGAGGCCGGCGTGGTCCAGGCCGTTCAGCACGCCCGCCGCGAACCAGAGGGCGATCATCAGGCCGCCGGTGGCCAGCCCGTACCACCGGGCGAAGCGACGCGAGTAGATGACGGCCGCCGCCGCGACGGAGAGGAACATGACCGGTCCGGCGATGTCGTGCAGGATGCCGTGCCAGGTCGTCCCGGCCACGGTGCCGGGAGGGCGGTAGGTCCCCGGGTCGATCACGAAGAGGCCGGCGGCGAACAGGGCGACGCCGGCGGTGGTCACGACCCGCGGACCCCAGGTCGCCGCGGGGCCGCCGGTGAAGACGGCGCGCAGGCCGCGTCCGAAGACGGCGATCAGGGCGCCGCTGACCAGGAAGCCGGCGATCTGGATCCAGCCGCGACCGGACAGGGCGAGTTCGCTGATCCAACTGCGTATCGGGTCGTAACCCGGCCGGATCACCCCTTCGACCAGCCAGATCAGCGTGAACAGCGAGGTTCCGGCGATTCCGCACCACAGGGACCACCTACGAGCGTCCATTTATCTGCCTCTCTCATTATCTGCTCAATGCAGATAATGTTATGCGCAGAGTATGAGCATGTAAGGTAGACACATGTCAAGTGCCGAGCCGGCCGCCCGTCAGGCCCTGTTGGCGCACCTGCAGGCCGAGCTCACCCAGACGATCGCCGCCGGGATCCTGTTCCAGCAGGCGGTGGCCGACCGCCTGGGGCTCAGCCTGGGCGATTTCAAGAGCCTGACCGCGCTGACCGCGATCGAGCATGCGACCGCCGGGGACATCGCCGCCCAGACCGGCCTGACCACCGGCGCCGTCACCCGGATGATCGACCGGCTGGAGCGGGACGGCTGGGTCCGCCGCGAGCACGACCGGCAGGATCGCCGCCGCGTGCTCGTCCGGCCGGTCCCCGAGCGGCAGGCGGAGATCCGGCCGCTGTTCGAGGGCATGTCGGAGGCCTGGGCCCAGGCCCTCGCCGAATACGACGACGACCAGATCGCCATGGTGCTCGACCTGTTCGGCCGGATGCGCGAAGTCGCCCGCGAACAGGCCGCCCTCCTCCGCGAGCCGTCGCCGGACCCATGACGACAGCCTCACCGACGTCCGCGAAGGCCTCCCCACCCTGACGGCGATGGCCGCGGCTCACAGAGGACAGCGGGGGCGACAGACTCGTTCGCCTGCAGGGGCCGCTGGGGCATGTATCTCACTTTCCCCAGGTGGGGATCAGCCGGTCCCCGCGTGGTCGAGAGATCGGCATTCGCCTCATGAAACAGAAAAGCTCCTGGTAGCCGGGGTGATCGTTCCGATCACGCCCGGCACGCCCAGGAGCTTCAGGCGCCGTTCCACCGCGCCAGAGTCGATATGTCGTTTTCACTGCTGGACTTCGCGAGCCCGCCGAGCCGGCCGCGGCGCGTTCCCGCCCTCACGGCCTGACTCGTACGCGGTCCGATGACGCCGCGCCGTCCGCTCGCCGTCCGCTCGCCGGCCCTCGGACGCCGTCGAGTTACCAGCGGCCGCCCTTGGTGAGCTGGCCGCGGACCGCGCCGTCGGGGAACTGCTTGGTGTGCAGGTTGGCGTACCAGTTCCTCGGGTTGCTCTTGATGCCCCGCAGCAGGCTGGAGTCCTTGACGACGACGGAGCCGAAGCTCGTGTTGCCGCGGATCTTGCCGTTGGACAGCAGGTCGATGACGACGGGGCCGTTCTTGCCCGCCTTGCCCTTGTGGATGTGGAAGGCGCTGGGCTTGGCGGTCCGCTTCCACTGGACGAAGTAGTAGAAGCGGTTGCCGTGGATGCGGAACTTCGCGATCGCCACGCCGTCCCGGTCGTTGACCTTCTTGCCCGGCTCAGGGACCTCGTTCCTGCCCAGGAGCCCGGCGGCGAAGTAGTACTTCCTGGCCTGAGCGGTCTGGACGGACTGGGAGGCCTGCGAGGCCTGGGACACCTGGCCGGTCGCCGCGCCGGTGATCGAGGCGGTGATCGAGGCGGTGGGCGCGGCCGCCGCCTCGGCGGGCACCGCCAGCGCACCGGCGGCCAGCGCCACGGTCGCCGCGGCCACCGCCGCGCGGCTCATCGCGAGCTTCCAGGAGATACGTCCGTTGCCGAGCTGTTCACGAGCATTCATGAGGGCCTCCACCTTGTTTTTGTCGTTTTTGCCGTTTTTGCCGTGCCGTTTTTCCCTGACACCGCAGACCGTTTTTCTGGACACCGCAGACCCTAGGCAGTCAGCCGCCGTTGTTATGCGTACAAATCCGCACATGTCGCAAAGGTGGCCAAGGTCACACAATGTCCTCTAAATCCCCTCAAACCCACCCACCTCGGCCGACCGGGGCATCATGAAGCCGGACAGACCACGTGAAGGGGACGGTGTGGGCCGGATCTCCGGCGGCGGCGCGCCGCCCGCCGACGCCGGGACCCCGGGGGACGTTTTCGCAGGTCGGCTGGGACACTTGCCGGTGAGCCGCGTTCCTGTACGACGCTCTTACATCGCCTGTGGAACGCTCGGTGCAAAGCGAATGCTGAAGATCGGGTGGGGATCAGGTGTCATCAGGTAGCGGGGGATCCACATGGCGGCGTCCCGTCCGGGCGATCGCCTCGGCGGCAGGGGTCGTCGCGCTGGCGCTCGTCGCGGCGAGCTGTGCCTCCGGCGACACCGCCGGCCAGGCGGTTCCCGCCATACGGCAGTCGGCCGCCGCCTCACCGGCGGCGCCGGCCACCACGATCCAGAAGGCGCCGCCGGTCGACCCCGCGTGGCCCCGCTGGGGGTTCACCCACACGGGGGTGAGCGCCAACAACGTCACCGAGGAGTTCGAGCAGGTCGTGGCCGGGGCACTCGCGCAGACCCCGATGCTGCAGAACCAGCACATCATGGGGTTCGGGGCGCTCAACCCCCAGCCTCGCCCGCAGGAGTTCTACTGGGAGGACCTCGACAGCCGGACGAACCTCATGAGGAAGTCCGGCGGCACGCAGGTCATCACGCTCTGCTGCGCCCCCGACTGGATGAAGGGCGGCCCCGAGGGCCCGACCTCGGACGCGGGCTGGGACGAGCACCTCGAGGACGCCCCCTACCCCAAGCACTTCGACGACTTCGCCAAGCTGTCGGCGGCCGTCGCCACCAAGTACCGCGACGTCAAGTACTTCATGGTCTGGAACGAGTTCAAGGGCTTCTGGAAGGACCACTCCAAGCCCGCGGACTTCAAGGGCTACACCACGCTCTACAACAAGGTCTACGACGCGGTGAAGGCGGCCCGGCCCGACGCCCAGGTCGGCGGCCCCTACCTCGGCTTCGACAGCAACAGGACCGGCAAGTCCGAGCTGCGCGGGCCGTGGGGGGTCGTCAACCAGAACGCCCTGGACGCCTTCGAGTACTGGTTCGAGAACAAGAAGGGCGCCGACTTCGTCGTGGTCGACGGCGCCTCGCTGACCGACGCGCACGAGATGCTGCCGGACGCGTTCGGAGCGCTGGGCAAGTTCGGCGCGGTCACCACCTGGCTGCGGGAAAGGACCGGTGACATGCCGGTCTGGTGGGCGGAGTGGTACTTCGTCCCCGAGGACAAGACCACCTGGCCCGAGCCGCTGCGACTCGCCGTCCAGGCCGCCTCGATGATCGAGTTCGCCGAGAGCGGCGCCGCCACTGCGCTGTACTGGAACCCGCAGTCCGTGAAGGGCTGCCAGGGGTGCATGTGGGATCCGAAGACCGGCGCCATGCTCCCCACCGGCAAGCTGGTGAGCGACTTCACCACCTGGTTCCCGGCCGGAGCCGAGCTGGAGAAGGTCACCTCCTCCGCCCCCGGGATCCGGGTGCTGGCCCAGCCGAAGAAGCTGCTGATGGTCAACACCACCAAGGCGGAGACCACCACGACCGTGGACGGCAGGGAGTTCACCCTCCGGCCCTACGAGATCAGGTGGAGCGACCGCTGACCCCCTCGGCGGCCCGGCTCGACGGAGACGGCCGCCGACCGGATCTGGAAACTTTCATCGGAACATGCGGGGATGTCCCCGCCGGTTCCGGCATCGGCCGTGCCCTTCACCTGCGAGGAAACGGCACGGGGAGGAAGCAGGAGCCGGAACCGCTTCCGTACCCGTACGCCGGTGATTGAAAATTTCGGCGAACAACTTTAACTTTCGGCGACAGGTGTGAGGCGTCGAACGCCGGGCCACGACGGTCGGGGGGCCCGGCGATCGGCCGTGGCCGAGAGGAGATCGACGATGTCCGACAGCGATGTTCCACGCCGGGCCCGACCGGGACCGGGGAGCGGTCGGATGGGAACGGCCCTGCGCGTGGTGTGCGCGGTCCTTCCCCTCCTGCTCGGCCTGGCGCTGACGACCTCGGCAGCGTCCTCGGCGTCCTCAGCGTCCTCAGCGTCCTCGGCGTCCTCCGCCTCCCTGGTGGAGGTCACCGGCTTCGGGACGAACCCCAGCAACCTGCGGATGCACCTCTACGTCCCGGATCGGATGGCGCCCCGGCCCCCCATCCTGCTGGCGGTGCACTACTGCACCGGTTCGGGCCCGGCCTTCCACTCCGGCACCCAGTTCGCCTCGCTGGCCGACCGGTACGGGTTCATCGTGATCTACCCGTCGGCCACCCGCAGCGGGAACTGTTTCGACGTCTCCTCCCCCGAGGCGCTCAGGCGCGGCGGCGGGAGCGACCCGGTCGGGCTCATGTCCATGGTGACCTACGTCCAGCAGCGTTACACCGCGAACTCCTCACGGGTCTACGTGACCGGCGCCTCCTCCGGCGCGATGATGACCGAGGTCATGCTGGGCCTGTACCCGGACGTGTTCCAGGCCGGAGCGGCCTTCATGGGCGTGCCCTTCGGCTGCTTCGCGAGCTCCTCGGGATGGAACAGCGAGTGCGCCAACGGCACGATCGTGAAAACCCCCCAGGAGTGGGGCAACCTAGTGCGGGCCGCCTACCCCGGATACACCGGCGCCCGGCCCCGCGTCCAGCTGTGGCACGGCACCGAGGACTCCACCCTGCGCTATCCGAACCTGGGTGAGGCGGTCAAGCAGTGGACCAACGTCCACGGCCTGAGCCAGACGCCGACCTCCACCGACACCCCCCGGGCGGGCTGGAACCGCAGCCGCTACGCCGACTCCACGGGCACCGTCAAGGTCGAGTCCTACAGCCTGCCGGGTGTCGGGCACAGCCTGCCGCAGAGCGGGATGGCCGAGTCCGCGATCCAGTTCTTCGGCCTGGACACCTCCGGTCCCTCCCCCACCCCCACACCTACTCCCACACCTACTCCCACGCCCACGCCCACGCCGACCCCCACGCCCACGCCCGGCACCTCCTCCTGCCGGGTGACCTACAGCGCCAACAGCTGGAACACCGGTTTCACCGCCAACCTGTCCGTCACCAACACCGGCACCTCGGCGATCAACGGCTGGGAGCTGAGGTTCACCTTCCCCGGGAACCAGCAGGTCACCCAGGGCTGGAGCGCCACCTGGACACAGTCCGGCCAGGTCGTGACCGGCCGCAACGCCCCCTACAACGGCACCCTGAACCCCGGGCAGTCCGCCGGGATCGGTTTCAACGCCTCCTACAGCGGCACCAACGCCGCCCCCGGCTCGTTCACCCTCAACGGCTCGCCGTGTAGCTGACCCTCGTACCCTCGCACGCAAACAGTGGGCCGGGGAGTCGACGGAGCCGATCGGCTCCGTCGACTCCCCGGCCCGCCCCCGTGCGCTCCCGGCCGTCAGGCACGCCTCGCGGCGGCCTGGGCGTTGTCGGCCCGGACCTGGTTCCGGGTCGCCGGGGTCACGCAGACGCGGTCGGCGGGAGTGGTCTCACGCCACACGTACCCCTGCTTGCAGGTGTCGGGACCGTAGGGCCCGCCGCCGGCGCGCCTGGCGGCGGCCTGGGCGTTGTCGAGCCGGGTCTGGTCCCGGGTCGCCGGGGTCACGCAGACGCGGTCGGCGGGGGTGGCCTCGCGCCAGACGAACCCCTGCTTGCAGGTGTCGGGACCGTAGGGCTTCTTCTGCGAGCCGCCCGGGTAGTACGGCGGATACGCCGGAGCGGTCCACCTGAGCTCGGTCCAGGGCGAGTAGCGGCTCCCGGAGATGCCGCCGGACCAGGAGCCCTTCACCTTGAACACGTAGGTCCGCCCCGGGACCAGCGTTCCGGTGGTCGCCCTGGTGGCCCTGCCCGACAGGTCCCACTGGGTGCCGGGGTCGTACCGGAACAGCACCTTGTTGTACTGGGAGCTGCCGTTCACCCACTGGACCGTCGCCCGGTAGTCCCCGTAGGTGACCCTCAGGCCGTACGGAGCGGGGACCGCGCGGAGCTGGCCGGTACCCGGCGGGTAGGAGGGGGCCTGGCCCGGGGGGATGGGGATGGGGTCGCTGGCGGCGCACTGCGAGACGCCGGGCCACAGGTAGCAGACGGTGACGCGTGGGGCCTGTCCCGCGTAGGACTTCACCCGGGCGGCGGAGATCGTGTGCGAGGTGGTGGCTCCGTTGTCGGTCCAGTGGCCCTCCGCGTAGGCGCCGAAGTGCACGGTCACCGACTGTCCCGGCACGCTGCCGGAGAAGAAGGTGTCCGGCCCCCACCGCACCCGGAGCCCGCCGTCGTCAGGCGTGATGCTGATGATCCTCGGAGGGCGGCGGTCGTCGGCCGAGTGCGCCGCGGGGGACGCCGCCACCGTGGTCAGGCCGGAGGCGAGGGCGCCGAGCAGGGCGACCTCAAGGGACCTTCTCGCGATCTTGCGGTTCATGTGCTCTCCTCTTTTTCCTCGGTGGGATCCGTGTTCTCCGTGGTTCTCGTCCGGGACGGGAAGTGCCGCCGGCCCGTCCTCCGGACCGTTCCAGAGTCCCCGGAGCCGGGCGCCCGCACATCGGTGCCACCACGTAATCGGAGCCGCGAATATGTGCCCGCACTGATGCGGGCGTCCCGGGTTCCGCGCGACAGTGGCCTATGGCCACCAGACGCCTGCTGATCGTCGACGACGATCCGGCCTTCCGCGAGGTCGCCCGCGCGCTGCTCGACGGGGAGACGTTCCGGGTGGTCGGCGAGGCGGAGACCGCCTCGGCCGGGCTGGCCGAGGCGGCGAGGCTGCGACCGGAGGTGGTGCTGCTGGACGTGCGGCTGCCCGACGTCAGCGGCTTCGAGGTGTGCCCGGCGCTGGTCGGGGGCGGTGCCGACGTCGTGCTCAGCTCGATCCGGGAGGCGGCCGACTACGGGCCGCTGGTGGAACGCTGCGGCGCACGCGGGTTCGTACCGAAAAGGGCGCTGTCGGTGGAGGAGCTGCTCCGTGTCCTGGACGGCTGACCACCTCGGGCGTTATCGCGTTGACCCCGGGAGGGCGCCGGGTGAGACTTCTCCCGTGAAGCCAGGGGCAGCGGGCGACCCGGCTGGATCACGGCGCTGGTGGCACGGGGACGGTGCCATGTGGGCGGTCGCCCTGTGCGGAGCGGCGCTGGGCGGGTGGACCACCCTGATCGCCGCAGGCGTGCCGGACGCGGACATCTTCCGGGTGACGGTCCACACCGTCGCCGGAGCGCTCTTCCTCGTCTCGGGGATCGTGGCGCACCACCGGCGCGCCACCAACAAGGTCGGCCTGCTGATGATGGGGGTGGGCATCGGTTTCTTCTCCGAGGACCTGCAGCTGTCGCCCGTGGCGTGGGTTCACACCGTCGGCCAGCTGACCCTGGCGGCGTCCGGCCCGTTCCTGGCCCACCTGGTGCTCGCGTTCCCCACCGGGCGGCTGGAGTCGCGCCCGCAGCGGCTGCTGGCCGCGATCGCCTACCTCGGGGCGGCGGGCAACGGCCTGCTCAACGCGCTCTTCGTGGACATGCACGCCCGCATCCCCGGCAACGCGCCCGGCCTGCTGCTCATCACCGACAGCCTGGTCATGGAAGACGTCATGAGGGCAGGGGCGCGGCTGACGGCGATCGTCGTGTCGGCCGGTCTGGTCGTGGTGCTGGCCCGCCGATGGCTGAGCGCGCGGGCGTTGATGCGCTCCCTGCTGGCACCGGCCATCGCCATCATGCTGAGCAGCGGCCTGCTCTCCGTGGTCGGGCTGGTCTTCCACGAGGACCGGGAGCTCCGCACCGCGTTCGTCTACGTGTACGACCTTCTCTTCGCGGCGTTACCCCTGGCCTTCCTGGCCGGGATGATCTACTTCTACCTGGGCCGGGGTGCGGTCGACCGGCTGCTGCGGCGGCTGCGCGATCCGAAGGAGGCCGGCGAGATCGAGGATCTGCTGGCCCGCTCGCTGCGTGACGAGTCGCTGCGGGTGGCCTTCCTGACCGGCACGGGCCCGGCCGGCCGGCACGGCGAGCCCGGCCTGGTGGACCGGCACGGCGTGCCCCTGGACCCGGCGCCGTCCCAGGCCGTCACGCCCATCGGCGGCGGTGACCACCGCCAGGCCTTCCTCGTGCACGACCCGCTGCTGTGTGAGGACCCGCACGTCCTGGAAACGGTCGCCGCGGCGGCCGGGCTCGCCCTGGCCAACCGGTCGCTGGCCGCGCAGGTGGCCGCGCAACTGGCCGAGGTACGCGCCTCACGGGCCAGGATCGTGGAGGCGGCCGACGCCGAGCGGCGCCGGATCGAGCGCGATCTGCACGACGGCGCCCAGCAGCGTCTCGTCACCGCGCTGCTCAAGGTGAACCTGGCCCGGCGCAGGCTCCAGCACGGCGACCCGGCCGTACCCGACGTGCTGGCCTCGGCCGCCGAGGGGCTGACCGCGGCGCTGGCCGAGATCAGGGAACTGGCGCAGGGCCTGCACCCCGCGCTGCTGACCGAGGCGGGGCTGGCCGTCGCGCTGGAGGAGCTGGCCGCACGGCTGCCACTGCCCGTCGAGACCGACCTGGGGCCGCTGCCGAAGTTCGCGCCGAACGTCGAGTCCGCCGCGTACTTCGTGGTGGCCGAGGCGCTGACCAACGCGATGAAGCACGCCGAGGCCGGCCTCGTCCGGGTCGGCGTACGGCACGCGGACGGCGTGCTGGCGGTGTCGGTCAGCGACGACGGCCGGGGCGGCGCGGACCTGGCGGGCGGTTCGGGCCTGCAGGGACTGGTCGACAGGGTCGCCGCGCTGGGCGGCGATCTCACCCTCGTCAGTCCCGCCCGGGGCGGGACCACGATCAAGGCGGTGCTTCCCGTTGACGCCTGCTGACCTTGCGTTGACGCCCGGCGGCGGTAGATCCCCGCGGGTCGTGCTCGCCGACGACTCCGTCTTCCTGCGGGAGGCCATCGCCGGGGCGCTGCGCGGCGAGGGCGTGGACGTGGTCGCCGAGGTCGGCGACGTGCGGAGCCTGCACGCGGCGGCGGCCGAACACGCCCCGGACGTGGCCGTGATCGACATACGGATGCCGCCGGACTTCCAGACCGAGGGGCTCCGCGCCGCGCTCGACCTGCGCCGCGAGCGTCCGGGCACCGGCGTGCTGATGCTGTCGGCGCATCTGGAGACGCGCTACCTGTTCGCCCTGCTCGACGGGGAGCCGCGCGGCGTCGGCTACCTGCTGAAGGATCGGGTCGCCGGGATCGACGCGTTCGTCGAGGCCCTGCGCCGCGTGCACGCGGGTGGCTGCGTGGTCGATCCCGAGGTGGTCGCCACGATGCTCGCCCACCGGCCCAGCCGGACCGGGTACCTCAGCGCGCGCGAGTTGGAGATCCTGGGGCTGATGGCCGAGGGGCTGTCCAACCAGGCCATCAGCGAACGGCTCCATCTGGCGCCGCGGACCGTCGAGGCGCACATCCGGCACGTGTTCGTCCGGCTCGACCTGCCGCCCGCGTCCGACTACCACCGGCGGGTCCAGGCCGTGCTCGCCTACCTGCGGCGGAACGGCCCGCCCAAGTAGGACACGAGAGCCGGCAGGTCACTCCCGGTGGAACACGACCGGCTCCGCGGTCCGGTGCCACGGCGCCCCCGCGCTCCGCCGTGACACCGTGGAGCACCCACCGCGTCACTTGACCGCTCCGATCGCGAGGCCCGAGATGAAGTGCCGCTGGAACCGCAGGAACACCAGCAGCGTCGGCACCGCGGCGATGATCGTGCCGGCCGCGATGACGTTCCAGGAGGAGACGAACTGGCCCTGCAGCCCGAGCAGCGCCGGGGTGACCGGCATCCTGGTGTCCGTACGCAGCACGGTGATCGCCCACAGCAGGTCGTTGAAGATCCAGGTGAAGGAGAGGGCACCGAGCGCGGCCAGCGCGGGCCTGGTCAGCGGCAGCACGATGCGCCAGAAGACCTGCGCGACGCCCGCGCCGTCGATGGTGGCCGCCTCCTGGATCGCGGCGGGCAGCTCGCGCATGAAACCGTGCAGGACGAAGGTGTAGAAGCCGAGGCCGAACGCGACGTGGACGGCGACCAGCGCGGCGAGCGTGTCGTACGTGCCGGTGAGCTCGGCGAACTTGGAGACAGGGATGAGCAGGATCTGCGGCGGCAGCAGGTTGCCCGCGAGCATGACCAGCAGCAGCGTGCGGCGGAACGGGATGCGGTAGCGGCCCAGCGCGAACGCCGCCATCGCCGCGAGCAGCAGGCTCAGCGCCACCGCGGGCACGGTCACCAGGAAGCTGTTCACCAGCGACTGGAGCTGGCCGCCGTCGCTCCACGCCTGGCGGTAGGTGTCGAACGTGAACGAGCGGGGCAGGCTGCCCACGCCGTTGGCGGCCACGTCGTCGAAGGTGCGCAGCGAGGTGAGCACCACCCAGATGATCGGTGACAGCCAGAGCAGCGACAGCAGCGTCATGCCCCCGTGGAAGGCACCGGTCCGAAGTCCCCTTGTCATGATTCCTCCCGGAACGCACGGACCAGGTAACCGAGGATCACGACGAGCGCGAGCGCGAAGATGACCACCGCGATGGCCGAGCCGTAACCCAGGCGCAGGCTCTGGAACGCCGCCGAGTACATGTAGGTGCTCAGCAGCTCGGACGAGTGGTACGGCCCGCCCCTGGTGAGCGCCCATACGATGTCGAAGGAGCGCAGCGAGTCGATGACGATCACCGAGAGCACGACGGCGTTGACCCCGCGCAGCTGCGGGAGGGTGACGTTCCTGAGCCGCTGCCAGCCCCCGGCCCCGTCCACCTTGGCCGCCTCGTACAGGGCCGGGTCGATCGCCTTGAGTCCGGCCAGGTAGAGCACCATGACGTAGCCGATCTGCCGCCAGAGAGCGGGCAGGATCACCGCGTAGAGCGCGGTGTCCGGGTCGGCGAGCCAGGGGCGGCTCAGGTGCTCCAGCCCGACCGCGGTGAGGACCTGGTCGGCCAGCCCGTCCGGCTGGTAGAAGACCCGCCACACCAGCGCGGTCACGACCAGCGAGAAGACGACCGGGGTGAACAGCGCCGCCCGGTAGAAGCCGACGCCCCGCCGGTCGCGCTGCAGCAGCAGCGCCATGCCGAAGCCGCCGAGCACGGAGAGCCCGCCGAAGAGCACCAGCCACAGCACGGTGTTGCCGAGCGCGCCCCGGAAGATCGGATCGCCGGCGAGCTCGGTGAAGTTGGCCAGGCCGACGAACTCGGGCGGGGTGAGCCCGTCCCAGCGCGTCAGCGACAGGTAGAGGCCCTGAACCGCGGGCCAGAAGACCCAGACGCTCTCCACCACGAAGGGCACCAGGACGAACACCGCGAGCAGCGGGGACAGGCGCTGAACCGATCGCCGCCGCTTCGCCGGTCCGGCAGGGGTCGCCTGCAAGGAGGTGGCCGTCACGTCAGCCCTTGAAGACCTTCTGCGCGGCCGTCTGCCATTCGCTCAGGATGGTGTCGATCTCGTCCGGCTCGTCCATGAACCTGGTCAGCGCCGTGTCGGCGGTCGGCTGCAGGGCGTCGCTGGAGTCGCGGTTGAAGAACTGGGTGAGGTCCGCGGCCTCGTCCAGCATCGCCTTGCCCTTGGCGACGAGCGGCGAGTCGGCCGCCTTGGCCTTGGGGTTGGCCGGGAGCACGATGCCGGAGCTGCTCGCGATGTAGAGCTCCTGCGCCTCGGCCGAGGCCAGGTAGGTGAGCAGGGCCTTGGCCCCGGCCGGGTTCGCCGACCTCGCGCTGGCGAAGAAGCCGTCGGTCGGCGCCTCCTCGACGATCGGCACCCCGGGATCGATGATGGGGAAACGGAAGAAGTCCAGGTCGTCGAGGGCGTCCTTGGGGGCGGCGTCGGCGAAGAAGGTGCCGATGAGGAACATCCCCGTCTTGCCTCCGAGCAGGGCGGTGGTCGCCTCCTGGAACGGGTACGCCTTGCCCTTCGGGTCGAAGTAGGGCAGCGCCTCGCGCCATTTGGCGAAGACGGCCTTCACCTTGGGGTCGTCGAAGCGCTGCTCGCCCGCGAGCAGCTCCCGGTGGAAGCCGGCCCCGTTGATCCGGATGTTGAGGTAGTCGAACCAGATGGAGGCCACCCACGGGGTGTCGCCCAGGCCGATGCCGATCGGCGGGATCCCCTTGCCCTTCAGCGTCTCGCACAGGGTGAGGAACTCGGCCCAGGTCTTCGGCTCCCGCACTCCCCACTTGGCGAAGTTGGACTTGCGGTAGAAGAAGCCCCACCAGTAGTTGTTCATCGGCACGAAGATCTGCTTGCCCTCGCCGTCGGTGGACAGCTCGCGCAGCGCCGCGGGGTAGTCGCCCATCGAGCCCCACACGTCGGAAACGTCGAGCAGCAGGTCCTTGTCGGCGTAGTTGTTGGCGACCGAGCCCGCGTACCAGGTGTACAGGTCGGGCGGGTTGGCCGAGGTGAGGTAGGTCGGCAACTGGGTGCGGTAGGTCTCCGAGGCGACCGTGTTGAGCGTCGCCGTCCCCTTGCCCAGCGCGTTGAACCCGTCGACGATCTTCTGCATCGCCGCCTTGGCCTGCGGCGAGGAGAGGTTGGACTGGAGGGTGACCGGCCCGGCCGGGGCAGTGCCGGACGAGGTGGCGGCGGCCGTCGCGGCGGGCTTCGTCGCGGAGGTGGCGCAGCCGCTCGCCAGCCCGGCGGCACCGAGCGCGCCCAGGCCGGCGAGCCCCATCTGCCCGAGGAACCGGCGGCGACCGGGGTCGAAGTCGCTCAAGGGTGTTCCCTCCTTCGTCGACACGTTACGTGACATTCGCTTTGTGTCGGTCATGTGAACGTCGTGAGCAGAAGGTTGCATCGGCCCTCGTCGGCTGTCAATATATTTCATAATTAATGATTTAACTGAGATCGGCGGGGCCGCGGCGGTCGCCGCCGTCGCGTTCCTCGCGTCGCCGGACGCGGCCCCCGCGACCGGCGCCGGTCCCGTTGTGGACGGCGGCCGGACCGCGGTGAAAGCCTCGGCCTGAGACATCGATCACCAACAGCGATCATCAACAGGGAAGGCGCGAGAACCTTGGCACGGTACGCACATCGCGGCGTCCACGGGCAGACCGTCGAGATCGTCGCACGGCGAATCCTCAGCGGCGGGATCGCCGAGGGCGAGACGCTCAACATCGTGGCTCTGCAGGAGGAGCTGGGTGTGAGCCTCACCGCACTGCGCGAGGCACTCAAGGTGCTCTCCGCCAAGGGCATCGTCGACGCCCGGCAGCGGCGCGGCACCTTCGTGCGGCCGCGCACCGACTGGAACCTGCTCGACGGCGACGTGATCCGCTGGCAGTTCGACGAGCACACCGATCCCCGGCTGCTGGACGAGCTGCACGAGGTACGCACCATCGTGGAGCCGGCCGCCGCCCGGCTGGCCAGTGACAGGGCCACGGAGGCGGACCTCGCCGCCCTGGACGCGGCGCTCGACGCGATGGCCGCCGCCGACGGCGACCCCGTCGCGGCCGTCGCCGCCGACCTGCGCTTCCACCGCGCGCTGCTCGCCGCCACGCACAACGAGCTGCTGGAGCGGATGGAGATCGTCATCGAGACCGGCCTGGCCGAACGTGACCTCCTCGTGCACGGCGGCGAGCACCACGACGACCCGGTGCCCAGCCACCGGGCAGTGGTCGAGGCGATCCACGGCCGCGACCCGGACGCCGCCGAACGCGCCATGCGGGGGCTGCTGGCCAAGGCCGTGCACGACGTGGCCAGGGTCCGCCGATCGAAGGAAGAACAGTGAGGACCTCGCAGGACTCGAAGCTCCCGGACTCCACCCGGACGCCGGAGAACCCCCAGGACTCGAAAGACGTGAAGGAAGCGCAGTGAAGATCGAGCGAGTCGAGACCTTCCTCGTCCCGCCGCGCTGGCTCTTCTGCCGCGTGGAGACCGACGAGGGCATCGTCGGCTGGGGCGAGCCGGTCGTCGAGGGCCGCGCCGAGGTGGTGCGGGCGGCGGTGGAGGTGCTCGCCGGATATCTCGTCGGCGAGGATCCCCTGCGGATCGAGCACCACTGGCAGGTGCTCACCAAGGGCGGCTTCTACCGGGGCGGCCCCGTGCTCTCCAGTGCCGTCGCGGGCCTCGACCAGGCGCTGTGGGACATCGCGGGGCAGGCGTACGGCGCCCCGGTCCACGCGCTGCTCGGCGGCCCGGTGCGCGACCGCGTCCGGGTGTACTCCTGGGTGGGCGGCGACGAGCCCGGCGAGGTGGCCGCGGAGGTCGCCGCCCAGGTCGAGGCGGGTTTCACCGCGGTCAAGATGAACGCCGGCGGCCGCCTCTCCCCCCTGCCCACCTCGTCCGAGATCGACGACGTGGTGCGACGGCTCGCCGCCGCCAGGGAGGTGCTCGGCGACGAGCGCGACGTGGCCGTGGACTTCCACGGCCGGGCGGGCGCGGCGGCGGTCCGCCGCATCCTCCCCGAACTCGCGGCGCTGCGGCCGCTGTTCGCCGAGGAGCCGCTGCTTCCCGAGCAGGGCCACGCCCTGCACGACGTCGTCACCTGCTCGCCGATCCCGATCGCCACCGGCGAGCGGCTGTACGGCCGCGCCGAGTTCCTCGAACCGCTGCGGGCCGGTGTCGCCGTGGTGCAGCCGGACCTCTCCCACGCGGGCGGCATCTCCGAGGTACGCCGCATCGCGGCCCTCGCCGAGACCTACGGGGCCCTCCTCGCGCCGCACTGCCCGCTCGGCCCGATCGCCCTGGCCGCGAGCGCGCAGGTCGCCTTCGCCACGCCCAACTTCCTCATCCAGGAACAGAGCGTCGGCATCCACTACAACGAGGGGGCGGACCTGCTCGACTACGTCGTCGACCCCGAGCCGTTCCGCTTCGTCGACGGGCACCTGCGCCGGATGGACGCCCCCGGCCTGGGCATCACCGTGGACGAGCGGGCGGTCCGCCGCGCCGACCGCACCGGCCACGCCTGGCGCAACCCGGTCTGGCACCACGACGACGGCTCGTTCGCCGAATGGTGACCGAACGGCTCGCCCCGGTCCCGCCGCGCCGACGTCCGCGTCCGCGTCCGCGTCGAGCCGAGGCCCGGCGCCGCGTTCGGCCTGACCGGCGCGGAACCGGCCGGCGCGGAACCGTACCCGCCTCCGGAGCGGTGACCTGGCGGCTCACCGTCTTCGCGTCCCACACCGACCACAAGGACGAATGCCATGCGAATGCCTGATGCCCAGGTATCCGACATCCTCACCCTGGGCGAGACGCTCGTCAGCCTGTACGTGCAGGGGCAGCGCCTCGACAGCGCGTCCTGCCTGGCCAAGTCGATAGCCGGGGCGGAGGCGAACGTCGCCATCGGCCTGGCCAGGCTCGGCGCGCGGCCCGCGATGATCTCGCGGGTCGGCCCCGATCCCTTCGGCGTGGAGGTCCACCGCACCCTGCGCGGGGAGGGCGTGGACGTCGGCCACGTGAAGACGGGCGGGTCCCCGACGGGGATGATGGTCAAGGAGGTGCTCGGCCCGCATCTCACGAACGTGTACTACTACCGGGCCGGATCCGCCGCGACCGAGCTGACCGGCGCCGACGTGCCCGGCGAGCTCGTCGCGGCGGCCCGCCGCGTCCACGTCACGGGCGTCACGCTCGCCCTCGGCGAGGGGCCCGCCGAGGCCGTGCGCACCCTCGTCGGCCTGGCCCGCGACCACGGGGTGCCGGTGAGCTTCGACCCGAACATCCGCCGCAAGCTGTGGACGCTCGAAGAGGCCGCGGCGGCCTGCCGCACGCTGCTGCCGGACGTCGACGATCTGCTCCTCGGCGAGGACGAGGCGCTCGCCATCAGCACGACCACCACCTGCGCGGACGCGCTGGGCGCCCTGGCCGACCTCGGCGTCCCCCGGGTCGTGATCCGTCGCGGCGAGCGCGGGTGCGTCGCCGTCGAGCGGGGCGGCGAGCCGATCGACCTGCCCGCCCACCCGGCCCCGGCCGTCGTCGACACCGTCGGAGCGGGGGACGCGTTCACCGCGGGCTACCTGTTCGAGCTGCTCCGGGGCCGGTCCTTCGCCGACGCCCTGCGGACCGGGTCGTGGACCGCCGCCCAGGTGGTGGCCCACCGAGGTGACTACGAGGGGTTCCCCCGCCTGCACGAGTATGACGCCTTCGTTTCAGGACAGGAAGGATTCGATCGATGATCGACCTGGTCAGATCCCATCGGCTGGTAGGGATCATCCGCAAGCGGAGCGAGGACGAGGCGCGCGCCGCCGCGACCGAGGTGCTGGCCGCGGGTGTGCGGCTCATCGAGATCACCATGACCACCCCCGGCGCGCTACGGCTCATCCGCGAGCTGGCCGGCGCGTGGCCGGACGCCGTGGTGGGCGCCGGGACCGTGCTCACGGCGCGGGCGACGGAGGAGGCGATCGAGGCCGGTGCCCGCTTCGTCGTCGCGCCCAACGTCGACCGCGCCGTCATCGAGGCCGCGCACCGCGGCGGGGCCGCCGCCATGCCCGGGGCCTTCACCCCCACCGAGGCGCTGACCGCGATGGGTTTCGGCGCGGACGTCGTCAAGCTCTACCCCGCGTCCGGGATCGGCCTGGCGGCCTTCGGCGACCTGTCCCGCGCCCTCGACCAGGTGCCCTTCATGCCGACGGGCGGGGTGACCGTACGGGACGCGCCGGAGTGGATCCGCGCGGGGGCGATCGCCGTCGGCATGGGCGACGCCCTCACCCGGGCGAGCACCGGCGAGCTGGCCGGCCTCCTGGCCGGGCTCGGCGGCACGGGCTGACCGGACGAGCCTCGCGGTGTCACCGACGGGACGGCCGGGAAGATCCCGGCCCGCCCTGACCCTCCGGGCCCAGAATGCGGACAAAAATCCATTAACACCAACAAGATAAATCAAAAGTGCAATACGCCTTTGGACCCGCCGGGACACTCCCCGATCGCTACTCTTCGCAATGAAAAGTCAACGGTGAGTAAAGAGGGCGTTCATGGGGCGAAGACTGATGGTGATGACGGTCGCGGGGGCGGGGGTGGCCGTCGTCGCCGGGGCTGTGCTGTTCCTCTCCGGCGAGCAGGGATCCCAGGCCGCGAGGTCCACCCTGCAGATGCCCGCGCGGGAGGACCCGCTGACCGGCCAGGAGGTCGCCCAGGCCACCACGATCGCGTCGGCGGGGTCCAGATCGCACATGGCCGCCGGGCGGATCAAGCTGCTCTACGTGGAGCGCGACGACGACAAGGACTCCTCCGACCACCGCCGCGCCGACGCGTACCTCTACGACTACGGCAACGACAGGCTCATCGTGCGGACCGTCGACCTCGGCCGCGGCGAGATCGTGCGGGAGACCGTGGCGCGGGGGGTGCAGCCGCCGCCGTCGAAGGAGGAGGAGACGACGGCCGCCGGCCTCCTGCTGTCCCACCCGGGATACGGCAAGGTCACGCGCGACGCGTTCGCCAGGGCCGGGGGCGGCCGGCTGGGGTCGGCGGCGGACCTGGGGCTGCGCGGGCTGATCTTCACCCCGTTCGGCGAGAGCGGGCCCGCCAGGCAGTGCGAGGTCCACCGGTGCCTGCGGCTGTTCGTCCGGCTGCCCGACAGCACCTGGCTGGACACCAGCCGGATGGTCGTCGACCTGTCCGCCAAGAAGATCCACACCCTGGAGTGGTAGCCCGTGTTCCTCCGTCTCACCCTCTCCTGCGCCCTGCTCGCCGGAGGGCTCGCCGCACCGCCCTCCGCACCCGGTGCGCCGATACCTCCGCTGCCGCCGCTCACGTCGGCCAGCGCGCCGCCACCGTCCAGCGCCCCGGCGGAGGCGCCGGCGACGGCACCGGGGACCGCCGCGCGACCTGCGGCTACCCCCTGCAACGCGCCGTACCGCGTCGACAAGACCCTGCCCAACGGGGCGCGCTGGCAGCTCTGCTGGGAGATGCGCAACGTCGAGGGGCTGACCCTGACCAGGATCGTCTACACGCCGAGGGGCCAGCGGCCGATCACCGTGCTGCGCAGCACCTCGCTGGCCCAGATCCACGTGCCGTACGACAGGGGCCGTCCCCGCTACCACGACATCGGGTCGCTGGGCTACACCGCCATCCCGCTGCGGGCCGCCGACTGCCCGCTCGGCGAGCGTCGCGAGCAGTTCGTCTGCGTGACGACCAGGGCTCGCGGCCACGCGTACCTGAAGGCGCTCCCCGATCAGCTGAACAAGACGGCTCAGGGGCGTGACCTGGTGGTGTTCGCCGCCTTCCAGGTCGGCTGGTACACCTACCTGGCCGAATGGGCCTTCTCCGACGACGGCGCGATCACCCCGCGGGTGGGGGCCACCGGGTCGCTCGCCGGGTTCGCCACCACGCCCGAGCACGGCTGGCCGATCGGGGTGGGCGCGAGCGGGTTCGAGGCGAGCCACACCCACAACATCTTCTGGCGCCTGGACTTCGACGTGGCGGGCCGGGCGGACGACGTCGTGGAGCAGTACGACTTCAGCGGCTCCGGCACCGCGAGCCGGAAGATCCTGCGGACGGCCTTCACGGAGGAGGCCAAGGCCGTCAGCGAACCGATGCGCTGGTGGCGGGTGGTCGACAGGAAGGTGCGCAACGCCGACGGGCACCGCGTCTCCTGGGAGATCAACAACTCCGACACCGCCCAGTACCGGGGCCCCGCCGACGAGGCCTTCACCCGGGCCGATCTCTACGTCACCGACTACCGCTCCTGCGAGCGGCTGGCGACGGTCAACCCGGCTCCCGGGTGCGCCCGGTCCGTCGACCGCTACACCAACGGGGAGCGGCTCGCCGACCCGGTGCTGTGGGTCAACGTCGGCTACCACCACGTCCCCCGCGACGAGGACGCCGACCCCATGCCGAGCCACTGGCAGGGATTCCGCATCACCCCGCGCGACGTCACCGCCAAGAACCCGCACTGACCGCGCCCGGCCGTTCCCCGCCGCGTCGTTCCGGGCCTTTGCCGGCCGCGTCGTCGTTCCCAGCGGTTCCCGGCCGCGTCGTCGTTCCCGGCGGCTCCCCGCCGTGGCGTTCCCGGCGGTTCCCCGCCGTGGCGGGAGACACCGGTCACCGGCGGCGGCCCGAACCCGCGCACGACGCGGCCCATGATCGGATACGGTCGGCGAACGAGGTGTGACCGGCCCCACATAACCGACAATCGTGACTTTAATCTCGCTTGGATCCGCACGTTTTACCAACACGCATGGTGATAGCGGACAGGGGCATGGGATGGGTCACCCGAGTAGGGCAAGGTAGGGGCTATCGATCTACGGGAGTAAGCCATGAACGCGCACTTGGACCTGGACCGGCTCGCGGGCGGAGCGCACCACGATCCGCACTCGATCCTCGGGTCGCACCTGGGTCCCGAGGGCGTGACGATCCGGACGCTGCGGCCCCTGGCGCAGAGGGTCGAGGCGCTCGTGGACGGCGAGGCCCACGACATGAGGCACGTGGCCCACGGCGTGTTCGCGGTGACCCTGCCCGGGATCGACAAGATCCCCGACTACCGGCTCCGGATCACCTACGCCGGTGCCGAGCCGTACGAGACCACGGACCCCTACCGGCACTGGCCCACGCTGGGCGAGGTGGACCTGCACCTCATCGGCGAGGGGCGCCACGAGCGGCTCTGGGAGACCCTCGGCGCGCGGGTCATGCGGCACGAGGACGTGGACGGCACGGCCTTCGCCGTGTGGGCGCCCAACGCGCGCGGCGTCCGGGTCATCGGCGACTTCAACCACTGGGAGGGCGGCGCGCACCCCATGCGCTCGCTCGGCAGGTCGGGCGTGTGGGAGCTCTTCATTCCCGGTCTCGGTCCCGGCGACCGCTACAAGTTCAGCGTCCTCGGCGCGGACGGGGTCTGGCGGGCCAAGGCCGACCCGATGGCCCGGCGCACCGAGGTGCCGCCCGCGACCGCCTCGGTGATCGAGAAGTCGGAATACGTCTGGCGGGACGACGAGTGGATGCGCCGCCGCGCGGGCGGCGACGCCCTGCGGGAGGCCATGAGCGTCTACGAGGTGCACCTCGGCTCGTGGCGGCCCGGCCTGTCGTACCGGGAACTCGCCGTCGAGCTGGTCGACTACGTGGTGGACATGGGGTTCACGCACGTGGAGCTGATGCCGGTGGCCGAGCACCCGTTCGGCGGCTCCTGGGGCTACCAGGTGACCTCCTACTACGCCCCGACGTCGCGCTTCGGCTCCCCCGACGACTTCCGCCACCTGGTCGACAGCCTGCACGAGGCGGGCATCGGGGTGCTGGTCGACTGGGTGCCCGCGCACTTCCCGATGGACGACTGGGCGCTGGCCAGGTTCGACGGCACCCCGCTGTACGAGCACGCCGACCCCGCGCGGGGCGAGCACCCCGAGTGGGGCACCTACATCTTCGACTTCGGCCGCAGGGAGGTGCGCAACTTCCTGGTCGCCAACGCCGTGTACTGGCTGCGCGAGTTCCACATCGACGGGCTGCGCGTCGACGCGGTCGCCTCGATGCTCTACCTCGACTACTCGCGGCGCGAGGGCGAGTGGACGCCCAACGAGTACGGCGGCAGGGAGAACCTCGACGCGGTCGCGTTCCTCAAGGAGATGAACGCGGTCGCCTACCGGGAGGCGCCGGGCATCGTCACCGTCGCCGAGGAGTCGACCGCGTGGCCGGGCGTCTCCCGGCCGGTGCACCTGGGCGGGCTCGGCTTCGGGTTCAAGTGGAACATGGGCTGGATGCACGACACGCTCGCGTACCTCAAGCACGAGCCGGTCTTCCGCCAGTACCACCACCACCAGATGACGTTCTCGCTGATGTACGCGTACTCGGAGAACTTCGTGCTGCCGCTCTCGCACGACGAGGTGGTGCACGGCAAGGGGTCGCTGCTCGGCAAGATGCCCGGCGACGAGTGGCAGCGGTTCGCGAACCTGCGGGCGCTGTTCGCCTTCATGTGGGCCCACCCCGGCAAGCAGCTGCTGTTCATGGGCGGCGAGTTCGGCCAGGGCTCGGAGTGGTCGGAGGAGCGCGGGCTCGACTGGTGGGTGCTCGACTTCGACGGGCACAGGGGGGTGCAGCGGCTGGTCCGCGACCTCAACCGCGTCTACAAGGAGTCCCCGGCCCTGTGGAGCGTGGACGCCTCCCCCGACGGCTTCCGCTGGATCGACGCCGACGACGCGCTGGGCAACGTGTTCTCCTTCCTGCGCTACGCCGAGGACGGCTCGGTGGTGGCGTGCGTGGCCAACTTCTCCGGCGCGCCGCACGACGACTACCGTCTCGGGCTGCCCTTTCCCGGGGCGTGGGAGGAGGTGCTCAACACCGACGCCTACGACTACGCGGGCAGCGGGGTGGGCAACCTCGGCGTCGTCGAGGCCACCGAGGAGCCGCGGCACGGTCTCCCGTACTCCGCCACCCTGCGCGTCCCGCCCCTGGGCGCCCTGTGGCTGCGCCACCCGGGCGAGCTCGCACCCGCCGTGGACGAGCGCGCGGTGGAGATCGTCGAAGCCGCGGAGCGGGAGATCGTACGGGAGCGGCTGCAGGAGCGGGTGGTGACCGAGCTGCCCGCCGCGGACGAGCCGAGGGGACCGGAGGAGCCGGAGGAGCGCAGGGAGGCCGAACCGGCCTGACCGAGCCCCCGACCTCCCCGACAGGGCCTCTGACTCCCTGACGACTCTCTGACAGGCCAGATGCGAAACGGGCCGGACGCGCGGGCGCGCGACCGGCCCGTTTCGCGCTTCACGCTTCCTGCACCCGCGCCGCCGCCCGCCCGGCCGAAAACCTTAAATCGGCCTTATATCCACGAACAAGGCATTGACCGTCGGCGAACGAGAACCTACGCTCAGAAAACTAATAGGAAACTTTCCTATGAATACGGGGACTTGGCACTCTCTGACCTGGAGCGACCCTTGCGACGAATTACCATCGGCTCCTTCATCGCGGCGGCAGCGCTGCTCGTCCCCCTGGGGATCGGCACGGCGACGGCCGCCACACCCGCCACCGCGACCTACTCGACGACTTCGAACTGGGGCTCCGGTTTCGAGGGCAAGGTCGTCGTGAAAGCCGGGACGAGCGCGCTGACCAGCTGGAAGGTCGAGTTCGACCTGCCCGCCGGCACCTCGATCGGCTCGTTCTGGGACGCCGACCTGACGAAGAGCGGCAACCACTACACCTTCGTCAACAAGTCGTGGAACGGCTCGCTCGCGGCGGGCGCCTCGACGAGCTTCGGTTTCAACGGCGCGCCCGGTGGCATCACCGGCGTGCTGAACTGCAAGCTCAACGGCGCCGCCTGCGACGGCGGCGGTACCCCGGACCCGACGCCCACCCCCACGCCCACGGTCACCCCCACGCCGACCCCCACCCCGACGGTCACCCCCACCGTCCCGCCGCCCGGCGGTAAGAAGATCGTCGGATACTTCACCCAGTGGGGCGTCTACGCCCGCAACTTCCACGTGAAGAACCTGGTCACGAACGGCTCCGCGTCGAAGCTGACGCACATCCTGTACGCCTTCGGCAACACCACCGGCGGCCGGTGCACCATCGGCGACTCCTACGCCGACTACGAGAAGGCCTACACCGCGGCCGACAGCGTCGACGGCGTGGCCGACACCTGGGACCAGCCGCTGCGCGGCAGCTTCAACCAGCTCCGCAAGCTGAAGAAGGCCTACCCGAACATCAAGGTCATCTGGTCCTTCGGCGGCTGGACCTGGTCCGGCGGCTTCACCCAGGCCGCGCAGAACCCGGCCGCGTTCGCCGACTCCTGCTACAACCTGGTCGAGGACCCGCGCTGGGCCGACGTGTTCGACGGCATCGACGTCGACTGGGAGTACCCCAACGCCTGTGGCCTGACCTGTGACAGCAGCGGCCCGAACGCCTTCAAGAACATCATCTCCGCGCTGCGCACCAAGTTCGGCCCCAACGCCCTCGTCACCGCGGCGACCACGGCCGACGGCTCCAACGGCGGCAAGATCGACGCCGCCGACTACGCGGGTGCCATCAACAACCTGAACTGGCTCATGCCGATGACGTACGACTACTTCGGCGCCTTCAACGCCCAGGGCCCGACGGCTCCGCACTCGCCGCTGACCTCCTACCCCGGCATCCCGCAGGCCGGGTTCAACTCCGACGCGGCGATCCAGAAGTTCAAGTCCAAGGGCATCCCGGCCGGCAAGCTGCTGCTGGGCATCGGCTTCTACGGCCGCGGCTGGACCGGCGTGACCCAGGCGGCTCCGGGCGGCTCCGCCACCGGCGCGGCCCAGGGCACCTACGAGGCGGGGATCGAGGACTACAAGGTCCTCAAGACCAAGTGCCCGCCCACCGGCACCGTCGGCGGCACCGCCTACGCCTTCTGCAACGGCAACTGGTGGAGCTACGACACCCCCTCCACCATCGCCGGGAAGATGACCTACGCCAAGAACCAGGGTCTGGGCGGGGCGTTCTTCTGGGAGACCAGCGGCGACACCACCAACGGTGAGCTGATCACCGCTATCTCCAACGGCCTCAAGTAATATTTCGACCACTCGACCCTCCGTGTGCGCTACGCCGCGGGGGGTCGAGCTTTTCTCCGAAGATCCTCCAAATCTGGGGCAAAGTATTCACGCGGCGCATACGGCTGCTTAGACTCCGAAACGCCCGTTTTACCCCCCGGAGGACGTGTGCGACTTCGAGCTCTCGTGGCCATGGCGTTGGTTCTCACCATCGCGCCCGCGGTACCCGCCCTCGCCGAGGACACACCGGCGCCGCCGGCGGCCTCCGCGAGCGAGAGCCCACCCGCGGCCCCGGACGGCGGAGCCGGAGGGACGGAGGGCCAGGAGACGCCCGCCGCCACACCGGCCCCGCCCCCCGCCGACGCGACGCCCCCACCGGCGCCTCCGCTGCCGAAGCTGGAGGCGGGACTCGCCTCCGACGACGACGGCGCCCGGGTCATCGTCGAGCTGGCGGCCCCCTCGGAGGCGGCGCCGGTGGCCGGGGAGGCGCGGCAGCTGCCCGACGCCCAGGTCGTCCTCGAACCCGCGGACACCTCGTTCATCGTGGTCGAGGGGACCGGCGAGTCGCTCGCCAAGCTGGCCGAGGACCCGCGTGTCCTGTCCATCCGCCGCGACCGCACGTACTCCCCCACGTCGCTGGGATCGCTGGGCTCGGCGGGCTCACTCGGCTCGGCGGGTTCGGCGGGCTCGCTGGCCACCAGCCTGCAGGTGATCGGCGCGGACAAGGCGCACGCCGCGGGGACCAAGGGTCAGGGCCAGACGATCGCGATCATCGACACCGGGATCGACGCCGCCCACCCCGACTTCGGGGGCAAGGTCGTGGCGCAGGCCTGCTTCTCCGCGACGGACGACGGCGCGCAGTCCCTGTGCCCCAACGGGCAGACGAGCGACCCCGGGTCCGCCGACGCCAACACCGCCGCCTGCGTCCACGAGCAGGTCAACCTGTGTGACCACGGCACCCACGTGGCGGGGATCGCCCACGCCGTCGCACCCGACGCGGACATCGTGGCGATCCAGGTCTTCAGCAGGATCAACGACTGCACCGACGAGGGCGGGGTCTGCCTGACCGCGTTCGAGTCCACGATCTTGCTCGCCCTGGAGCACGTCGCGAAGCTCAAGGACGAGGGCAGGAACGTCGCCGCTGTGAACCTCAGCCTCGGCGGCGGCCTCTACGAGGGAACGTGTGACGCCGAACCCGACCTGGCGGCGATGAGGAGCCGGATCGACGACCTCCGCGCCAAGGGCGTGGCCGTCGTGGCCGCCGCGGGGAACGAGGGCGTGCCCGGCGCCGGGGCTCCCGGCTGCTTCTCCGGCCCGGTGACGGTGGGCGCGACGGGCGACGACGACACCGTCCCCTACTGGTCCAATTACGGCTCCGTGCTCGACCTCTTCGCCCCCGGTCTCGAGATCGACTCCGCGGTGCCCGGCGGTGGCCACCAGGTCTACAGCGGGACCTCGATGTCCACCCCGTTCGTCACCGGCGCTCTGGCGCTGATGGCCCAGAAGGCCCCGGGCACCCCGGACGCGCTGGCCGAGCAGCTCAAGACGACGGGCCGCCCGATCGTCTACGGCACGGTGACCACCCCGCGTCTCGACCTGAACGCCGCGATCGCCGGAGGCACCCCCGGCCCGCCCGTCACCCAGACGCCCCTTCCCGAGGAGCCCGCCGACCCGCCCTCCGACTCCGACGACCCGTCCGACGAGCCCTCGGAGGAACCTTCCGACGAGCCCTCGGAGGAGCCCAGCCCCGAACCCAGCTCGGGTCCCTCCCCCTCGGCCACGCCGAGCGACCCGGTGCCGACGCCGATCCCGCTGCCGACGGTGACGGTCACCGTGACCGTGACCGTCCCCCCGACGAAGGCGGCGGCGCCCACGGTGTGCACGCGCGGCAAGTCCACGAAGACGCTGAGCGCCGAGCAGTGGGCGGTGGAGGTCACCCGGGGCAAGGGCAAGATCTCGGACGCGACGCTCGGCTGCTACCTCGGCCTGGTGACCAAGGCCAGCAAGGTCTTCTCCGAGGTCACGTCCGCCTCCACCCTGGGCGGCGCGTACAAGGTGCTCAAGCCCGCCAAGAAGACGGCGAAGGCCAAGCTGGAGAGCGAACTGCTGGCCTCCTGGCTGAACTGGGCGAACGGCGGCGTGAACTTCACCGCCAAGATCAAGGAGACGGCCACCCTGAAGACGGTCCTCACCTCGGTGGAGAAGGCACGCCTGAAGGGCAGCGCCCCCGCCGCGTCCACCTCGATGCTCAAGAAGCAGGTGAACGCCCGCCGGATGGCGTAGGCGCCGCGTGGACCCCGGGGGTCATGAAGATCCCCGGGGACGGAAAACAGGTGGACGCCCGCCGGACCGCGCGTGGACGCCGGGGTCATGGAACCCCCTGGGGCTGGAAAACAGGTGGACGTTCGCCGAACCGCATAAGCCCGGTATGTGTCGCTTAGGGTGAGGGGCATGGACGCGACCAAGGTGATCATCGACACTGTCGACCGGTTCAAGCAGCGACGTACCGCTCCACTGGTCCTTGAGCTCGACCTCACCGAGGGCCTGACCGACGGCAGTCCCCCGGCCGATCCGCTGAGCGCCGTCCTGGCGATGCGCAAGACAAGCCTGACCGACGTGCTGGCCGGGCTCAAGCGCGCCAGGAAGGACGACCGGGTCAAGGCGCTGATCGTCAAGATCGGCGGCCAGCCGCTGGGGCTCGCGATCGTCCAGGAGCTCCGCCAGGCCGTGATCCACTTCCGGGCCTCGGGCAAGCTGACCGTCGCGTTCGCCGAGACCTTCGGCGAGCTCGGCGGGGGCACCGTTCCGTACTACCTGGGCAGCGCCTTCGAGCGGGTCTACCTCCAGCCGTCCGGCGACGTCGGGCTGACCGGTGTCGCGATGGAGCAGCGCTTCCTGCGGGGCGCGCTGGGCAAGCTCGGCGTCGAGTACCAGATCGGCCAGCGGCACGAGTACAAGACGGCCGCCAACACCTTCACCCAGGACCACATGACCGAGGCCCACCGCGAGTCGATGAGCCGCATCACCGAGTCGATCACCGAGCAGGTCGTGGCCGGCATCGCCGAGGGGCGCGGCCTCGAACCGGCCAGGGTGCGCGAGCTCATCGACCAGGGCCCGTTCATCGGCGCCGAGGCCGTCGAGGCCGGTCTCGTCGACCGGCTGGCCTACCGCGACGAGGTTTACGACGAGGTCAAGGAGGCCGTCGGCGACAACACGCTGCTGCTGTACGTCGGCCGCTACGCCAAGGCGCTGTCCGCCAAGAAGCTGCCGCACCCCGGCGAGCAGACCGTCGCCCTGGTCCGCGGCAACGGCCCGATCCGGCTCGGCCGCAGCGGCCGCAGCCCGCTGGGCGGCGGTGGCGCCATGGGCTCCGACACCATCTGCGCCGCCCTGCGCGCGGCCCGCCGCGACGACAACGTCAAGGCGGTCGTCTTCCGGGTCGACAGCCCCGGCGGCTCGTACACGGCCTCCGACGCCATCTGGCGCGAGGTCGTGCTCACCCGCAAGGCGGGCAAGCCCATCGTGATCTCGATGGGCGACCTGGCCGCCTCCGGCGGCTACATGGTCTCGATGGCCGCCGACGTGATCGTGGCCCAGCCGGGCACGCTCACCGGCTCCATCGGCGTGTTCGGCGGCAAGGCGGTCATCGGCGGACTGCTGGAGAAGATCGGCGTGTCCTCCGAGACCGTCGGCGAGGGCGCCAACTCCGGGATGCTCTCCCCCACCAACGCCTTCTCCGAGGCGCAGTGGGCACGGGTCAACGCCTGGCTCGACCGGGTCTACGACGACTTCGTGAACAAGGTCGCCGAGGGGCGCGGCCTGTCCCGCGAGCGGGCCCACGAGCTGGCCAAGGGCCGGGTCTGGACCGGGGCGGACGCCCTGGAGGGCGGCCTCGTCGACGAGCTCGGCGGCCTGGAGGACGCCCTGGCCCTGGCCCGCAAGAAGGCCGGGCTGCCCGTCGACGCCCCGGTGCGCGTCTACCCCAAGCTCAGCCCCCTGGAGCGGCTGCGCCCCGCGGAGTCCAGCGAGGACAAGGCCGCCGCCACGGCCCGGGTCCGCCTGGAGGCCTGGGGCCCGATCGCCCACCTCGCCGGCGAGCTGGGCCTGCCGTCGTACGGGCCGCTGATGCTCCCCGGCTCGTGGACGATCCGCTGACCATGCCTTTCCTCGTCCTTCGGTGAGGGAGCCGCCGCGCCCGAACGCGGCGCTCCCGCCCGTGAGAGAGGAATGAGCGGCGACCCGCCGGGTCAGCGGTAGCGGCTCCGGTAGCGAGCCAGCGGCAGGACCGAGGCGTCTACGTAGTCGACCCCCAGGACCTTGGCGATGAAGATCGTGTGATCCCCGGCCGGGACGACCTTGACCGTCTCGGCCTCCAGCGCGGTGACGCCGCCGTCCACGACGAGGGCCTCGCTCAGCTCGCCCCGGTGGTGCGGCGTACCCGCGAGCAGCAGCCTCGCACCGGGACGGCCCGCGGTGGCGAAGCGGCTGGCGATCGCCTTCTGCCCCGCAGACAGCACGCTGGCGGCCCAGCGGTCATGGCGGAGCAGCAGCTCGTTGAGGTATCCGGCGTTGTCCAGGCTCACCATCACCAGGGGCGGGTCCAGCGACAGCGAGGTGAAGGTGGCGACCGTCACCCCCACGTCGTCACGCCCGTCCTTCACCGTGACGACCGTCACGCCGGTCACCACCTGGGCCATGGACTCGACGAACTCGTTCATGCGGCCATCATCCCGGAACCGGGCAGGTGCTCGGCCCGGCGCGGTGTGTTGCGAATCACATCGATCCACGATCTCATCATCGCTATTTTTCCTCCGCGACAGGCCGTCTTCCGTACCTTCGCCGCCGCGAGCGCCGACTTCAGGCCGCCCCAAAACCGTGCGACCGGCCTCCCCTTTCCCACCATGTCCGTCGCGAACGCTGCCACGTCTCACCCGGCGTGAGCTGCGCCTTCGAAAAAACTCAAAGGACGGAGCGCGCAAGGCGAACGGTGGGCTATTTCCTCTTTCCCAGCGTGAGCATTTCGGCCCACTCCCTCAACAACCGAGCGTCACCGTAAGGATGCGGGCTTGATATATCGCATTTTCAAACCCGAAATCCATGTCCTATTTGACCCATCCTGCAGATATTGCAGACATAAAGGCTTTATAGGTAATTTCTGATCGTTTGCTGGTGGCGCGCTCCGAACCGTTGACCCTGGCCCTGCTTCGGGCCTGGTGGCGGGCTGGGGTAACGCGGGAGCGGTTGGCTCTCGCGCTGACTTGTTCGGAGGGTGACGGCGTATGCGCCGCAGTTCGTCGTGGTCGTTTTCGGCAGCCATAAGAGCCCGGACGGCAACAACTGTCATGGTGGCGGCGCTGCCGGGCCTGTTGCTGTTCCAGGCGGTTCCGGTATCGGCTGCGGCGGTGCGACCGGCCGCGCTCTTTCAGGGCACCCCTGATACGCCTGATCAGTTGACCGGCTCGGCGGCCGGGTTCCCGTCGCTGGTGGATTCGACGGCTACGGCGACGGCGGTGAAGGTGAAGCCGTCGAAGCGGGATGACGAACGTCCCGAGGGGGCGTTGCGGCCCGAGGGGCGCTTCGTCGATGAGCCCCAGCCCACCACCGCCAAGAGCGCCGAGGCTGACAAGCGTTCCTCTCCTCCTGGCGCCGCGCGGGCTCAGGCGGTGGATTGTCAGTACGGGTGTATTCCGACGATCGTGGATGTGCATCCGTGGAACGAGGCGCAGGTCGGGTCGTTGACGCCGCTGCTGGTGACCTACGCCAAGAGCAACGCCGGCGTGTACGGCATCGACTATCGCTTTGAGATCTGTGACCAGTCGGGGATGTCGGGCACCTGCACCACGTCGGGGTGGCTGAGTGATGTCAACACCTGGCGGGTTCCGGCGGGCAAGTTGAAGTGGGGCAAGGAGTACTGGTGGCAGGTGTCGGCCAAGGATCGCGGCACCTTGGGGGTGAACACGTCGTTGATGTCGTCCATCACCACCGGGGTGCGGCAGCCGATGATCACCTCGCAGTTGTCCGCGCGGGGGGTGAACGGCCAGGAGTTTCATCAGCTGGCCGGGAACTACACCACGGCCTTCACCGATGTGTCGGTCGCGACGGCCGGTGAGCCGTTGTCGGTGGTGCGCTCGTACAACACGCTGGATCCGCGAGTCGATGGGATGTTCGGCGCGGCCTGGTCGACGTTGTGGGACATGAAGCTCGTCTCCGAGGTCGCAGGGGAGGGCTCCTCACTGCTGGCCACCTACCCCGATGGCCGTCAGGTGCGGTTCGCCGCCAACGGGGATGGCACCTTTCAGCCGCCGCCGGGAATGCATGCCACCTTGGCGACGGTCAGCGGTGGTGGCTGGCGATTGATGGACAAGAGCGCCACCTCCTACCGCTTCGACGCCCAAGGGCGGCTGACCAAGATCAGCGATGCCCATGGCCGTAGCCGCGACCTCGTTTATGGAACCGATGGCAAGCTGGCGACGGTGAGCGCCACCGGTGGGCGGGCGTTGCATTTCACCTGGACGGGCGCGCACGTCACGCAAGTGACCACCGACCCGGTAGGTGGCCAGGCGTTGACGTGGACCTACCAGTATGAGGGCGATCGGCTGGTTGGCTCGTGCGCTCCGGTGGCCGCGCCGAACTGCACCACTTACGGATACGGCGCCGGCTCGACCTACCGCTCGACGGTGCTGGACTCCGACCCCTACGGATACTGGCGGCTGGGTGAGGCCTCGGGCACCTGGGCCGCTGACCTGGGATGGGGTGCGGGCCCTGCCACCTACGACAACGTCAACTACGGCCAATCGGGGGCGCTGGCCGGCACGCCGAACACCTCGATCGGCATGGACTTCAGTTTCGTGGAGCTGCCGGAGAACTCGGTCGCTCGTCTGGCCGACAAGTTCTCGGTGGAGCTGTGGTTCAAGACCACGGCGAACGGAATGCTGTTTTCCGGTGCTCTGGAGGAGCTGAGCTTGGCGAACCTGGCCATCTACGTCGGTGAGGATGGAAAGCTGCGCGCCCGCTCCCAGTCGTTCTCCGGTGATAACGCGGCCCCGATCACGTCAACGGGAGTGGTGAACAACGGCCAATGGCATCACGCGGTGCTGAGCGTGGCCGGCAACACCGACCGGCTTTACCTGGACGGGCAACTGGTCGGGTCGCTGGTCGGGCAGGGAGGCCCGCGGTGGCGGGGGCAGGCCCGGATCGGCATGGGATCACTCAGCTGGCACTGGCCCTCGGCCAGTGCGGCGTTTCAAGGCCAGGTTGATGAGGCCGCCGTCTATGACAAGCCGCTGACTGCCCAGGAGATCAGCCGCCACTACGCGGCCCGCGCCCAGACTCCGCACAAGCTCACCACCATCACGTTGCCGTCGGGGCGGGCGTGGGCGACCAATACCTACGACGCCGCCACCGACCGGATCGCCACGCACACCGACCCAAACGGTGGATTGTGGAAGGTCGGCGCCCCGGTCTACGCCTCAGAGACGGGTAAATCAACGGTCACGGTCACCGACCCCAACAACCACACCCTCGCCTACGTCCACGACGCCTGGCGCGGTTACCGCCTGGTCAGCCGTACCGACCAGCTGGGAAAGATCACCAAGTACGCCTACGACACCGGCGGATTCCTCACCAAGGTCACCGACCCGAACGGGGTTGTCACCGAGCAGGTCAACGACGCCCGCGGCAACGTCACCGCCACCAAGACCTGCAAGGCGGTGGGAAACTGCCAGACCACCCATCGGACGTTCTACCGCGACACCGCTGATGAGTTCGACCCGCGCAACGACCGGCTCACCGTGTCACGAGACGCGCGCTCATCCAGCGCCACCGACACCACCTACGCCACCACCACCGAGTACACCATCAAGGGTGAGGTGGCCAAGCAGACCACCCCGGCCACCCCTGACTTCCCCACCGGTCGCTCGACGACGTTCACCTACACCGACGGCACCGAACCCGCCGTCGGTGGCGGCATCACCCCAGCGGGCTTGCGCAAGTCGTCCAAGGACGCCAGGGACAATGAGACGACGTACCGCTACAGCGCCGCCGGGGATCTGGCCGAGCAGACCAGCCCGTCGGGGTTGAAAATCCAGTTCGCCCATGACGCGCTCGGCCGCGTGACCTCACGTACGGAGATCTCGCAGGCTCACCCCGCCGGGGTGGTCACCACCTCCACCTACGACGGGCTGGGGCGTCTGGTCACCCACACCGGCGCCGGGGTGAAGAACGAGATCACCAACGTCACCCACACCGCCAAGACCACCTACACCTACGACACGGACGGCAACAAGCTCACCGAGACGGTCACGGATCTGACCGGCGGTGATCCCGAACGAAAGATCACCTATACCTACGACTCCAGTGGCCGAGTGGAAACGGTCACCGGCCCGGAAGGCGGTGTGGCCCGCGTCACGTGGAACGCCGTGGGAGCCAAAGCCAGCCTCACCGACGAGAAGGGGACGGTCTACGCCTACACCTACACCAAGCGCGGTGAACTGGCTTCTACAACCCTCAAGGGGTGGACCGGCAGCCCGGTAGCACCTCAAGCCGCCCAAGATGTGGTGTTGGAGTCCTTCTCGTACGACCCTGGCGGGCGACTGGCCGGCGATGTGGACGCGATGGGCCGCAAAACCCGCTACACCTACTTCACCGACAACCGCCTGTCGGAGGTCATCGGTGACGACGTTCGGCTGAACGGTTCGACCACGGCGACGGATGTGGTGCTGGAGGCCAACACCTACGACGCGGCCGGAAACATCACCAAGAAGGTGACCGGCGGCGGCAAGGCCACCGAGGAGTACGTCTACGACGCCGCCGGCCGAGTGGCCTCCACCACGTTCGATCCGGCCACGCTCAAGCGCAAGAGCACCTACGAGTACGACGCGGCCGGCAACGTCACAAAGGAATCTTTCACCGGGGCGGGCAGCACCCGGATCGAATCCACGGCCTACACCTACAACGCGGTGAACCTACTGACCCGGCAGACCGTGGAGAACGGCGCGGACGATCTGGTCTCCACCTGGAGCTATGACGACCGCGGCCTGGTCACCGAGACGACGGACCCGCGGGGCAACGCCGCCGGAGCCACGCCTGCGGACTTCACCACCACGCTGCGCTACGACCTCGCCGGACAGCTCGTGGAGTCGAAGTCCCCGCAGGTGAAGATCGACAAGAACGGTTCCGCCGCCGACGGGCGACCCACGGTGCGCTACGGCTATGACAGTGCCGGAGTGCTGACCCACAGCGTCGACGCCGAGGGTCGGACCGTCACTTCGGCGTTCGACAAGGCCGGTCGCCTGACCTCCACCACACTGCCGTCCTACACCCCGCCCGGCGGGGCCGCGCTGATTCCCAAGGTGAGCTACGACTACGACGTGGCCGGTCAGCTGACCAGCGTCACCGACCCGCGGGGTCATGTCACCTCCGCCGAGTACGACGCGCTGGGCCGCCCGGTTCGGGTCACCGATCCGGGCCCGTCCGGGCCGGGCGGCACATGGGTGTCGGAGTACGACCTGCTGGGTGAGAAACGCGCCATGGTCGATCCCACCGGTGCCCGCGTCGAGGCCACCTACGACGATCTGGGCCGCATGATCACTCAGACCCAGATCGAACGTCGGCCCACCACCGCGGCGCACATCACCACAATGACCTACGACAGCGCCGGCAACCTCACCAAGAGCGTCGCCCCCGGCAACAAGAGCACCAGCTACACGGTCAACGCCGCCGGGCAGGTCACCGCCATCACCGACCCGAACACCAACACCTCTGCCATCGGGTACGACTTCCTGGGGCGCTCGGCCAAGGTGACCGACCCGGAGGGCAACGCCACCGAGGCCGAGTACGACCTGGCCGGCCGCCAGATCGCCGCCAAGGATCTCGACGCCACCGGTGCGACGGTGCGCACCTTCGGTTTCGGCCGCGACCCGGCCGGCAATCTGATCAGCAGCACCTCCGGGGAGGGGCACCTCACCCGCCGCACCTTCGACGCGCTGGGCCGGATGACCGCGCTCATCGAGCCGGTCTCCACCGGCAAGTCGATCACCTCGACGTTCGGGTACGACGCCAGCGGAGCACGTACCCGCACCACCGACGGCCGCGGCAACGCGGTATGGACCGGCTACAACACCCTCGGCCTGCCCGAATCGGTCATCGAACCCTCAACTCCGGCCCATCCCAACGCGGCCGACCGGACCTGGACCACCGTCTACGACGCCGCCGGCAACGCCGTCGCCACCCTGCAACCGGGTGGAGTCCGTATCGACCGGACCTTCGACGCCCTGGGCCAGTTGGTGAAGGAGACCGGCAGCGGCGCCTCGGTGGCCGCCCCCGAGCGCAACGTCACCTACGACACCGCGGGCCGCGTCACCTCGATCGGCGACCACACCCTGGAGTACAACGACCGCAGCCTGCTGACCAAGGTCTCCAAGGCCACCAACCAGGTCGCCGCCTACGGCTACGACGCGCGGGGCAACCTCAGCCAGCGCGTCGACACCACCGGCACCGCGAACTACACCTGGGACGACGCCGACCGGCTCAAGACCGCCTCCGACCCGGTCACCGGCCGCACCTTCACCTACGGCTACGACAAGGCCGACCGGCTCACCAGCCAGACCTCGGCCAACCCCGTCAACACCCAGACCTACACCTACGACGCCGTCAACCGGCCCACCTCCCAGACGCTGAAGAACAGCAGCAACGCACAGCTGGCAAAGATCGTCTACGGATGGGACAAGGACGACAACCTCACCACCAAGACCACCACCGGCACCGCGGGAGCGGGCACCAACACCTACGGCTACGACCACTCCGGACGCCTGACCTCCTGGACCGCCCCGGGCGGCGCCACCACCGCCTACGAATGGGACGACTCCGGCAACCGCACCAAGGCCGGGACCGAGACCTTCGTCTACGACGAGCGCAACCGGCTGACCTCCGGCGGTGGCGTCGACTACACCTACACCCCCCGCGGCACCGTGGCGACGGAGACCAAGGCAGGCGCCACCCGCAACCTCACCTTCGACGCCTTCGACCGGTTGATCTCCGACGGAGAGGCCTCCTACGGCTACGACGCGCTGGGCCGGGTGACCTCACGTACCGAGGGAGCCGACCAGCAGCGCTTCACCTACTCCGGCCCGGAAAACGATATCGCCACCGTCTCCGACGGCGCCAACACCATCATGGCCAAGTACGGCCGCGACCCCTTCGGCGGCCTGCTCAGCCTCCAGGAGGGCGGCACCGCCGCACTCGGCGTGATGTCCGACCGGCACGGCGACGTGGTCGGCACCTTCTCCGGCACCGCCCTGGTGGACTCGGTCGCCTACGACCCCTTCGGGAAGGTCACCCACCGCTCCGGCACCGCACGCACGCTGGGCTACCAGGGCGAGTACACCGACCCTGACACCGGCAAGGTCAACATGCACGCCCGCTGGTACCAGCCCGGCACCGGCACCTTCGCCTCCCGCGACACCCCCACCCTGCACCCTGACCCCTCCATCAAGGCCAACCGCTACACCTACGCCAACGCCAGCCCTCTGGTCTACAACGACCCCAGCGGCCAAGACCCGCCAGACACTCACTGCGCCGACGACTGGGACTCCCAGGACAACCCCGACAGTTGGCTACGTCCGCTCGTGCCCGCCCCCGTCGACTCGTCAGGAGACTGCTGGGAAAGCGGCAAATCCGGCAACTCGGGAGGCTCAGGCGGAAACAAAGGAAAAGTCAACAGCAAGAGCAACAGCAGCCCGGTGAACAATCCCTGCCACAACTGTGGTGGCTCCGGGTCGAAGAATCCTCAGCCGAAGAATCCTGAGCCGAAGAAGGCGGACCCGCCGTACAAGCCCGACTTCGACCCGAACAGCAAAGCCTTCGAAGACGACCCGAACAACGCGACCGAAGATCGAAACCCTCCCACCCGTGACGAGGTTTATTGCAACTATGGCGGGGAGCGCCCATCGAACTTCGGTGGCTGCACAAATACAATCAACCTCATTGGCGGCGGTGGAGGTGGCGGAGGTAGCGGGGGAAGCATCTGCCCCGCTGGAACGACCTACGTGTCCGGAGGAGGCTTCAAATACTCCTGCGAAGCAAGTTCGGTAAAGCCGGTAGACTTCACGCCTGATTCGCCCGCGCCCCCGACCCACCCAGAACAGCCCCCAACCATCATCGACGGTCTCGCGGAAGACTGTTCGGAAAGCTTCTTCTGCGACTTCCTTCTCGGGGACGCACTCAACTGCGCGGCCAATCCCTCCCTGGGCAGCTGCGCGATGACGGTGATCGGATTCATCCCTGGCGGGAAAATCGCCACAACAGTTGCCAAGGCGGGCAGCAAGATCGCCAAGGGGGCACAGGGGGCCGCCAAGGTATGCAAGCCCAACAGCTTCGTGGCCGGCACCCTCGTCCTGATGGCCGACGGCACTCAAAAACCGATCGAAGACGTCGAGGTCGGCGAGTACGTGCTCGCCACCGACCCTGAAACCGGCCGCACCGAAGCCAGGGCCGTCACCGTCCTGATCCCAGGCGAAGGCACCAAGAACCTCGTCAGGATCACCGTGGACACCGACGGCGACAGGGGCGACGCCACCGCCCCGATCACCGCGACCGACGAGCACCCCTTCTGGGTCCCCTCCCTGCGCGAGTGGACCGACGCCGGCGAACTCCAGCCCGGCATGTGGCTACAAACTTCAGCCGGCACCTACGTCCAGATCACCGCCATCAAGAAGTGGACCACCACACGCCGCGTCCACAACCTCACTGTCGACGACATTCACACCTACCATGTCCTCGCAGACGACCAGGCTCTCCTTGTCCACAACACAAGTTCCCGCCCTGACTGTGGGCCCATCGACGACGATGCGGGCGCACTGGCAAGGTGTGAACGGGATAACCTAGGCAACGCCCTCGGAAAGAAGCATGCCACTTACTGTGGTGGTTACGATCCTGACGGTAATACATATGCCGGATGCTCTGGAAATCCGACCGGATGCGCCGAAAGCGACATTGAACGCCAGGCAGGTAAAGGACCCGGCGGCGTGAGATTCGAAGGAGCTTTCGGCTGGCGCCAGGGCGAGTGGACCGAAATTCCAGTATGCAAGAGATGCCAGGAAAGATATGATCGGGATCAATTCCCTCCGGGCATAACATTTGATTCAGGAGGGAAGTGGAGCCGATGATAGACAATATGGCAAGAATAGAATTGGGGCGTCACGATTGGAAGTCGCTTAGAGTGATGGGAGGCAAGGCCACTCGCGTACCAGAGAGCCTTCTAGCTCTCATCTCAAGCGAAACCGAGGATGACGCCTGGGCCGCATACTGGGAGCTTGAGAACCATGTCGTAGTTCAAGGACAGCTTTTTGAGGCGTCACAACATGTGGTTCCTGTCCTGCTCGCAGCCCTTGTGGGGGAAATTCCGCAAATAGCTCGCAAATTTATTCTTGAATTACTTTTACAGTTGGTCTCAGGCGAGTCCGACACGGAAGAGATAGAGAGAGGAAACCCGGACCTCGGACCCATCTGTCGCCAAAACGCCCGAGAGGGGATATGGATAATTTATCGAGAGCTATGCTCAGGCCACCATGATCTTTCTAGAGACATTCTTGAATTAATTGATCGAGACGGAGGCAGGCTCACCTACTTCACAGAGGCGCATCCACGTGGAAAGCGAAAAAAGCAGCGAGGAAGAGTTAGTTAGAGAAAAATACCGAGATCTCACGTCTTACCCTTGCAGGTATTTGGCGTAAGATAGGTGAGCGCAGGGCTGGTTTGGTCCATGCTCCTATCCTTGTGCTGTAATTGATCAGCCAGATCGAACATCTCAAAGAATGTGCATGCGTGTGCCGAGGCGGCGGATGCGTTCGCGGTAGCTGTAGCGCTCCAGGTCCAGGAGGGTCCGGATGGCCTGCTGGGCCATGGGATGGTTGCGGATGAGCATGGGGGCGATCTTCTCGGCGCGTTCAAGTGCGGCCAGGGCGTCGTCGCGCTTGCCGCACCACAGCAGTCCTCGGGCGTGGTCGAGATGGTGGTAACCGGCGCGGCTGGCCTGTAGGTCCTTGGGAAGGTGCATCGCCTGCGCTCGTCGTACGGCCTGTGGTCCGTCACCGAGTTCGACGGCGATGGCGACGCCGTGGATGTCGATGTTGGGCTGGTTGGCGGACAGCTCGTAGTAGTTGGTGCGCTGGCGTGAACCAAGCCGGGTGACCGCCTCGGCGGCGAGCCCGTGGCGTGACCACGCCTCATCGGCGTCGTTCTTGCGGGCGGCCGTGATCGCAGCCCTCAGCTGGAGCCCACCCCAGAGCGCCAGCGCCTCCGGATGACCTGCGGTGTACTCGTCCTCGATGTTCGTACATGCCGTGTCGAGCACGGCGAGCGCGTCGTTCCACGAGGTGCTGGCCCACAGGTTCCGGCTCCGCAGATAGGCGAACAGGGTCTCGTGGTAGACGTCCCCCGCACGTTCCCCCGCCCAGCGAATTCGGTTGGTGGCGATTACAGAGAGGTCGGCGTAGCCAAGGTTGTAGGCAACGGTGTCGGCGGCCCGGTAGGCGATCGAGAGCAGGTCAAAAGCCTCACTCTGATCAGAGCCCGGAGAGAGATGGGTCGCCGCCTGTAGTTCGGCGATCAGTGCCGGAGTCTCGTCGGCCAACTCGGCATAGCGCGTCTCTCGCCGTAGCCACATCAGGCGCTCGGTCGCGGCCCGAAGCTCGGGGAACGGCCGTACCGCTCCGGCCCATTCGGGGGCGAGATCGTAGCGTTCCAGCTGGCGGCGGATCTCCGGGATGGCTGAGTGTCCGCGATCCTGGCTTGGGTTGTCACCCCGGTAAGGGCGCGCGGTGAGCTCGTTGGGGTGCATGCGCAGGGCACGGGCGAGGACGTTGACCAGCGCTATGGAGTCCAGGGGAAGGCTGTCGTTCTCGGTCGCCGACACCCAGGACTGGGCGCGGCCGACGCGCCGCGCCAGTTCGTTCTGCGTGATTCCCGCCCGCTTACGAGCGCGCCGCACACGAGTTCCCACACTCTCCGCCGCCGGGTCCGAGTAGGCCATGAGCTCAAGGTAACCCGGCGCGACCTGCTTGACCTCCTTCCGCACCAAAGTATCAGCGGCACTGATGTCTGTGCCTCTCCGCGTTCCTAGCATCACCTTTCGTGAGCGGCGACAGGCGTGGGGGTGACAAGAAACACCCCTGCCCGCCGAACACTCTGTCCGCGACCGGAGCGGCCTTCATGCAGGCGGCCCTCACCTGCACAGGAGAAGCGGCCTTGGCTGAGGACCGCGGACATCCAGGAAACCAAGCCCTGGAACCCCGCAAAAACGGCTCGGCCAGGCGAGTGATGTCGCCTGGCCGAGCCTCGCCCGCACACTGGAGGTGCGAACTGTGCTTAACAGTAGTAGAGCCATCAAGATCGTCTGGGTTCGCCGGCACGCCGAGCGACCGCCTTCGCCTCTGGGCTGCCGCTGGTGTGGTCATCCCCCCTACGCCCACGACGCGGACAGCCTGCCGCACCGCCCCGGTCACCTGTGGGAACAGCCCACCCCCGCCCAGGTCCACACCCGCATGACGGTCCGGCGCCGCCTCGGGCTCTGCGGTCGGCTGCCCGCACCTACCGTCGCCGCCTGCCCGCCGAGCCGTCCTCTCACGGGCGCTCCCCCCAGCCGCGGACACCGCTCGCATTCGGTCTCGACGACAGCCACCCCACCGTACGAACGAGAATCGCCGCCGGGTGGACGGCCCGGGACTGGCAGGCGCGAGGCCTACCCCAGGACGGTGATGGCATGACCTCCGTCGACACCACCTCTCGGCACGAATCCGCCGAGGAGACCGGCGCCGACTCCCAGGCGCCGCACGCGCCGACGCCCCAGTTCACCGGCTGGCACCTCTGGTACGGCAAGGCCACCGACCGCTACTGGGCACTCTCCCCCGCGTGGTGCCGAGAGCGCATCGGCCTGATCGAGGCAGACACCCCCGCCGAACTCGCCGCACAGATACAGAACATCGAGAACTACCGCCCCAAGACAGATGACCCGGTCCCGAGCGGCGAGAGCGACACGACCGAGAGCACGGGAGGTGACCGAGATGGCAGCGCGGCTTCTGGCCGTGCTCGTCGGCGTACTCGCTGACCGCTTCCGCGCGACAGCCGACGGCGCCGTGCGGTCACCGCGCCCGGAGCGAGTCCCTGGCCGGTCGGCGCCACCGGGCCACACGCCCGTCATCTCCCAGCGGTTCGCGGCCACCCCCGACCAGGTCAGACCCGCACGCGTCTTCGTCACCGAACTCCTCGGCGACGACCACCCGCTCCACGACGACGCCGTACTCCTCACCAGCGAACTCGCCACCAACGCCGTCGAGCACTCCAGCGGACCGTTCGATGCCCGGCCCGTCGACACCGGACCGCGCGACAGGGGACCGGGCGACGCGGGACCGGACGACCGGCCACGGGAGTTCGTCGTCACGCTGGCCTTCCTCCCCCAGGGTGTACTGATCACCGTTCAGGACCCCGGCGCCTCGGAGATCCCCTGTACGAGGAGGCCGGGATTGGACGCCACCGGCGGCCGAGGGCTCGTGCTCGTCAACGACCTCGCCACCCGCTGGGGCTTCCACCGCGACTCCAGCGGAACCGTCATCTGGTTCGAACTCCACTCAACGGACGCGGTACCGGTTCGCTGAGCGAGCCCCAGGATTCGACGGGTCGTGTCACCGGTCCATCGGAGAGTGACGCTCGTCCGCATCCTCCCGGTCAGGCCACCCCGCGCGGCACGTTCACGATCGCCGGTCTCGCGCGGCGCGTTCACGACCCCTCGGTCAGGCCGCCCCGCGCAGTGTGTTCACGATCTCGTCGGGGGTGAGGCGGCGGGAGGCGACGTAGTACAGGACGGCCCCCGTCGGCAGCCGGGTCTGCCAGCCGGGATTGACCAGCAGCGTGTCACCGGCGCGCGCGGCGAGCATCGTGGCGCCGTGGTGCCGGCCGAGGGAGGTCTGGCAGTGGTCGACCAGCACCGACCCCAGGGACTTCGGCAACCGCACCGAATAGGTGTCGGCGCCGCCGTGGGTCATCAACTGCGTGTAGATCTCGGTGATGCCGGGATCCTTCAGCTCCTCGGTGATCATGTGAGGGCTGTGCCACTGGACGCAGCGTACGGCCTCGTTGACATAGCGGAGGTGCCGGACCCTGCCGAGATCGCGCAGCGCGACGACGAGATGGGCTCCTTCGACGACGTGGTCGGCGGTGACCGCGACCGCGAGCGCCTCGTTGTCGTCGCGGGCATCGACCAGCATGCTGTGCGCCCGCTGCACGCCGGCCCGGCGCAGCACGCCGTCGTCGGTCAGATCTCCGCGTACGAACGTGACGTCGCGGTCGGGCATCGGGTGGGTCGGCACGTCGTCCCAGGCGCAGAGCACGATGCGGCTCGAACCATCGGCGATCAGCTCATCCACCATCTGCTCGGTCCGTCCCGGCGTGTAGCCGAGCAGCACGATGTGACCCGACATCTCCACCGTAATGGCACCCTGCATTCTTCGTCCCTTCGCCTTCTCCAATGCGGTCGACAGCCTGGCGAACACCGTCGTCAACGTCGCGATGCCGCCGACGATGACGTACGCGCCGACGACGTGGCCCGCCGCCGACTCCGGGTACAGGTCGCCATAACCGACGGTCGCGGCGGTGACCACGAAGTACCACCAGTAGTTGGCGGGCTGGACGATCGCACTGTCGGCGGGTTCCGCGAGCGTCATCAGGGGCCAACTCGTCAGGAACACGATGCTGAGGACGAGAACCGGCGTCCACCACGTCCCCAGCATCGTGATCCGGGCCAGCAGGCGAGCTAACAAGATCGGCACGCTGCCTCCCGCACGACACGCTTCGGTGCGGCCACCTTAACCAGACAAACAACCCTAAAGAAGCTTCATGGCATACGAATTTGCTGGACAGTGCATGGTCAGTTCGGTAAAAGGCCCTGTCATCTCATGGCGCCCTGGACTCGCTTCTGGAGCGCGACGAATAAATCTTTTTCATCCTCAGGCGGTTTGTGCGACGCGATCTTCGAATACCTGGAGATCTTCCACAACCGGCAACGACGACACAGTGCTCTAGGGATGCTCACCCCTATCGAGTACGAGATGCTCTATCCGAACGTCCAGTCGGCATGAGAGTCAACCAAGCCGACTCCACCGAACTCGGGGTACATCAAGCGGCGAGAGCGACACGACCGAGAGCTCGGGAGGTGACCGAGATGGCAGCGCGACTTCTGGCCGTGCTCGTCGGCGTACTCGCTGACCGCTTCCGCGCGACGGCCGACGGCGCCGTGCGGCCACCGCACCCGAGGCGAGTCCCCGGCTGGTCTGCGCCCCCGGACCACACGCCCTCATCTCCCAGCGGTTCCCGGCCGCCCCCGACCAGGTCAGGCCCGCGCGCGTCTTCGTCGCCGAACTCCTCGGCGACGACCACCCGCTTCACGACGACGCCGTACTCCTTACCAGCGAACTCGCCACCAACGCCGTCGAGCACGCCGGCGGACCGCTCGATGCCCGGCAAGTCGATACCGGACCACGCGACGCGGAACCGGGCGACCGGCCACGGGAGTTCGTCGTCACGCCGGCCTTCCTCCCCCACGGCGTACTGATCACCGTCCAGGATCCCGGCGCCTCGGAGATCCCCTGTACGAGGAAGCCTGGGTTGGCCGCCACAGGTGGCCGAGGACTCATGCTCGTCAACGATCTCGCCACCCGCTGGGGATTTCACCGCGACTCCGCCGGAACCCTGATCTGGTTCGAACTCGGATCGACAGCGCGGCGCTGAGTCGCCGGGCGAGCGCGAGGGGAAGAACAGCGCCGGACAGGACGCGATCGACCTTTCGTACCAGAACGACCTGCCAGCGAAAAAGGATGTTCGGTAGCGTGAAGTGATGTTCTTCGATCCCGTACCAACGGAGCAGGAACCCTCCTTCGGCCGGCCCGAGCTCCCTCCCTGGTCCGCTCCCCCCTCCGTGGAGACCGGGGCCGTGCTCGCGGTCGAGCGGGTGGTGGCCCGCAGTCCGAACGTCGTGGTGCTGCTGCCGACGATCCGGGTCTTCAGCACCGGCTGCATGCTGGAGGTGGAGGTCGTGTCCCGGCAGGGTGACCTGTCTGCCCAGGACTGGTGGTACCTGCACATGGGCGGCTCCCCGTTCGCCCAGGCGGCTGGACCGCGCGGCGGGGCTCAGCCGCCCGACTCGCTGCTGCGGCTGGGCGTGCGTTTCGCCGACGGCGCGAAGGCCACCACCGTCGAGCAACTGCGGAACAGGATGAGCCCCTTCGGCGAGCCACCGGCCGGGCCCACGCTGGCGTGGTCGCCGGTCGGCAGCGGCATGCGCGGCGGCGAGTTCGGTTTCAGCGATTTCGGGCTGTGGCTGTGGCCGCTGCCCCCGGCCGAGACCTTCGAGTTCGCCGTGGAGTGGCCGCTGGGCGGCATCGAACTGACCATCGTCGAACTCGACGGCGCGGCGATCGTGTCGGCCGCCGGCCGCTCAGCGCACTACTGGCCGGACTTCGACAGGTAAGGCCGGTCGGCTGAGCGAGGTGGAGCGGCGGCGAGTGGGTCACGCGGCGTGAGTGTCGGTGCCGCGCAGAATATAGAGGTCGTCACCGAAGACCGCCGAGATCTGGAGCTGTCCGCCGAGCGCCTGAACATATCGAGCGATGACTTCAACGGTGGACACTTCGCCGCGCTCGATCTGCGAAACCCGGCTCTTGGTCACGCCCATGTATTCGGCCACGTCCGTCTGGGACAGGTTCTGCGCCTTGCGTCGTTCCGCCAGCCTGTGGCCGTCGATGTAAGCCTGGTTGCGGCGCCGCGCTTCGTCCACGGCCTTCTCCCCGCCGGAGTCCGCGACGATGTCCGCACGGATGTCGCTCCACTTGGGAAAGTTCGTCATCGGTCCTTCTCCTCCGCCTCGCGTTCCCAGGACCATCAGCCGATCATGTACGAGACCGCCAGGCCTCGTACATGATCGGCTGGACGAACCGTTAGAGCAGGCCGTTCTGGGTCAGCCAGTCCTTGGCGACCATCTCGGCGTCGTCCTTGTCGACCGCGACGCGCTTCATCAGCGCGACCAGGCCGGCGGTGTCGAGCTTGGCGGAGACCGCGTCGAGGGTGGTCTTCACGGTGTCGTTCACGCCGGCCTTGTTGACCAGGGGCGCGATGTTCTCCGCGGCGAAGGCGCTCTTGTTGTCCTGGAGAGAGACCAGGTCATTGACGATGATCTTCGGGTCGGTGGTGAAGACGTTGCCGACCTGGACGGTGCCGTCCTTGATGGCGTCGGCGGTGGCGTCGCCGGTCTTCTTCCACTCCTTGAACTCCAGGCCGTAGGTGTCCTTGAAGTTCTTCTCCTGGCGGGTCTGGAACTCCGGCGGGCCGCCCACCGAGTAGTTCTTGGCGACCTTGACCAGGTCCTCGATCGTGGTGAGACCGTCCTTGGTGGCGGTCTCCTTGGTGACGGTCAGCGAGTTGTTGTCCTCGGCCGCGGCGGGGGTGAGGACCTCCAGCTCGGCGGGGAGCTTCTCCTTGAGACCGGCGACGACGTCGTCCTTCGACTTCGCCGTGGTCGTGTTGTCGACGAAGGCGAGCAGGGAGCCGATGTACTCCGGCAGGATGGTCAGGCCACCGCTCTTGATCTGGTCGTACAGGACCTCGCGGCTGCCGATGTTGAACTTCTCCTCGACCTGGACGCCCTTGGCCGCCAGGGCCTGGGAGTAGATCTCGCCGAGCAGGACGTTCTCCGGGAAGTTGGCCGACCCGATGACGACCTTCCCCCCGGCCGCCGGCGCGGAGCCGGACCCGGCCGGAGCCGGGGAGGCGGAGGCGCTGGTGAGCGGATCTCCTCCGCCGCACGCGGTAAGTGTGAGCGCCGCGGACAGGAGGATCGCCGCGGTGCTGATCAGGCGCTTCATGGTGCTGTTCCCTTCCAGAACGGGGGGTAGGAAAACTATCTGATGGCCTGGCGCTCGCTCACCCCCGGGGAGACCGTTACGCGCTGTACCAGGGTGAACCCGAGCTGGACGAGCAGCGCCAGCAGTGCTACGAGGACCGCCCCGCCGATCGTGCTCGGGAAGTTCTTGGTCGCGAGACCGTCGATGATGAAGCGGCCGAGGCCGCCCAGGCCCACGTAGGCGGCCACGGTCGCGGTCGCCACCACCTGGATCGCGGCCAGGCGCAGGCCCAACAGGATAAGCGGCAGCGCGACCGGCACCAGCACCCGGCCGAGGACCTGCCCGCCCTTCAGTCCCATGCCGTACGCGGCGTCGCGCAGGTCGGGGTCGACCCCGCGGATGCCCTCGTAGGTGTTGACCAGGATGGGCGGCACGGCCAGCGCCACCAGCGGGATGAGCACCGGCAGGATGGTGCCGACGCCCATGAACAGGACGATGAGGACCAGCAGGCCGAGCGTCGGCAGGGCGCGGGCCGCGTTGGCGGTGAGGATGACGAGCATCGCGCCCCTGCCGGTGTGACCGATCAGCAGCCCCAGCGGGAGCGCGATCAGCATGGCGAGCAGCAGCGAGAGCCCGGCGAACTCCAGGTGTTCGAGCAGCCGGTTGGGAATCCCGTCGGGTCCCGACCAGTTGGCCGGGTCTCCGAAGAAGTCGATCAGCCAGTTCACACGGCCTCCTCTGCCCGTGCCCCGCTCAGCCAGGCCACGCGAACGGCCAGAAACCCGCTCCGCCGGTCCGTACGAACGGCTCTGAACCCGCTCCGCCGGTCCGTGCGAACGGTCAGGGACCCGATCAGCCGGTTCACGCGGACCCCCTTGCCCGCGACCATGGGGTGAGCAGGCGTTGCGCCAGGATCAGCAACAGGTCGGCGACCCCCGCGAGCACCACGACCAGCACGATGCCGACGACGATCGGGGTGTAGAACTGCCGCTGCCAGCCGTCGATGAACAGGTAGCCGAGCCCGCCCCTGCCGACCAGCGCGCCGACGCTGACCAGGCTGACGCTGGCAACCGTGGCCACCCTGAGCCCGGCCAGCACGACCGGCACCGCGATCGGCAGCTCGACCTGGAGCAGCCTGCGCAGCGGCGTGAAGCCCATCGCCACCGCGGACTGCCGCACGTGGTCGGGGACCGAACTCAGCCCGTCGACGACCGCAGGGATCAGCACCGCCATGGCGTAGAAGGTGAGCGGGACCATCACGGTCGTCCGCGTGGCGAGACCGGTGATCGGGATGAGCACGATGAAGACGGCCAGCGAGGGCAGCGAGTAGATCACGTTCATGACGCCGACGGTCGGCTGGTAGAGCCAGCGCCACCGCACCCCGGCCAGCCCGAGCGGGAGCGCGATGATCAGCCCGACCAGGATCGGCACCAGCGCCATCACGATGTGGTCCTCGAGCAGGCCCTGGATCGTGGGCCAGTTGCGCCCGATCCAGTCCCAGCGGACCAGCGGTTCCTCATCCATCGACACCTCCCGTGGCCGCGCCGGCGCCTCCCGAGGGACCGCCGCTGCCCCCGGCGGGGCCGCCGACACCTCCCGTCGGGCCACCGACGTCTCCCGCGACCCTGGTCAGCGCCTCGTCCAGCGACTCGCGGGTGGCGACGCCCACGGCCCTGCCCGACCCGTCCACCGCGACGGCGTGGCCCGAGGGGGACAGCAGCGTCGCGTCCAGCGCCGCGCGCAGCGAGTCGCGCCCGCTGACGAAGGTCCCGTACGGCGCGAGCTCCGCGTCGGCGAGGGTGCCCGGCTCGGGCAGGTCCTTGACGGCGGCCCAGCCCAGCGGCCGGCCGTCCTCGTCCGTCACGGCCAGCCACGGCTCTCCGGTGGCGCGCGCCGCGACGGCGTCGGTGGAGGCGGGCGCGAGCAGGTCGGCACGGAGCCGCACCCCCTCGTCCGAGACGAACGACAGCCGCCTGATGCCCCGGTCACGGCCCAGGAACTCGCGGACGAAGTCGTCGGCGGGCCGGGCCAGCAGCGTCGCGGGGTCGTCGAGCTGGGCCAGGTGGCCCCCGACGCGGAGCACGGCCACCCGGTCGCCGAGCTTGACGGCCTCGTCGATGTCGTGGGTGACGAACACGATGGTCTTGTTCAGCTCGGCCTGGAGCCGCAGGAGTTCCTCCTGCAGGCTCGTACGGACGATCGGGTCGACCGCGCTGAACGGCTCGTCCATCAGCAGCACGGGCGGGTCCGCGGCGAGCGCGCGGGCCACGCCGACGCGCTGCTGCTGCCCGCCGGAGAGCTGGAAGGGATAGCGGCCGGCCATCTTGGGGTCGAGCCCGACCCGTTCGAGCAGCTCCATCGCCCGGTCGCGCGCCTTCTTCCTGTCCCAGCCGAGCAGCAGGGGCACCGTCGCCACGTTGTCGACGATCTTGCGGTGCGGGAAGAGCCCCGCCTGCTGGATGACGTAGCCGATGCCCCTGCGTAGTGTCGGCGGGTCGATGGTCTTGACGTCGACGCCGTCCAGGAGGATCTGGCCCTCCGAGGCGTCGATCATTCTGTTGATCATGCGGAGGGACGTCGTCTTACCGCATCCCGAGGGGCCGACGAAGACGGTTATCTCCCCGGTTGGCACTTCGAGGCTTAGATTGTCCACGGCGACGGTCCCGTCGGCGTAGCGCTTGGTGACACCGTTGAATGTGATCATGCGCAACCTCTTGTTTTCGCAGGGTTACGGCCCCCCTGCCCCAACCGTCCCCATGATCCCGCACGGGTCAGCCTATGCCCCCCTTCTCCGATCTGTCTTCCCGGCTTTCCCGAACCGGCTCCGAAGCAGATCCACAAGTGTATTTCTCAACAAAAGGGCATTGAGTAGTGCGAGAGGTGCCCATGACTTGACATGATTACCCACATCGCTGGAGTCGATCCCTCTGGCACCGTACGTCACAGGCCTCACAGCCACCCCGACTCTCCACCACGCTCGCCGAACCACCAGAGGAACCGGTCCAGTGACCCAACCGCTCCTCGGTCAACGCTCGCGCGTCGAACTCATCGCCGAGCTCTATGACCGCCACGCAGCAGGGCTGTTCGCCTACTCCCACGACCAGCTGGGCAACGCGGACTCGGCCTCCGACGTCCTGGTGGCCGTCCTCTCTGGCGTCTCGGACGCCGAACCGCCGCGTGCCGCGCTGTACGCGCTCGCCCGCCGCGAGATCTTCCTGCGCGACATCGTCTACTCGCCCCCCGCCATCGGTCTCGACCCGGCCGCGGCCCTCGTCGAGCGCGTCCTGGGCGACCTGCGCACGCACCAGCGTGAGGTGCTGTACCTGTCGGGCGTGTGCGAGATGGACGCCTCCGAGCTGTCCTGGGTGCTCGACGTGGCCGTCGACACCGCCGACGAGCTGACGGTGAGCGCCTGCCGCCGCTTCGCCCAGTCGCTGGGCTACGCCCTGGCCTCGGTCAAGGTCCCGGAGAACATGACGGAGGTGTTCGGCGCCCTCGCCGTCGCCCCGGTCCGCGACGTGCTCAACCTCGCCCCCTGGGCCACTCCCCCGGCGGGACTTCGCGCCGCCGTGCTCGGGCCCCATGCACCACCCGCCGTTCCGGTCGCCAGACGGTCGATGTCCCCCCTGGTCAGGCAGCTGTGGCCGACGACGCCCGCGTGGCCACTGCCGCTCGCGGAGACCGGCGTCCCGACCGGTCCGCCGATCGGCGCCTCGGCCTTCCCCATGCCGGACCTGCCGGACCACATGGCGGAGGACCGCTTCCCCGATCCCTTCGCACCGAGGGATCCCGACGCCGTCTCCACCCACGAGGCGACCACGGAGCCGATGCCCAGGCTCGGCGACTCGGTGCTCACCGCCCTGGACACCGAGGCCCTGCGGCCACGCCGCCGCCTCCAGCGCCCCCGGCCGCGCCGGGCGGCACCGCTGCCGGCCCCGATCCCCGGGGACGTGCTGGACGACGCCCCCGGGCGGGAGGACTTCTTCCGCCCGCTCACCCCGGAGGCACGGGCGGCCCGCGTCCGCACCGACAGGCTCGTCGCCGCCGCCCCCCGCACCGAGGCCCCGCCCGCCCCCCGCACCGAGACGCCGGCCGCGGACCACATCGAGACGCCGCTCGCCGACCACGTCGGGATCCCGGCCGCCGACCGCACCGGGACGCCGTCCGCGGAGACGCCGCAGAGCCCTGTTCCCGCCGCCGAGACCCCCCGCACCCCGCTCACCGTCGTCCCGCCCCTCGGCACCCCCGGGGCCCTCGGCGGGACCCCCGGGCATCCCGGCGACGTGCTGGACGACGGCCTCGGCGATGTGCTGGACGACGCGCGTCCCCTTCCCGGCTGGCCCCTGCAGACCGACCAGCTCGACGCCCTCGCCGACCGTGAGCGCCACCGGCCCGCTCCCTCGCCCGCCCCCTTCGGGGAAGCGGGGCGGCACGCGTCTCCCGTCGGCGACCGCCCCCGGCTCTCGCTCCCCGTCTGGACCGCGCGGACGGACGCCCCCGCGTCCCCCGAGGTGTCGCCGGTGGAGCGCGCCGAGCCCCCGTTCCCCACCTCGGCCCACCGGGCCGCCGGCCCCGTCCGGCCCCCCTCCGTCGACTGGTTCGCCGATGCCGCTCCCTCCGGCGTCCAGACCGGTGAGGCCCCGCCCGCTCCCTCCCGCGCCCAGACTCGGGAGGCCCCGACCGCCCTTCCCGTCTGGTCCCCACGGACCGACCACCTCCGCACCCCCGCCGGTCGCGCCCAGTTGCGCCTGCCCCGCTGGGTCATGCGCGAGGACCAGCCCGGCGACGCCCCCGACCGGACCGCCCCGCCGAACCACACCCTGACGCCGTACGACGCGCCGCTGGACGACGCGGCGACCATGCCGGGAAACGGGTTCGCGGCCATACCCTCGGCACCCTCGGCACCCCCGGCACCCTCGGCAGCCCCGACGCCCCTGGCCTCCGCGCTGTCCGCGCCGTCCGCGCCGCACCCGGCGCCCGGGGAGACCGGTACGGGGCTCTCCTCCTCCGGCCGGACGTCCCGCAAGCGCGGAGGAGACCGGGCACCACGCAGCCACAAGGCGATGAAGAACGCGACCCATCACGACTGGGCCTGGGAGGTGATCGGCTTCGTCATCGCGGTGACGATCGCCATGATCGTCTTCTTCGCGGTACCGATGATGTCCACCCCGTAGGCCCTCCCGGAATCCCCAGGGCCTTTCCGCACTCCCGCCCGGCCGCGCCGGTGTGGACGGGTGCTCAGAGCCAGCGTTCGGTGGCGGCGCGCCAGGCCAGCTGCATGCGGGTCTGGGCGCCGGTGAGTTCCATGATGTTCGAGACGCGCCGCTGCACGGTCCGCTGACTGACGCCCAGCCGGGTGGCGATCGACTTGTCCGGTACGCCCGCGACCAGCAACGAGACCAGGGAGAGGTCGTCGGAACCGAGCGGGCAGGGCGTCGTCCCCTCGGCGATGGCACCGTCCTCGGCGATCCGCAACGGCGTCGCCCGCTCCCAGCAGCCCTCGAAGAGGGCGATCAGCGCCTCCAGCAGCTGGTCGCCACGGACCAGCGCCGCCGTCGGTTCCGAGGTTCCCTCCTCCCGCGCCACCGGGATCACGGCGACCTCCCGGTCGACGACCGTCAGCCACACCGGCAGGCAGGGCGCGACCCTGGCCTGCTCGCCCAGTTTGACCGCGTACGCCACGTTGGCAGGCATGCCCTGCTCCTCCAGCAGGGGCCCCTCGTAGATCACCCGATACCCGACCCCGCGGCGCAGCGCGTCCGGCTCGGCGAGGTTCTCCTCCGCGGGCGGCACGACCGCGCGGCCCTGCCGAAGGCAGAGGACCTCGTGGCGGGCGTCCTCCTGCAGGTGGTCGAGGTACTCCCGGAGCACGACACGGTTCGGCAGGACCTCGACCAGCCGGCCGGCGTCGCGGCGGCGGGCACCGTCCCGGTACTCCTCCGAGAGCCGGTCCACCTCGCGCCGCGCCCAGTCGAGCGCCTGCTGGTGACGGAGGAGCTGTGAACCCAGCACGATGTCCGGCGCCACGGCCGTGAACCGCCGCCTGCCTGGACCGACCGTCCTGACCAGCCCTCTGACCCGCATGGACACCAGCACCGTCTCGGCCGTCTCGGCGTCGATGCCCAGGTTCCCCACGAGGTCGGCGACCTCCGCCTCCGCGGTGGCGACCAGGAACCGGTAGACGCGCTCCTCCACGGGATCGAGTCCGAGGGATTCCAACATGACGCACATGATGACATCCGAAACGCCAGCGAAAGTTACATTCACCGTCTAACCGGACTTATACCGCCATTGTGAACTAACCGGGCGCAGGTCATATCGGGCGTGAAACGCACCCGCTCGCGACGACGGAAATCGCCGGCGATCGGGGTTGTGACAACGATCTGTCAAGGCTAGTATCACGGCAACTCTTAGGAAACTTTCTTAAGAGAAAGTTAAGGCGGGAGCCTTTGTGGCCCCTGGGAAACCGTTCGAACCCACCAAGAGCTGCGCGAACTTCAATCACACGATCGTCGTCACCCGCAGGTCCGGCCACCCGGGTGTCTCACACCGTCCGGCACCCGCAACGTAACCGGTAATGCGGAGCTTGCCGTCCTTACTCGTCCTGACTGGGTTTGCAAGCCTCTCGCGCGAGCCACTCGCGCCCCGGTCGCACAGAATCCCGAACCTCTGCGGCCCCCACCGCACGAAGGAGTGATCAAGTGTTGAGACAGCGCATCATGGCCGCCCTCGCCGCCCTGGCGGTCACGGGCGTGCTCGCGGTAGCCCTGCCGATGGCCTCAGCGTCCTCAGCGTCCTCCGCCGCCGCGGCGGCCTGCGTGACCCCGTGGAACTCCTCGGCGGTCTACACCAACGGCATGACCGCCTCCCACAACGGCCGTAACTGGTCGGCGAAGTGGTGGACCCAGAACGAGGCCCCCGGCACCGCCGACGTGTGGGCGGACCAGGGCGCGTGCGGCGGCGGCACGACGCCTCCCCCGGGCAACTGCAGCCACCCGAACTGGGCGGCGGGCACCTGGTACCCCGCCGGGAGCATCGTCAAGTACACCAACGGCCGGTTCTACCGCGCCAAGAACGAGAACCCCGGCTACGACCCGGTGATCAGCACCTGGTACTGGGAGCCGTACACCTGCGGCGGCACGACGCCTCCCCCCACGAACCCGCCCACCTCGGGCTTCGTCGTGAGCGAGGCCCAGTTCAACCAGATGTTCCCGAGCCGGAACTCGTTCTACACCTACAGCGGCCTGACCGCGGCGCTGAGCGCCTACCCGGGCTTCGCGAAGACCGGCAGTGACACCGTCAGGAGGCAGGAGGCGGCCGCCTTCCTCGCCAACGTCAACCACGAGACCGGCGGCCTGGTCCACGTCGTGGAGCAGAACACCGCGAACTACCCGCACTACTGCGACACGAGCCAGCCGTACGGCTGCCCCGCGGGCCAGGCGGCCTACTACGGGCGCGGTCCGATCCAGCTGAGCTGGAACTTCAACTACAAGGCGGCGGGCGACGCGCTCGGCCTCAACCTGCTCGGCAACCCGTACCTGGTCCAGAACGACGCGGCGGTGGCCTGGAAGACCGCCCTGTGGTACTGGAACACCCAGAACGGCCCTGGCACCATGACGCCGCACAACGCGATGGTCAACAGCCGTGGCTTCGGCGAGACGATCCGCAGCATCAACGGCAGCCTGGAGTGCAACGGCAGGAACCCCGCGCAGGTGCAGAGCCGGATCAACGCCTACCAGCGCTTCGTGCAGATCCTCGGCACCACCCCCGGCGGCAACCTGAGCTGCTGAGCCGTCGGACGGCCGGCCGGACAGCCGGTCATCCGACGGCCGCCGCGCGCCCGGCCTCCACCCCGGGCGCGCGGCCCCGCGGACCGTCCCCGCGGGACGCGCGAACCCATGAGGCGGCGGCTCACACGGGCGACCCCACCTGGACGCCTTCGCACCGGCCGCGCGGCCCCGGACCGTCCCGCGGGGCGCGGACCCGCGAGGCACCGCGTCACTCCGACGACAGGACCAGCCCGCTGGTCGGCACACCCGTGCCGGCGGTGACCAGCACGTTCCGCACCCCGGCCACCTGGTTGGCCGAGGTGCCCCTGATCTGCCTGACGGCCTCGGCGATGCCGTTCATCCCGTGGATGTAGGCCTCCCCCAGCTGGCCGCCGTGCGGGTTGACCGGGAGACGGCCGTCGATCTCGATGCCGCCCCCGGCCACGTAGTCGCGGGCCTCGCCGCGCCCGCAGAAGCCCAGCTCCTCCAGCTGGGTGAGGACGAACGGGGTGAAGTGGTCGTACAGGATGGCCGTCTGCACGTCCGAGGGTCCGAGCCCCGACTGCTTCCAGAGCTGGCGGCCGACCACCCCCATCTCCGGCAGGCCGGTCATGTCGTCGCGGTAGTAGCTGGTCATCATCATCTGGTCGGCGCCCGATCCCTGGGCGGCGGCGGTGATCACGGCGGGTGACCTGCGCAGGTTCCTGGCCCGCTCGGCGGAGGTGACCACCAGCGCCACCGCGCCGTCGCTCTCCTGGCAGCAGTCGAGCAGGTGCAGCGGCTCCACGATCCACTTGGACGCCTGGTGCTCCTCCAGGGTGATCGGGCGACCGTGGAACCACGCGGCCGGGTTGGTGGAGGCGTGCCTGCGCATCGCCACCGCCACCCGGCCGAAGTCCTCGGAGGTGGCCCCGTACGCGTGCATGTAACGCCGGGCGAACATGGCAACCCAGGCGGCGGGGGTCATCAGCCCGTACGGCACGTGCCAGCTCATCTCCAGGCCCTGGGACGAGGGCTCGCCGCCGATGCGGGCGTCGGGCTGGCCGAACCTGTTCCCCGAGCGCTCGTTGAACGCCCGGTAGCAGACCACGGTCTCGGCGACCCCGGTGGCGACGGCCATCGCCGCGTGCAGCACGGTCCCGCACGCGGCGCCGCCGCCGTAGTGGACGCGGGAGAAGAACGACAGGTCGCCGATGCCCACCTCGCGGGCCACGGCGATCTCCTGGTTGGCGTCCTGGGTGTAGGTGACGAGGCCGTCCACGTCCGAGGGCGCGAGACCCGCGTCGTCGAGCGCCGCGAACACCGCCTCGGCCGCCAGCTGGAGCTCGGACCTGCCCGACTGCTTGGAGAACTCGGTCGCGCCGATCCCGGCGACGACCGTGCTCCCGGAGAAGGAGACCACGGTGGTGGGGGCCTTTCTGTGTTGCCGCGTGTCCGCGTGTCCGCGTGTCCGCGTTGCCGCGTCCGCGTGTCCGCGTTCTCGCCGCCGCTGGGGCGCGGTCAGCGGGAGGGGAGGGCGAACCTGACGGTGCCCGAGACGTGGTCGCCGAGGCTGACCCCGCCGCGGACCTCGACGGTGAACTCGCCGTCCTCGCAGGCGACCACGCTGCCGGTGAAGGCCAGCCTGTCGCCCGCGTACGCGGGGACGCCGAGCTTGACGTTGATGCCACGGATGATCGCCTCGGGTCCGGCCCAGTCGGTGACGTAGCGCTCGACGAGACCCATGGTGGTCAGGATGTTGAGGAAGATGTCCTTCGACCCCTGCGCCCTCGCACCCTCGACGTCGTGGTGGACGGGGGTGAAGTCCATGGTCGCGAGCGCGGTCGACACGACCACGGTGGGGCTCAGATCGATCGCGAGCTCGGGAAGCGGAGCTCCGACCCGCACCTCGTCGTCGGTAAGTGTCCGCATCACGCCTCCAGGGGGACCCACATGGGCAGGATCAGCTCGTCGTCCATCCGGCGGTACGTCAGGCGCACCGGCATACCGATACCCACCCGCGAAGCGTCGCAGTCCACCACGTTGCCCACGATCCGCACACCTTCCGGCAGTTCCACCACGGCGACCACGAAAGGTGTCCGGTGTCCCGGAACCGGCGGGTTGTGGTGGACGACGTAGCTGTACACCTCGCCCTCGCCGCTCGCCGTCACGAACGTGCGGGCGGCCGAGCGGCACGAGGGGCAGACCGGTCCCGGCGGGTGGCGGAGCTCGCCGCAGTCGGCGCACTTCTGGATCCGCAGCTCGCCCGCGGCGACCCCCTCCCAGAAGAAGGCGGTGTCGGCGTTGACCGCGGGTCTCAGCGGGTACGGCGTGCGCGGGGACGCGTCCCCGCGCGTCGCGGTCGCGTCCTGAGCGGTCGCGTCCTGAGCGGTCGCGTCCTGAGCGGGCCCGTCCTGAGCGGGCGCGGTCTGGAAGGGCGCGGCCTGAGAGGGCGCGTCCCTCGCGGGCGTGAGCCCGTTCCCGCCGGTCGTGGTCGCGTCCTCGCCCGGCCCCTGGGCCCGCTCCCTGGGCAGGAACTTCAGTACCCGGAACAGCATGTCGGCCACGGCCTCGCCGCCGGCGTACCAGGTGACGTTCCAGGTGACGAAGTAGCCCTCACCGAGCGCGGTCCGCTTCGGCCCGGTGATACCGGTCAGCCGGGTGGCCGGAACCAGGGACTCGCCGAGCCTCACGTAGCGGTGGTAGGTCTGCTCGCAGTTGGTGGCGACCACGCCGGTGTAGCCGTTGCCGTCCAGCATCGCGAGCACGGCGTCGACCGGCGTGCCCGGCCGCTTCCTCCTGCTCCCGTCCACGCCGGGCATGGTCCAGACCTGGATCATCGCCGGTGGGGCCACGATCCCCCCGTGCACTCCGGCGGCGGCGGCCTCGGGGTCGGTGTAGAGCGGGTTGGCGTCGCCCATGGCGTCGGTCCAGTGCCGGATCATCGGGAGGTTCACCGGGTCCGCCTCCGCGACGCCGAGCACCTCGCCCTCGGCGATCTGCCGCTCGGCCAGGGCGGTGAGCCGTTCGTGCAGGGAGGGGGACTCCGCCGTCGCGGAGGACGGATCCGTCGGAGTGGTCGGGTTCGTCGCAGGGGTCTCGGTCATCGGGGCGGCCTCGGCAGGCTCAGGCCGAGCATGGCGATGAGCTCGCGCTGGACCTCGTTGACCCCGCCGCCGAAGGTGAGCACCAGCCCGCCCTTGGCGCCGCGGTCGACGCGCCGCATCAGGTCCGCGGTGTCCGGGTCCGACGGGTCGCCGAAGCGGGCCAGGACCTCGCCGACGATCCTGCCGACGTCCTGCAGCCGCTCGGAGCCGTACACCTTGGTGGCCGAGGCGTCGGGGGCGCCCAGCCAGCCGAGGTCCATGTTGGCCGCGACCTGCCAGTTCAGCAGCTCGTTGGTCCGGAAGTAGGCGTAGACCTGGCCGAGCGCCCTGCGGACCGCGGGCTCCTCGATCGTGCCGGTGCGGCGGGCCCAGGCCAGGAACCGGTCGTAGGTGTGGGCGAGGTTGCCCGCCGGGCCGAGCGTGACCCGCTCGTGGTTGAGCTGGTTGACGATCAGGTCCCAGCCCTTGTTCTCCTCCCCCACGACCATCTCCACCGGCACCCGCACGTCGGAGTAGTAGGTGGAGTTGGTGTGGTGGTTCCCGTCCATCGTGATGATCGGGGTCCACGAGTAACCGGGGTCGGAGCAGTCGACGATCATCATCGTGATCCCGCGGTGCTTCTTCGCGTCCGGGTCGGTGCGGGCGGCGAGCCAGATGTACTGGGAGTAGTGGCCGCCCGAGGTGAAGATCTTCTGCCCGTTGACGACGTAGTGGTCGCCGTCGCGGACCGCGGTGGTGCGCAGGGCCGCCAGGTCGGTGCCCGCCCCGGGCTCGCTGTAGCCGATCGCGAAGTGACACTCCCCGGCCAGGATCTGCGGCAGGAAGAACTCCTTCTGCGCCGCCGTCCCGTACTGCATGAGGGTCGGGCCGACGGTCTGCACGGTGATGATCGGGTACGGCACCTCGGCGCGGGCGATCTCGTTGGCGAAGATCTGCTGTTCCAGCGGGCCGTACCCGCCGCCGCCGTACTCCTTGGGCCAGCCGAGCCCGAGCTTGCCGTCGCGGCCTAGGGTACGGCAGTGCTCCATGTAGGCCTGGCCGAACGGGTCGGTGGAGATCCGCGCGCGTCCCTCGGCGGTGAGACAGGACTGGAAGTACTCGCGCAGCTCGTCGCGGAGCCTCTTCTGGTCGGGAGTCAGGTCGATCAGCATCAGACGAGCGCTCCGATCGTGTCGAGCCGGGCTTCCACCCCGCCCAGCAGGTGGGCGTGGTGCTTGCCCCAGGCGAAGTAGCGGTGCAGCGGGTAGGTCACGTCCACGCCGATCCCGCCGTGCAGGTGCTGGCAGGTGTAGAGCGCCCGCAGCGCCTGGTCGGTCGCGGTCAGCGCGCCGACGGCCAGGTCCGCCTCGGCCTCCTCGTCGGCGCGCTCGGCCAGCCGCCACGCCCCGGACCACACGGCCACGTCCAGGGCCCGCCCGGCGATGTAGACGTCGGCGATCTGCACGGTGACCGCCTGGAACTCGGCCAGCGCCCGGCCGAACTGCTTGCGCGTCCTGATGTACTCGGTGGTGAGCGCCAGCGCCCCGGCCAGCACGCCGGAGGTGACGGCGATGTTCCCGGCCAGCGCCAGCCTGCGCAGGCCGTCGGCCGCCGTACCGTCCTCGGCCCCGACGAGCTCGCCCGGGGTGGCCTCCAGGGCGAGCGCGGCGGCGGGTTCGCCGGTGGAGGTCGGCACCGGCCGCAGGCCCGCCCGGGCCGGGTCCACCAGGAACAGGCCGACCCCGGCGGCAGTGGCGGCGGGGACCAGGATCCTCGCCGCCTGGGCGGCGTAGGGCGTCGTGCCCTTGGCGCCGTCCAGCACCCATCCGGCGCCGTCCCTGCGGGCGGTCGTGACCGGCGGGGCGGCGAGGTCGCGACCCGGCTCGGAGGGGGCGACGGCCAGTGAGATCTCGCCGTCGGCCAGCGGGGCCAGTGCCTCGCGCTGCTCCCGGGAGCCGTACCTGGTGATCACCTGCGCCGCGACCAGGCTCTGCTCGGCGGGGACCGGGGCCACGTGGGCGCCGATCTCCCGCAGGACGACCGCCATCTCCACCGGTCCGAGCCCCGCGCCTCCGGCCTCCTCGGGCAGGACGGCACCGAGCAGCCCGGCCCCGGCGAGGGAACGCCACAGGGCGGTGTCGTAGAACGCGCCGCTCTTCTCGTGGGCTTCGAGCCTGGTCGAGGTCACCTCCTTGCCGAGGAGGTCGACCGCGAGTTCGCGCAGGTCGGTCTGTGTCTCGTCGAGATTGAAGTCCACTGGCACTCCAGGGTTTCTGTCGGCCGCTTCGCCCTTCCGGAAAGTAGAACAGATTCTATTCTGTGTCCAGAGCCAGCTAATCGCAATAAGTCACTGCATAACCGCCGCACCGCATATGCCATGTAAGCGTGGGGCATCTTTGTGACTGGCGAGTAACCCATCGGAGTATCCTGAAATCAGATAACGTGTTCTCATGCGCACCTCGCATGTGACCACCGATACGCCGGTCACCCCGCACCGGACCGGAAGGCACGCCCCGAGCGACGCCGATCCGGCCACGACCGAGGGGGCATCCGGCATGCAGAGCGAATCGGCGTCCACAGGTGTCCGCACCAGGAGCCAGCACCAGCGGCGCAAGCGCATCGTCCAGGCCGCCGCCGCCCTCGCCTCACGGGGCGGCGTCGAGGCGATGCAGATGCGGACCGTCGCCGAGCGTGCCGGGGTCGCACTCGGAACGCTCTACCGATACTTCCCCTCCAAGATGGATCTCGTCGTCGCCGTCGTCGGCGAGGAGATCGAACTCCTGGAGACCAGCATCGAGCGCCGCCCGCCCAGCGCCACCACGGCCTCGGGCCGGGCCGTCGACGTCCTGATGCGCGCCACCCGGGGCCTGATGCGCGAGCCCGAGCTCGCCGACGCGCTCATCCGCTCGTTGATCATGGCCGATGTCGACATACCGTTCGGCGACCGCATGGCGGGTCTGCTGCTCCGCGTCGCCGGGGACGACCTCACCGTCGAGACCGCCACCGAAGAGCAGTTCGCCCTGGCGGGCTCGCTGTCCAGCGTCTGGGTGCACGAGCTCATGGAGATGCTCAGGGGCCGGCGCACGTACGAGCAGATCCAGCGCCGCATCGAGATCGCCGCCGGACGCCTGCTGGCCGACTTCCGGCCCTCCCCCTCCGGCTGAGTCCGCTCCCGCCCCACCGGACGCCTCGTTCAACCGGACGCCTCGTTCCACCGGAGGCGCTGCTCGCCGGAGGCCCCGTGCCATCGGAGGCGCTGTTCGCCGGAGCTCCCTGCCACCGGAAACCCCGCCGCTCCTTCCGCCTGAAACTAGAACCCGTTACAGTCGCTAGCGGAAGCGACTAGAGCGACGTTCTGGAGCGACGCGCGAACGGGCGGACCGGCGGGAACGGCCGCCCGGCGGCCGCGGGCTCCGACCCGGATGGCGAGGAGATCGTTATGGGTGCGGTGATCGTCGAGGCCGTGAGGACCCCGATCGGCAGGCGCAACGGATGGCTCGCCGGGCTGAAGCCGCAGGCGGTCCTCGCCGCGGCGCTCAACGGCCTGATCGGCAGATCAGGCATCGATCCCGCCGCCGTGGAACAGGTTTTCGCCGGATGCGTCACGCAGGCCGGAGAGCAGGGCGGCCATGTCGGGCGGCACGCCTGGCTCTACGCCGGACTGCCGTACCAGACGGGCGTGACCACGGTCGACGCGCAGTGCGGCTCCTCACAGCAGGCGGTGCACCTGGTCGCGGCGCTCATCCAGGCCGGGGTCATCGACGTCGGCGTGGCCTGCGGCGTCGAGGTGATGAGCCGGGCGCCGCTCGGCTCCAACGTGCTGCCCGCCAATCCCCGGCCCGACGACTGGGCCATCGACCTGCCCGACCAGTTCACCGCCGCCGAGCGGATCGCGCGGCGGCGCGGGCTGACCCGCGAGCGGCTCGACCGCTTCGGTGCCAGGTCCCAGCGTCTCGCCGCGGAGGCGTGGGCCCAGGGGCGCTTCGACCGGGAGGTCGTCGCGGTGACCGCGCCGGTCCTCGGCCAGGGCGGGGAGCCCACCGGCGAGACCCGCGTCGTCGACCGAGACCAGGGACTGCGCGAGACCACCGTCGAGGGGCTGGCCGGGCTCAGGCCCGTCGTGGGCGAGGACGGCATGCACACGGCGGGCACCTCCTCGCAGATCTCCGACGGCGCGGCGGCGGTGCTCCTCATGAGCGAGGAGGCCGCCGCCCGGCACGGCCTGCGGCCCCGGGCGCGCGTCCTCGCCCAGGCGCTCGTCGGCTCCGAGCCGTACTACCACCTGGACGGGCCGGTGGACGCGACCGCCAGGGTGCTGGCCGCGACCGGGATGAGCACGGCCGACATCGACAGGTTCGAGGTGAACGAGGCTTTCGCCTCGGTGGTCTTATCCTGGTCATCGGTGCACAAGCCAGACATGGAACGGGTCAACGTCAACGGCGGCGCCATAGCGCTCGGCCATCCGGTCGGAGCGACCGGATCCCGACTGATCACCACCGCCCTGCACGAGCTTGAGCGGTCCGACTCCTCGACCGCGCTGGTGTCGATGTGCGCGGGCGGGGCGCTCGCGACCGCGACCATCCTGGAGCGCCTCTGAACGGCATCGCCGCCCCGGGGCGGCCGTGAACGGCGCCGATCCCCTGGAGCGTCTTGAGCGGCGTCGCACAAGGAGCACCACCATTGAAATCCCTCCGCAGGCCGCACAAGGAGCACCACCGTTGAAATCCCTCCGCAGGCCGTACAGCGAGCAGCGCCCGTTCGACACCGGCGGCGGGGTGTGGAGCGTGCCCGTCCCGATCCCGGGGAACCCGCTCGGCTACACGCTCGTCTACGCGATCGAGTCCCCCGCCGGTCCCGTGCTGGTCGACGCGGGCTGGAACGCCCCCGAGGCGTGGCTGGCACTGCGCGACGGGCTGGGGGCGGTCGGCATGGACGTCCGCGACGTGCGCGGGGTGGTCGTGACCCACTTCCATCCCGACCACGCCGGGCTGGCCGGTCAGGTCAGGGATGAGTCCGGCGCGTGGATCGCCATGCACGAGGCCGACGCCGCGCTGATCGGGTTCATGCGGAACTTCCAGGGGGACGCGCACCGCGACTTCCAGGCCGACATGCTGCGCCGGGCGGGAGCGGGCACCGTCGAGGTGGAGGAGGTGACGGGGAACCGGCCGCAGCCGCCCGCGGTACCCGACCGCGTCCTCACCGACGGCGACCTGATCGACCTGCCGGGGCGCAGGCTCCGGACGATCTGGACGCCCGGTCACACGCCCGGCCACGTCTGCCTGCACCTTGAGGACGCCGACCGGATCTTCACCGGGGACCACGTGCTGCCGGCGATCACGCCGCACATCGGGATCTACCCGTACGACCGTGCGGACGTGGATCCGCTCAGCGACTTCCTGGAGTCGCTGGAGAAGGTGAAGAGCCTGGGCCGGCTCGAAGCCCTCCCCGCCCATGAATGGATATTTCAGGACACGGGGGCTCGGGCGACGGAGATCACCGTCCACCACGAGGAGAAGCTCCGACGGCTGGCCGCCCTGCTCGCCGAGGCTGAAGGGCCTCTCACTATTTGGGAGATAGCTGGACGTATGACCTGGAATCGCCCTTGGGAGGACTTTCCCCCCGTACTGCGCGGGATGGCGGCAGGAGAGGCCGCGGCCCACCTACGCACGCTGGAGGTTCGCGGAATCATCCGCCGCGTGATGGGAGTGGATCCGGTCCGGTTCGCCATACACTCATAGACATCGGATGTCTGGCGCGACCTGAGGACGGTGCAGAGTGGCGGTCACCGACGCCGCTATCGACAAGATCAAGCAGATGATCCTGTCTGGCGAGCTCGCCCCGGGCAGCAGGCTGCCCAAGGAGGCCGACCTGGCCGATCGGCTCGGCCTGTCGCGCAACTCGCTGCGCGAGGCCGTCAGGGCCCTGGCCCTGATCAACGTGCTGGACGTGCGCCAGGGCGACGGCACGTACGTGACCAGCCTGGAGCCGAGGCTGCTGCTCGACGCGATGTCGTTCGTGGTCGACTTCCACCAGGACGACACCGTGCTGCAGTTCTTCCAGGTCCGGCGGATCCTGGAGCCCGCGGCGACCGCGATGGCGGCGACGAGCATGTCCGAGTCCGAGGTCGCCGAGCTGCGCAAGATCCTCGACGAGCTGCCTCCCGACCCGAGCGTCGAGCAGCTGGTCGCCAACGACCTGGAGTTCCACCAGCGCATCGCGGCGGGCTCGGGCAACACGGTGCTGTGCTCCCTCATCGAGAGCCTCTCGGGGCCCACCACCAGGGCGAGGATCTGGCGGGGCCTCACCCAGGAGAACGCCCTGGAGAAGACCCGCGAGCAGCACACCGCGATCTGCGACGCCATCGCCGCCCGCCAGCCGGAGGTGGCACGGGCCTGGGCCACGGTCCACATCGCCGGCGTCGAGGAGTGGCTCCGCAGCGCCCTCGCCTGACTCAGGTGAGCGCCTGACGGGTGCGCCGCAGGAAGTCGCGCTCGGCCGCGTTGCCGGTGCGGGCGATCGCCGCCTCGTAGGCCCGCGCCGCCTCGGTGGTGCGGCCCAGGCGCCGGAGCAGGTCGGCGCGGACGGCGTGGAACAGGTGGTAGCCGTCGAGGTCGAGGCCGTCGACCAGGGTGAGCGCCGCCCCCGGCCCCTCGACCTCGGCCACCGCGACCGCGCGGTTGAGGGCCACCACCGGGTTGGGGGTCAGGGCAAGGAGCAGGTCGTACAGCGCCAGGATCTGCCACCAGTCGGTGAGGGCCGCGGTCGGCGCGTCGCTGTGGACGGCGTTGATCGCGGCCTGGATCTGGTACGGACCCGGCCGGTCGCGCCGGAGGCACCACCGGACGATGGCCTGGCCCTCGGTGATCAGGTCGCGGTCCCAGCGGCCCCGGTCCTGGTCCGCCAGCAGCACCAGGTCGCCGTCCGGCGTGGTGCGGGCGGCCCGGCGGGAGTCGACGAGCAGCATGAGCGCGAGCAGCCCCATGACCTCGGGTTCGCCGGGCATCAGCTCGGCCAGGAGCCGTCCCAGCCGGATGGCTTCCGCGCAGAGGTCCTCGCGGACCAGCCGCTCGCCCGAACTCGCCGTGTGACCCTCGTTGAAGATGAGGTACACCACGGCCAGGACGGCCCGCAGCCGGTCCGGGAGATCGGCCTCGGCCGGGACACGGTACGGGATCCCCGCGTCACGGATCTTGTTCTTGGCCCGGACCAGGCGCTGGGCCATGGTCGGCTCGGGCACCAGGAAGGTCCTGGCGATCTCGGCGGTGGTGAGCCCGCCCAGCAGCCGCAGGGTCAGCGCGACCCTGGCGTTGGCGGCGAGCGCGGGATGGCAGCAGGTGAAGATCAGGCGGAGCCGGTCGTCGCGCACGGCGCTCTCCTCCAGCGGTTCGTCCCCGGCGTGCAGCAGGGCCGCCTGGGCGTGGCGATCCTGGCGGGTCGCCTCCCGCCGGAAGCGGTCGATCGCCCTGTTGCGGGCGGTGGTGATGATCCACCCCGCCGGGCTCGGCGGCAGGCCGGTGGAGGGCCACCGGCCTGCCGCCACGGTGAACGCGTCCTGGACCGCCTCCTCGGCGAGGTCGATGTCACCGAGGAGGCGCACCAGGACGGCGACCGCGCGACCGTACTCGGCACGGAACACGCGGTCGATCTCCGAAGCCTCCGAAGCGGGAACGTCCGGCATGCCGGGTGTCAGCCGTCCACCTCGCCCTGGAACGGCCGCACCTCGATGGGCAGGAGACCGATCGCCACGGTGAGCCTGCGGCCCCATTCGAGTGCCGCGTCAAGGTCGGGCGCCCTGATGACCGTGAACCCGCCGAGGTGTTCCTTGCCCTCGGCGTACGGGCCGTCGGTCATGAGCGTGTCACCGTCCTTGACCCGGATCACGGTCGCCGTGTCCGGAGGGTGCAGGCCCCCGGAGAAGACCCACACGCCGGCGGCCTGCATCTCCTGTTCCAGGATCTCCAGGTTCCGGGCGATCGGCCCCAGCACCTCGGGGCCGGGAGAACCTCCGTCGGGCTGGTACACGCTGAGCAGATACTGTTTCATCGCGCCTCCTGGACCGGTGCGACCCCGTGGCCGCCTTCCTACCCATCACACGAACGGCATCCGGCGGGATCGACACCGGGTGCGACCACCCTGCGAAGAATTTCCGCGCTCTCAGGGCCGGGAGTCGTCCGCGTCGGCCGCGGAGTGCCGGCGGTAGTGGCGCGCCGCTCGGGCCCGGTTGCCGCACGACGGCTTGCACCACTCCTGCCGGCCGTGCTTCTTGACGAAGTAGCGGACGCAGCGCGGCGCGGTGCAGGCCCGCAGATCCTCACGCCGGGGGCCGGTCAAAAATCCGATGGAACACACCAGACCGGTGCCGACGTAATCGTGGTGGTCAGTTCTCACGCCCACGCCGACGAGACGGCTTCGCAAGATCACGACAACGAGCCACCAGATCGTCGATTTCCGTCAGGTTCGGGCCGGCGCCGTCACCATCACAGCAAGCGGGCTCGGTGCGCTCGCCCACCGGCGGTTCGTGCAGCCCGCACACCTGCCACAGCGAGGTGTAGACGTCATGTGTGCGGTTGCGCTCGTCATGAGGTCCCAACATCAGAATCCATGAACGACCCAGGCCCTCGAACGCGACCACGACGCGCATGGCCGCTCTCAAGTGCTTGACGCACAGACGGTTCACCGGAAGCTCTCCGGTGAGTCGATAGCCGAGAGCCGCGCAACCTCGCGCTTCCAGATCACCGACGAAAGCGACGAAGGCTCTCAGGTCCGCTCCGCGCAACGTCTCGGCCTGCTTCTCCGCGAGAACGGAGAGATAGACCTCAGTCTTCATCAGCGGCCGGTTCCGAGTTCCTGGAACCCCACTCCGCCCGGATCTCCCGCCACGGGCGGCCCTCGTCCTGGCTCATCTGCTGAAGACCGTCAGCCAGCTGGTCACTCTCCAGAAGCTCCTGGTCCTGCAGGCGGTGCCAGACGGCCTCGGCGAGATTGCGGGTACGGCCGACCCGGCGCAGGTCCTGGACAAGGGTCGCCACGGCGTAAAGGCGTTCGGCCTCAAGCATCAGTCGTGGCTTTCCCCTGACCTGCGTGAGCAGCCCTTCCGCGACCCATGCGCGAACCGTCTTCTCGTCAACACCAAGGATCTTGGCAGCGACCGTCGCTCGCACCGGCTCGGCATAAGCGAGCAGGTCGTGAACGACTTCCCTGACCGTGTCACGAGTGTCGGCCTCGTGGGTGCTGGCGGCCACTCCGTCCAGTCGCTGCGCCTGGTCGAACAGGGCCAGTGCGGCCCGCTCCTCGACCTCTTTCCTGCGAAGGGTCTGCGTCGCACCGGCCCTCTCGTGATCACTCCCCGCCGACGCCGCCCGATACTTCCGTTTTTTGACCGCTCCCGCCGAAGCTTTCCCGGGCTTGGCATCAACCATGAGGAGGCCTCCTTTCCCGCCTCATACTACTCCCTGATTCTGCTCCAAAATCGGGAATCAGCAGGATCTCGGGCTCCCCTGCTGCGGTGCGTTCAGGGGATGAGGCCCTCGGCGGCGAGGTCGGCCCACAGGTCCTCGGGGACGGGTTTGGCGGTCAGGTCCGCGTTGCGGGTCACCTCGGCGGCGGAGCGGGCGCCGATGACCACGCTGGCGACGGCGGGGTGGCGCAGGGGGAAGGCGAGGGCCGCCTGGGGGAGGGTGACGCCGTGGCGCTCGCAGACGGCGGCGATGCGGCGGGCCTGGTCGAGGAGCGGGCCGGGGGCGGGGGCGTAGTCGTAGGTGCCCGCCGGGTCGTGGGTGGCCAGCAGGCCGCTGTTGAACACCCCGGCGGCGAGCACCGCGACACCGCGCTCGGCGCACAGCGGCAGCAACTCGTCCTCGCCCGACTGGTCGAGGAGGGTGTAGCGCCCGGCGAGCATGACCATGTCGACATCGGTCTCGCGGACGAACCGGGCGAGCATCCCCGTCTGGTTCATGCCGGCCCCGACGGCCTTGACGACACCCTGGTCGCGCAGCTCGGCCAGGGCCGGGTACGCCTCGGAGACGGCCTGCTCCCAGTGGTCGTCCGGGTCATGGATCAAGGCGATGTCGACCGCGTCGAGACCGAGCCGCTCCAGGCTCTCCTCCAGCGACCGCAGCACCCCGCCCCGCGAGAAGTCCCACACCCTGCGCAGGTCGGCGGGGACGTCGAAGCCCTGGTCGTCCCGGCCGAAGGGGCCCTCGCCGGTGGCGGGCACGAGCAGGCGGCCGACCTTGGTGGACAGGGCGTAGGAGTCGCGGGGCCGCTCCGCCAGGGCGGCGCCGAGGCGCCGCTCCGACAGGCCGAGCCCGTAGTGGGGCGCGGTGTCGAACAGACGGATCCCCGCCTCGTAGGCCGCGTCCACCGCCGCGCGCGCCGTGTCCTCGCCGACCTCCGAGAACAGGTTCCCGATCGGGGCCGTACCGAAGCCGTATCTGCTGACCTGCACCGCTTGCTCCGTTCTGTACGGCTTCATGGCTCTCATGCCGCTTGATGCATTTGTATCGCTTCGTGTCTCGCGGGTGGTCATACATTTCCACACGTGTCCGTGCGGGCTCCACCACCCGTAAGGCCTCATGGTTTCGCGCAGGCCTCGCGCCCGTACGGCTTCACGTCCCCGTACGGGCCGCGCGTCCACGCGGCTCAGGCCCCGTCGAAGGCTCCCGCCCTTGTCAAAGGCTCACGGCCCTGCGCCAAAGGCTCACGCCCCCGTCGAGGCGGCCGCGTCAGTCTTGGGCCTTGCCGCCCGCCAGGCGGCTGATCATCAGGGCGACCAGGATGATCGAGCCGTAGACGAGCTGCTTCCACTCGCCGGGGACGCCCTTCAGGGTGAGGATGTTCTCGACGAGGCCGATCACCAGGACGCCGGTGAGCGCGCCGAGGATCGTCCCCTTGCCGCCGTCCATGCTGACGCCGCCGATGACGGCCGCGGCGAAGGCCATGAAGATCCAGCCGACGCCCTGGTTGGCGCTGATGCCGCCCAGCCGGCCGGTCTCCAGCACTCCGGCGAGCGCGGCGACGATCCCGCCGATGACGAAGACGACCCAGACGACCCGCTCGACCCTGATGCCGGCCGCGCGGGCGGCGTCGGCGTTGCCGCCGATGGCGTAGAGCGAGCGGCCGGCCCGGAAGTAGGCGAGGGCGACGATGGCCACCGCGAAGAGGACGCCGGTGATCCAGATGGCCGCCGGCAGGCCGAGCCAGCGGGCGCTGCCGAGGTAGAGGAACGACTCGGGCAGCTCGAACAGGCTCTTGCCCTGGGTGAGGCCCAGCTGGAGGCCGTGCACGACGATCATCATGGCCAGCGTGACGATGAAGGCCGACAGCTGGAACCGCAGGATCAAGAAGCCGTTGAAGGCGCCGATCAGGCCGCCGACCAGCAGGCACAGCGGGATGGCCAGGATGGCGGGCAGCTCCAGGCCGAACCCTCCGGCCGCCACCGGGATGACCAGCATCACGCCGACGGCGGGCGCCATGCCGACCGTGGACTCCAGCGACAGGTCGAACTTGCCCGCGATCAGGATCAGCGCCTCGGCGAGGACCACCAACGCCAGGGCCGACTGCTGCTGCAGCACGTTGGTCAGGTTGCCCGTGGTGAGGAAGACCGGGTCCACGAAGGAGCCGGCGATCAGCAGAACGACGATCACCGGGACCAGGGTGAGGTCACGGAACCGCCCGAGCTGGATGCGGCGGCCCTGCGGGGCCGCCAGCACGGGCGGGGGGGTCTTTGTCGTGGTCATCAAATAACTCCCGTGGATACTCCGGCCTTCAGGCCGGGGAGGAAACGGGAGCGGGGAAGCGCCCTGGCGCCCTGGCGTGCCTGGACCCGCACCACCCGCCCCAACCGCCGCCTAACTGATCTTGCAGTATTGTGTGAGGCGTGGCGCAGATCGTGAAGCGGGCCTACAAGTTCCGCCTCTACCCGACGAACGAGCAGGCAGCGGAGCTGTCTCGCACGTTCGGCTGCGCCCGCCTCGTCTACAACAAAGCCCTCGAACACCGCAGCCGCGCCTACACCCTGGAAGGCCGCAAGGTTACCTACGTGCAGTCGTCGGCCGCGCTGACAGAGTGGAAGAAGACCGAAGATCTGGCGTTCCTGAACGAGGTGTCGTCGGTCCCGCTTCAGCAGGCGCTCCGCCACTTGCAGGCGGCGTTCGCGAACTTCTTCGCCAAGCGCGCGAAGTACCCGACGTTCAAATCCAAGAAGAAGTCGCGGCTCAGCGCCGAGTACACCCGCTCGGCGTTCACCTACCGAGACGGTCAGATCACCCTCGCGAAGATGAACGCGCCTTTGAACGTCGTATGGTCGCGTCCGCTGCCCGAGGGCGCGCAGCCGTCCACGGTGACCGTGACCAAGGACGCCGCTGGGCGCTGGTTCGTGGCGATCCTGTGTGAAGACCGCGTCACCCCGCTCCCCCCGACCGCGAACGTGGTCGGGGTGGATGCGGGTATCACGGCGTTGGCGACGCTCTCCACCGGAGAGAAGATCGTCAATCCGAAGCATGAGCGGGCCGACCGCCGCAAGCTCGCCAAGGCTCAGCGCACCCTCGCCCGCAAGGAGAAGGGGTCGGCCAACCGGGCCAAGGCCAAACTCAAAGTCGCCCGCATTCACGCCCGCATCACCGATCGCCGCCGCGATCACCTGCACAAGGTCACCACACGTCTCGTCCGTGAGAACCAAACGGTCGCGATCGAAGACCTCACCGTGCGCAACCTGGTGAAGAACCACAAGCCGGCCCGCGCGATCTCGGATGCCTCGTGGCGCCAGATGCGGTCCATGCTGGAGTACAAAGCGCAGTGGTACGGGCGGGAACTGCTGGTCGTGGACCGCTGGTTCCCGTCGTCGAAGCTGTGTTCGGCGTGCGGCACCATCCAGCGGTCCATGCCGCTGGGTGTCCGCGACTGGGTGTGTACCTGCGGCGCGTCCCATGATCGGGACGTGAACGCCGCGAAGAACATCCTCGCCGCCGGGCTGGCGGAGAGGTGAAACGCCTGTGGAGCTGACGTAAGACCTCACAGAGAGTCCTCTCTGGCGGGCAGTTGGCGGTGAAGCAGGAACCCTCACGGGCGACCGTGGGAATCCCCGCCCTTCAGGGCGAGGAGGATGTCAAGAGTGGTCGATGCCTTCCATCGCCGCCACCAGCTCGTTGTCGGTCCAGCCGCGCGGCACGTCCTTGACGATCCTGCCGTGGAACATGACGAGGACGCGATCGCAGATTCGCAGGTCGTCGAGCTCGTCGGAGACCAGTACGGCCCCCGCCCCCCGCTCGGCCGCGTCCTCCACGGCGCCGAGCAGGGAGTGCTTCGCCTTGACGTCCACCCCGGCGGTCGGGTTGATGACCACGAGCGCGTTCGGGTCGTCGGCGAGCGCCCTGGCCAGCACCACCTTCTGGGCGTTGCCGCCGGACAGGTCGGCCACCTGCTGGTCGGGGCCCGTCGTCTTGATGTCCAGCAGGTCGATCATCCGGGTGCCGCGCTCGCGGCGGCGGGCCGGGGAGACCACGCCGTAGCGGCCGAGCTTGTGGGCGATCGGGATGGTCGCGTTCTCGGCGATCGACAGCAGCGGCACGAAACCCTGGTGGTGCCTGTCCTGGGGGACGAACCCGAGCCCGGCGCGGAGCGCGGAGGGCACGTCGCCCTGCCTGATGTCGGTGCCGTTGACGGTCACCGTCCCGGTGTCGGCCCGGTGCAGGCCGACCAGGGTCTCGGCGAGACCGACCTTGCCGCTGCTGCCGGAACCGGCGAGACCGACGATCTCCCCCGCCCTGACGGCGAGGTTCACGTCCTCGTAGCGCCCGGCGAGGCTGAGCGACCGCGCGGACAGCACCACGGGGGCCGAGGGGGCGACCGTCCGGGTGCGGTACTCGTAGGCGGCGGTGGCCTCGCCGGTCATCGCGTCCACGAGCCGGTCGTGGGGCAGGTCGCCGACCGGGGCGGTGACGATGTGCCGGGCGTCGCGGAACACCGAGACGCTCTGGCAGATCTCGTACACCTCCTCCAGGTGGTGGGAGATGAACATCATCGTGACGCCCTGCTCCCGCAGGGAGCGCATCCGGTCGAAGAGCCGCTGGATGGCCGGGCCGTCGAGCTGCGCGGTGGGCTCGTCCAGGATGATGAACCGGGCGCCGAACGACAGCGCCCTGGCGATCTCCAGCAGCTGGCGCTGCTCGACCCCCAGGTCTCCGGCCATGGTCTCCGCATCGACGTCCACGCCGTACTGCTCCAGCAACTGGCGGGCCCGCGTGCGAAGGCTCCGCCAGCTGATCATGCCCCGCTCTGTCTGGCGGTTCAGGAAGAGGTTCTCCGCGACGGACAGGGTGGGGATGATCGTCGACTTCTGGTAGACGCACGCGACCCTCTGCCGCCAGGCGTCCCGGTCGGCCGGCGGCGGCGCGGGCCGCCCGGCGAAGCGGACCTCGCCCTCGTCGGGACGCTGGAGCCCGGTCAGGATCGACACCAGCGTGGACTTGCCCGCGCCGTTCCTGCCGACGAGCGCGTGCGTCTCCCCCTCGGTGATGGCGATCCCGGCACCGTTGAGCGCGGTGGTCGGGCCGAAGCGCTTGGTGATCCCAAGCGCCTCGACTGCCTTGACGGAAGATGTCATCACTTGACCTGGTTACCCCAAAAAGCCTGGTCGTCCACGTTCTCCTTGGTGACCAGGGGAGCGGGGAGCTGGTCCTCGAGACCGTTCGGCAGCTGGATGATCGTGCTGTCGTGGTCGGTCGGGCCGGGCTGGAAGGTCTTACCCTCGGCCGCGGCCTTGGCGTAGAAGAGCGCGTACTTGGCGTAGAGGTCGGCCGGCTGGGAGACCGTGGCGTCGATCTCGCCCTTGCGGATCGCCTCGAACTCCTGCGGGATACCGTCGTTGGAGATCACGAAGACGTGCTTGGGGTCCTCCGGCGGCACGATCAGGCCCTTGGCCTTGAGCACCTGGAGGGTGGGGGCCAGGTGGACGCCTCCGGCGTGCATGTAGACGCCCTTGATGTCCGGGTGCTGCTCGAGACGGGTCTGGAGCATGGAGGCGGCCTTCGTGCCCTCCCACTCGGTCGGCTCCTCGAAGACCGTGATGCCGGGGAACTTGTCCTTCATGCAGCCGCGGAACGCCTCGGCCCGGTCACGACCGTTGATCGACGAGAGCGCGCCCATGAGCTGGACGACCTTGCCCTTGCCGCCGAGCTTCTCGCCGAGGAACTCGCACGCCTTCGTGCCGTACGCCTTGTTGTCGGCCCGCACGACCATGTAGACCTTGCCCTTGTCGGGGCGGGTGTCCACGGTGACGACGGGGATGTTCCTGCCCTCCAGCGACTGCAGCGTGGAGGCGATGGCACCGGTGTCCTGCGGGGCCATGACGATCACCTTTGCGCCCTGGCCGGTCAGGGCCTGGACGTTGGCGACCAGCTTGGCCACGTCGTTCTGCGAGTTCGTCGGCGGCATCAGGTCGACGCCCAGCTCGGTCGCCATCTGGGGGACGTACTTGTTGTACGAGTTCCAGAAGTCGGAGTCGGCGCGGGGGAAGTCGATCCCGACCTTGGCGCCCGCGGGAGCGGCGGCCGCGTCAGCGCCGGGCTGGGCCGCGGTGGTGGGCTCCGACGATCCGCAGGCGGAGAGGGTGAAGGAGATCGCGAGCAGTGCCGCACCTGTCGCCGCGGGTCCGATTTTCATACCGTTGCCTCGATTCAAAGCTGTGTGGGGGGTGAATCGTTTCTCGACCGATACGGGGATCCCGGTCATGACTTCGGCCGGAGCCTGAGCCCCTGCATCCCGCCGTCCACGGCCAGGACCGTGCCGGTGGTGGCCGCCGCGAGCGGGCTCGCGAGGTAGGCGATCGCCGCGGCGACCTCCGGGGCGCTCACCAGGCGGCCCATCGGCTGGCGGGCCTCCAGGGCCGCCCGCTCGGCCTCCGGGTCCTCGGCCGCGTCGAGCAGGCGCTGCACCCAGGGGGTGTCGGCGGTGCCGGGGTTGACGCAGTTGACCCGGATGCCCTCGCGGACGTGGTCGGCCGCCATCGCCAGGGTCAGCGACTGGATGGCCCCCTTGGACGCGCTGTAGAGCGCCCGCTGGGGCAGTCCCGCCGTCGCCGCGATCGAGCAGGTGTTGACGATCGCGGCGTGCGCCGAGCGGCGCAGGTGCGGCAGGCTCACCCGGGTGACCCGGACGATGCCCAGGACGTTGACGTCCAGGACCCTGGACCACTCCTCGTAGGGGTTGTCCTCGATCGTCCCGGCGGCGCCGATCCCGGCGTTGTTGACCAGGATGTCCAGGCCGCCGAGCCGCTCGACGGCCTGGGCGACGGCCGCGTTGACCGCCTCCTCGTCGGTGACGTCCGCCCTGACCTCGACGAACGGGCCATCGGAGACGTTGATGTCGAGGGAGGCCACCCTCGCGCCCCGCTCGGCCAGCAGGGTGGCGGTGGCCAGGCCGATGCCGGAGCCGCCACCGGTGACCAGGGCGCGCAGACCGTCGAACTCACCCATTGAGGGACCTCCATACCGGACCGTTGGGATAGGTGTGGTCAATGATGGAGGCGGCGTGCATGGCCGCCCCGAAACCGGGCCGGATCGGCGCGGCGTAGGCGCCGTTCTCGATCACCACGGGATCGACGAAGTGCTCGTGGAGGTGGTCGACGTACTCGATCACCTTGCCCTCCATCGAGCCGCTGACAGCGACGTAGTCGAACATCGACAGGTGCTGCACCAGCTCGCACAGGCCGACCCCGCCCGCGTGCGGGCAGACCGGGACGCCGAACTTGGCGGCGAGCAGCAGGATCGCGACGTTCTCGTTCACGCCCGCGACGCGGGCCGCGTCGATCTGCAGGTAGGAGATCGCGCCGGCCTGCAGGAGCTGCTTGAAGACCATGCGGTTCTGGACGTGCTCGCCGGTGGCCACCGGGATGGGCGCGATGCCCCGGGCGATGGCGGCGTGGCCGAGCACGTCGTCGGGGCTGGTCGGCTCCTCCACCCAGTGCGGGTGGAACTCCGCGAGGGCGTTCACCCAGGCGATGGCGGAGTCGACGTCCCAGCGCTGGTTGGCGTCGATCGCGATGGGGAAGTCCTCGCCGCAGGTCTCGCGGGCGATGCGCATCCGCCGCCTGTCGTCCTCCAGGTCGGCGCCGACCTTCAGCTTGATCTGGGTGAAGCCCTCGTCCATCGCCTCCTTGCACAGGCGGCGCAGCTTGTCGTCGCCGTAGCCGAGCCACCCCGGGGAGGTCGTGTAGGCCGGGTAGCCGTGCTCGCGCAGGTGGGCCACGCGCTCGCGCCTGCCGGGCTCGGCGGCGCGCAGGATCTCCAGCGCCTCCTGCGGGGTGAGCGCGTCGGTGAGGTAGCGGAAGTCGACCAGCTCGACGAGCTCCTCGGGGGACATCTCGGCCAGCAGCAGCCAGAGCGGCCTGCCCGCCCGCTTGGCCTTGAGGTCCCAGAGCGCGTTGACCACGGCGGAGATCGCCATGTGCATGACGCCCTTCTCCGGGCCGAGCCAGCGCAGCTGGGAGTCGTGGACCATGTCCTTCCAGAGGGCGCCCATGTCCTCGACGTCCCTGCCGAGCACGTACGGCTCCAGGGCCCTGATCGCGGCGGTCTGCACCTCGTTGCCGCGCCCGATGGTGAAGGCGAAGCCGTGGCCCTCGAACCCGTCGTCGGTCCGCAGGATCAGGTAGGCGGCCGAGTAGTCGGGGTCGGGGTTCATCGCGTCGGAGCCGTCGAGCTCCAGCGAGGTGGGGAAGCGGATGTCGTGGGTCTCCATCGAGGTGATGCGGTACGCGCCGATCCCCGCCGGCACCCCCTCCGCCGCCTCCGCCGCCCCGGCCACGACGGCTTCGACCGGCGCGTCCTCGCGGGTGTCGATCCTGTCGTTCATGCCTGCCCCACGGTCTGTCGCTGGCTCCCGAGGCCGTCGATCTCCAGCTCCACGATCTGCCCGGCGCGCAGGTACGGCGTGCCGGGCAGGCCGAGCGCGACGCCCGCCGGGGTGCCGGTGTTGATGAGGTCACCGGGTTCGAGGACCATGAAGCGGCTGAGATAGCGGACGACCTCCGCCACCGTGAAGATCATGTTCTTGGTGTCGCCGTTCTGGAACCGCGTGCCGTCCACCCACAGGCGCAGACCCAGGGCCTGCGGGTCGGCGATCTCGTCGGGGGTGACCAGCCAGGGGCCGAGCGGGTTGAAGGTCTCGCAGGACTTCCCCTTGTCCCACTGGCCGCCGCGCTCCAGCTGGAACTCCCGCTCGGAGACGTCGTTGGAGATGGCGTAGCCCGCGATCTTGGACAGCGCCTCCTCGTGCGTCTCGACGTAGCGGGCCGTCTCGCCGATGACGACGGCCAGCTCGACCTCCCAGTCGGTCTTCACGCTGCCCCTGGGGATGAGCACCTCGTCGTCGGGCCCGACGATCGTGTTGGGAGCCTTCATGAAGATGATCGGCTCGGCCGGGATCGCGGCGTTCGTCTCCTCCGCGTGGTCGCGGTAGTTGAGCCCGACGCACACGATCTTCCCTGGTCGCGCGATCGGGGCGCCGATCCGCAGCCCCTCGGCGTCCAGCACGGGAAGCTCGTCCCGCTCCAGCGCCTCTCGGACACGAGCCACTCCCCCGGAAGCGAGGAAAGCCCCGTCGATCTCGGCTTCCGAGATTTCGCGGAGGTTACCGGCCCCGTCCAGGACGGCCGGTCGCTCCTGGCCGACGGGTCCCACTCGCAGCAGCTTCACACCGCACCCTTCGTTGATACATCGGATGTCTTGTCTCGTGATGCTGAACGACGCCGAACCTCGATGTCAACCCCTCACGGGCCGATACGTCCGATCCGTTATCGAGGAGAAACCGCAGCTGACAGGGGTAATGCTCGATCGTGTCCTAATTTTGACCTCCAGTCATCGGGTTTCCTCGCGTGGACGGAAACAGGGATCATCTGGGACGTTCGCGGTGGTGAGAGGCACAAAAGCGATCAACTGTCGAGAAACATCGGAGGATGAGGCTTGTTACGGCGGAATTTCGGTGCTATCTCCTTGAAACAGTCCCGCCCTGTGATCGGAGGAATCCGTTGCCCCGCCCCCCACGACGTCGTCTCGGCGTCGCACTCCTCGCCGCCCTCACCCTCGCCACCGGGTTATACGGCCAGAGCTCGGCCAACGCGGAGCCGTCAGCAAATATGACCATGCCAAATACACCCGATGACTTGACGCTCTGGTACGACAAGCCCGCCACCGACTGGGAGACCCAGGCGCTGCCGATCGGCAACGGCGCGCTGGGCGCCATGGTGTTCGGCGGCGTGAACAGCGAGCAGATCCAGTTCAACGAGAAGTCCCTGTGGACCGGTGGCCCCGGCGCGAACGGCTACGACTTCGGCAACTGGACCTCCCCCAGGCCGAACGCGATCGCCGAGGTCAGGGCGCAGATCGACCGCGACGGCAGGATGTCCCCCGAGGCGGTGGCGGCCAAGCTCGGCCAGCCCAAGAGCGGCTTCGGCGCCTACCAGACCTTCGGGGACCTCTGGCTGGACATGCCCGAGACCCCCGAGACCCCCGAGAACACCGAGAACACCGCCACCGGCTACCGCCGGGAGCTGGACCTGCGCGACGCGGTCGCCAGGGTCGGCTACACCGCGAACGGGGTGACCCACTCCCGCGAGTACTTCGCCAGCCATCCCGGCAACGTCGTCGTCGGCAAGCTCTCCGCCGACAAGCGCGGCAAGGTCTCCTTCACGCTGCGCACCTCCTCGCCTCGTGACGACAAGCAGGTCTCGGTCTCCAAGGGCCGCCTCACCGTCAAGGGCGTGCTCGCCGACAACGGCATGAGGTTCGAGTCGCAGGTCCAGGTGATCACCCAGGGCGGCACCCGCACCGACGGCACCGACAAGATCACCGTCACGGGCGCCGACAGCGCGGTGTTCGTGCTGTCGGCGGGCACCGACTACTCCGACGTCTACCCGGCCTACCGGACCGTGGACCCGCACGCCAAGGTGACCAAGGCGGTCGACAGGGCCTCCCGCAAGTCGTACGAGGAGCTCAGGTCCGAGCACCAGGCCGACTACCGCAAGCTGTTCGACCGGGTCGAACTGGACCTCGGGCAGAAGACCCCGGCCATCCCGACGGACAGGCTGCGCGCGGCGTACACCGGCGGCGCCTCGACCGACGACCGGGCGCTGGAGGCGATGTTCTTCGCCTACGGCCGCTACCTGCTGATCGCCTCCTCCAGGGAGGGGTCGCTCCCGGCCAACCTGCAGGGCGTGTGGAACAACTCCACCAATCCCCCCTGGTCGGCCGACTACCACGTCAACATCAACCTGCAGATGAACTACTGGCTCGCCGAGCAGACCAACCTCGCCGAGACGACCGAGCCGTACGACAGCTACATCCGGTCGATGGTCGCCCCCGGGCAGAAGACCGCGAAGGAGATGTTCGGGGCGCGCGGCTGGGTGGTGCACAACGAGACCAACCCGTTCGGCTTCACCGGCGTGCACAACTGGGCCACCTCGTTCTGGTTCCCCGACGCGGCGGCATGGGTGACCCAGCAGATGTACGACCACTACCGCTTCAGCGGCGACACCAAGTACCTGCGCAAGACCGCGTACCCGGTGATGAAGGGCGCGGCCGAGTTCTGGCTGGACACCCTCTACACCGACCCGCGTGACGGCAAACTGGTGGTCTCCCCCAGCTACTCCCCCGAGCAGGGCGACTTCACGGCGGGCGCCTCGATGTCCCAGCAGATCGTCTTCGACCTGCTGACCAACACCCTGGAGGCCGCGAAGGAGCTGAAGACCGACAAGGCCTTCCAGGCCGAGGTGAAGGCCGCGCTGGACAGGCTCGACCCGGGCATCAGGATCGGTTCCTGGGGACAGCTCCAGGAGTGGAAGGAGGACCTGGACGACCGGGGCAACACCCACCGGCACGTCTCCCACCTGTTCGCCCTGCACCCCGGACGGCAGATCACGGCCGGCACCCCGGAGGCCGAGGCGGCCAAGATCTCGCTCACCGCGCGGGGCGACGGCGGCACCGGCTGGAGCAAGGCGTGGAAGGTCAACTTCTGGGCCCGCCTGCTGGACGGCGACCACTCGCACAAGATGCTCAGCGAGCAGCTCAAGGGCTCCACGCTGGACAACCTGTGGGACACCCACCCGCCGTTCCAGATCGACGGCAACTTCGGCGCGACCTCCGGCATCGCCGAGATGCTGGTGCAGAGCCAGCACGACACGGTCCACGTACTGCCCGCGCTGCCGTCGGCCTGGCCCACTGGGTCGGTCACCGGCCTGCGCGCCCGGGGCGACGTGACCGTGGACGCCTCGTGGAAGGACGGCAACGCCGACAGGGTCACCGTGCACGCCGGGACGTCCGGCCCCCTCAAGGTCCGCGCCGCCATGATCGGCGGCCGCTACCACGTCGAGGACGAGCGTGGCCGGACGATCACCCCGCGCCGCGACGGTGACGTCGTCACCATCGACGCCAAGGCGGGCAGGTCCTACACGCTCGTCAACGAGGTGACCGTCAAGATCACCGCCCCGGTCGTCGCGGGCGCCGGCGAGTCGATCCCGGTCACCGTCACCGTCACCGCGACCGGCCGGGAGAACGTGCCCGCCGGCACGCTGGCCCTCGCCCTGCCGCAGGGCTGGACCGCCGTCCCCACCTCGATCGAGGTGCCCGCCGTCTCGCCGGGCGGCCCGAAGACCTTCTCGTTCTCGGTGGCCGTCGGTCCCGCGAACGGGACCAGGTCAGCGCGGGTCGCGGCGGAGCTGTCGGGCAGCGGCTGGAAGGCCGGCAGCTCGGCGGCCGTCGGCCTCAACCCGTGCGTCTCTCCCCCGGCGGACCGGGCCGTCGTCGCCTGGGACCCGACGTCGGGCACGACCGTCACCGACACCTCCGGCAGCGGCAGGAACGCCACCGTCGTCGGCGGCACGACCTACGACACCGAGGCCCCGAGCGGCAGCGGGCTGGTCCTGAACGGCTCGACCTACCTCACCACAGGGAACACCCTGCTGGGCTACCTGCCCGAGGCGACGTTCGCGGCCGAGGTCAAGATCGAGGGGACCGGCTACCGGCGGCTCTTCGACTCCCAGCCCGGCGGCAACCCGGGCACCGACGGGATCATCGTCGACCTCACCCCCTCCAACACCCTGCGCTTCATCGGCGCCGGGCAGAACGTGGGGCTGAGCGGGACGATCCCGACCGGCCGCTACATCGACCTCGTCGTCACCATGGACCGCAACGGCGTGATCAACGCCTACGTCGACGGCACCCGGGTCGGCGGCGGCACGGCCACCAACGACGGCATCACCGGCTGCACCTCCCGGCCGCTGCGCTTCGGCGCCGACCAGGACGGCGGCCAGCGTCTGAGCGGCGCGGTCGACCGCATGGCCATCCTGCCCAGGGCCCTGACCGCCGCGGAGGTGGGCACCTGGCGCGACATCGCGTTCTGATCCCGGCGCTCCCGTACGCGGTCCGCCCCCGGTTCCCCCGTCTCCTCCGTAGGAACCGGTTCTGAATCCCCGTGAGGCCCGGGACGCACCCACGCGTCCCGGGCCTCACGGCCGTTCGGGGTGGCCGAGAGCCGCCGTGCGGAGGGTCGAAAGCGTCGCGCGGAGCGCCCGGCGGGCATCGCGCGGAGTGCCGGAGGTCGTCACGCGGAGTGCCCTCCGGCCACCGCGCGAGGGGCCCGCGGCCGTGGTCCGAGGTCCTGACTTGACGGGGTTCCCCTCCCGTAATAGAACACGTTTCAGAAAGATGGCTCGCCGAGCGCCCGATCAAGCGCTTGACGAGTCGGCGTGCCCCGGACGGAAGGCGGGAACATCGGAAAGTCCCGCGATCGCCACGTTCGCGATGGATTCTCAGCGAACGGGTGGGGTACGCCGCTGACCGCACCCCCAAGGCCGTACCGACAATGAACCGCGTCATCGCGTCACGAGAACGCCGACCCGGCTCGCAGGAGGACCAATGGATATCGATCTGGTCGACCAGGACTTCTATTGGCGGAACGGCGCGCCGTACGAGCAGCTGGCCTGGCTACGGGCGAACGCGCCGGTCTACGCGCACCCGGGCGACACCGAGCGGGGCTGGCCCGGCTTCTGGGCGGTCACCAAGCACGCCGACGTGGTGCAGGTCTCCCGCCGCTCCGACCTGTTCTCGTCGAGCAGGAAACTCGCGCTCTTCAACGAGATGCCCGAGGACCAGATGGCCCTGCAGCGGATGATGATGCTCAACCAGGACCCGCCGGACCACACCCGGCGGCGCTCCCTGGTCAACCGGGGTTTCACCCCGCGCATGATGGGCGCCCTGGAGCAGCACATCCGCGACATCTGCCACGAGCTGGTGGACGAGGCCAAGGGACGCGGCTCGGTCGACTTCGTCAGGGACATCGCCGCCCCGCTGCCGCTGTACGTGATCTGCGAGCTGCTCGGCGCCCCCGTCGAGGACCGCGACAAGATCTTCAACTGGTCCAACCAGATGATCGGGGCCGAGGACCCCGACTACGCGGCCGACCCCGAAGAGGGCACGAACGCGGCCATGGAGGTCTACGCCTACGCCAACACCCTGGCCGCCGAGCGGCGCGCGCAGCCCCGCGAGGACATCGTCACCAAGCTGATCATGCCCGACGCAGCCGGGGAGACGCTCACCGAGGAGGAGTTCGACCTGTTCGTGCTGCTGCTCGTGGTGGCGGGCAACGAGACCACCCGCAACGCGGCCTCGGGCGGCATGCTCGCCTTCTTCGAGAACCCCGAGCAGTGGCGGCGGCTGGTCGCCGACCGCGCCCTCGCCCGCACCGCGGCCGACGAGATCGTCCGCTGGGTCTCCCCGGTGAACCTCTTCCGCCGTACGGCCACCGCCGACACGACGATCGGCGGGCAGGAGGTTAAGGAGGACGACAAGATCGTGGTCTTCTACAGCTCCGCCAACCGGGACGAGGAGGTGTTCGCCGACCCCGGCGTCTTCGACATCGGCCGTGACCCCAACCCGCACATCGGCTTCGGCGGCGGCGGGGCCCACTTCTGCCTGGGCAACCACCTCGCCAAGCTGGAACTGCGGGTCCTCTTCGAGGTGCTGGCCGAGCGGCTGCCCGGCCTGGAGCAGGCCGGTGAGGCCCGCCGCCTGCGGTCCAACTTCATCAACGGCATCAAGGATCTGCCGGTCTCCGTCGCCTGAGGTCCGGCGACACCGGAAGCGCACGCCGAGGACGACATCTGGGAAGGTCACGCGGGGCCGCTCGCCCCCGTGGCCTTCTCAGGTCGTCCACACCGGATCCCAGGCTCGTCTCGGCCGCGGGGGAGGACGTCACGCCCACCGTTTAAACATTATGTTTAACTCATCATGTTGACAACACTTTGTGAATCGAGCCATCCTGATGGCATGCCCGCGAATCACGACGGATCATCCGACCCCTTCACGCCCTCCGACCCGGGCCTGACCCGGGCACACCGCGAGTACGCCTCCCTCTCGCGCATCGCCGAGCGCCACGCGGCCGGCGAGGGCCAGCGCCTCCGGCAGGTCCACCCCACGGTCCTCGGACCCCACGAGGCCGTCAGGCTCGTGACGTTCCTCCTGAGCGGCAGCGCCCATCGCGAGGAGGGCGAGCCGGAGGTGGACCACGCCGACATCACCGCCGCCCTGACCCTCCTGCCCAGGGCCCGCGCGGAAATGGACGAGCTGGAGGCGTCGCTCCTCCTCACGGCGCGGGGCCGCGGTCTCACCTGGCAGGAGATCGCGTTCGGCCTCGGCCTCGCCACCCCCCAGGCGGCCAAGCAACGCTACGAGCGCCTGGCGGGCCGCACCACCGCCCAGCCTGCCCGCAAGCCGGTCTAAGCGACCACCTCGCGGGTGCCGATGATCCCGGGCGTCGTCTCACAGGTGCCTCCACCTCGGGACTCCGGCGGGAAGTCTTGTCCGCTCGCGCCGTTTCGCTCCGCATCGGCCTCGCGCCTCGCCGGGTTCACCCGAACGCGGCGCCGTCCGTCTCACGTGCCGGCCTGCCGGAGCTCTTGTTCTTGTCCGAGGTCGGCAGGCCCGCGGAGGCCAGCAGAGCCAGCTTGTCCGCATCGCTGGACCCGGCTTCCGGGTGATACACGACGAGCATCAGGCCCTCGGTTCCGCCTATGCCCAGTCGTTCCCGGTTGAGGGTCAGTTCCCCGACCTGCGGGTGGTTGATCCGCATCAGCGACCCGCGCTGCCCGCGGACCTCGTGGCGGGCCCAGAGCCGGCGGAAATGGGGACTCGCCAGTGAGAGCTCTCCGGTGAGCTCGATGAAGCGAGGATCGTCGATGTCGTTGCCCACGGACTGCCGCAGGTTCGCAACGAGGCATTCCGTGACGTCTTTCCAGTCAGGGTGCAGAGCCTGCTCGGCCGGGTCCAGGAACATGTCCCTCAGCTGGTTGCCCCCTGCGGCGAGACCGGGAGAGAGCGCCCTGGCAAGACTGTTCGAGGCCAAGATGTCGAAGTACCGGCCTTCGATGAAAGCGGGCTGGACGAGGGAGTCCAGGAGCTTGAGGGCGCCGGGCGGCGGGATCTCCCTGGGCGGCCGGCGTCTGCGCCGCCGGGGTGCCTCCGAGACCAGGGTCCGCAGATGGGCGATGTGGTCGTCGTCGAGGTGGAGCACGCGAGCGATCGACTCGAGCACCTGCGCGGACGGGTTGCGATCGCGGCCCCGTTCCAACCGCAGGTAGTAGTCGGCGCTGATGCCGGCGAGCATGGCGACCTCCTCGCGCCGCAGCCCGGGCACACGCCGCACACCGACGCCGGGGATGCCCGCCTGCTGAGGCGTCACCAGCTCGCGCCGGGCACGGAGGTACGCGCCGAGGGCGTTCGTCGTCGCGCTCATGAGGCCGGCCCAGGACTCCGCGAGGCGGACAGAGGGGGCCCTGTCACACCCCCGGCTCGAGAGGGCTCTGGTCGAGGCGAGTAGCTCCGCATAGCGTGCTCAACGGTCCGCTCGGGCCACGTATTTCGAGAGGTGAGACATGACCGTCACACTGGTCACCGGGGCCAACAAGGGCATCGGTTTCGAGACAGCCAAACAGCTTCTGGGGCTTGGGCACGTCGTCTACATCGGGGCGCGTGACGTCGAGCGAGGCGAGAAGGCCGCGGCGGCGCTCGGCGCACGATTCGTGCAGCTCGACGTGACCGACGACGCGTCGGTGAGCAACGCGCTGGCGACGATCGGTTCGGCCGAGGGCCGGCTCGACGTCCTGGTGCACAACGCGGGCATCCTGGAGAACGGAGCCCTGGACGGCCCCACGGCCCTGCGGTCCTTCGACACCAACGCGGTGGGAATCGTGCGCGTCACGGAGGCGGCGATCCCCCTGCTGCGCAGATCCTCGAATCCCACCGTGGTCACCGTCTCGAGCAGCGCCGGGTCGTTCTGGGCGGTGAACAACCCCGACCGGCCGGAGTTCCACCTGAGGGCTGCGCTTTACTCCGCGTCCAAGGCAGCGGCCACCATGCTCACGGTCCAGTACGCCAAGTCTCAGCCGGGCATCAAGTTCAACGCGCTCGAGCCGGGCTTCACCGCCACCGACATGACCGCCGGCCTGTCCTTCGAAGGCGGAAGATCACCGGAAGAGAGCGCCAGAACCGTCGTGCGTCTGGCGACTCTCGGCGCGGACGGCCCGACAGGAACGTTCCAGGACGAGGCCGGGGAACTGCGCTGGTGAGCGCGCAGGAACGATCGAGGGGTTCGGGGTGTTCGCCGACGAGTCCGGACGGGTGACGCGTCGTAAGACCTCGGAAGAGGTCTGGGCCGTGCCGGAGCCACTGCCGGAGCCGGAGAAAACCGGGGCGAACCGTGCCGAATCTGCGCCCGTCTGATGAGCCCGCCCGCGGAGCGCGCCGGCGGCGGGCCGGGCGTCGCCCGCCCGGCCCGCGCCTCAGGACGGGCGAACCTCCCCTCGACGCCGGAGCAGTTCCTCGATCAGGTCGGCCGCGCGGACGGTGCCGCCCTCGCCCCGGACCTCGTCCCGGAGCTTCGCCAGCCGCGCCGCCACCTCCGGGTCGGAGGTGAGGTCGAGCAGGGCGGCGCGCAGCGCCTCGGGGGTGGCCTCCTCGGTGTCGATCCGGCGGCCGACCCCGAGCTCCACGAGCCTGTCGGCGTTGCCGAACTGGTCGGCGGCCTGCGGGACGGCGATCATCGGGACGCCGCAGTACAGGCCCTCCTGGGTGCCGCCCATGCCCGCGTGGGTGACGAACGCGTCGGCCTGTTCCAGGATCGAGAGCTGCGACACCCAGGAGTGCACCTCGACGTTGGCGGGGATCACCCCGAGTTCCGCCCGGTCCACGAACTTCCCGACCTGGAGGACGACGTGCCAGCCGGGCAGGTCGCCGAAGGCCGCCAGGCAGGAGCGGTAGAAGCCCGGCAGGTTGGTGAAGGCCGACCCCAGGGAGACGAGCAGCACCTTCTCCGCGCCCTCGGGGCGGATCCAGGGCTCCTGGTGGGAGCGGGTGGCGAAGCAGGGCCCGGTGAAGGTGATCCGGGCGGGATCGACCCGGTCGGCGTTGGGCTGCATGACCTTCGGGATGAGCGCCAGCGCCCGCGGCGGGCGGCCCCCGAAGTCGTCGGAGTCGATGCCGTGGATGCCGTTGTCGCGCAGCCACTCCTCGAACCGCCGGTAGTGCTCGGCCCCGCCCGGGGCCCTCCTCAGCTCCTCGATCATCGGCGCCATGTCCTCCCGGTAGCCCTCCCAGCCCACGTAGGTCGGCGAGAGCTGCATCAGGGGGATGTCCCAGTTCTCCGCGAGCACCCGGGCCGTGTAACCCCCGATGTCGTAGAGGAACAGATCGGGCCGGTCGTTCTCGTACGCGGCGCGGAGCTGCGGCAACATCGAGATCGCGTCGCCGAGGAAGACGTCGAGCTGGGCGATCGGGTCCTCCGGCCACTCGGCGGTGTCGCCCATGGGCAGGGTCGAGGTGTACGGGACGAGCTCGGCCCCGGCTCCGGTGATCACCTCGGCGAAGGAGGGGTCGTTGGCATAGGTCACCCGGTGCCCGCGCGCCACCAGCTCCCTGATCACCTCGATGCTCGGGTTCACGTGGCCCGGCGCGGGGATGCTGACCATCGCGATGTGCGCACGTCGGGACATGGTTTCTCCTCTGTCGAACTCTTCGGGGCTCTTGAGAAACGATACGTTCCGTCTCGTCAATGGGTACAGCATCGCCTCTGTCGCACACACTGTCAAGACGAGACGTTCCGACTCGCCTAGCGGGCGAGAGCCCGCCGGGTCAGGCCGGGCGGGAACGCCCGAGTCACTTCGGCACCGCTTCGGGGCCCCGTCGACGCCGCTTCGAGGTCACCCGGAGCCACCCCGGGGCCGGGGCGGGGCCGGGGCGAGGCGGGGTCTCTCCGGGCCGGCCCACGAACGGGAAAAGGCCCCGGGGACGGAAAAAGACCCCGGGCGCAGGAAGCCCGGGGACGGGAGGCTCGGGAACGGGGAGGCTCAGGGCCAGGAGGAGTCCTGGTCGGGGTCGCCGCCCTCGGAGAGCAGCTTGACGTCCGACTCGACCATCATCGCCACGAGTTCCTCGAAGGTGACCGTGGGCTCCCAGCCGAGCTGGACGCGGGCCTTCTTCGGGTCGGCGCACAGCAGGTCGACCTCCGCCGGACGGTGCAGGTTCTGGTCGGTGACCACGTACCGCTCCCAGTCGAGCCCGGCGGCGGTGAAGGCGGCCTCCACGAGGTCGCGGACGGTGTGGGTGCGGCCGGTGCCGATCACGTAGTCCTCCGGCGTGTCCGCCTGGAGCATCAGGTGCATCGCGCGGACGTAGTCTCCGGCGAACCCCCAGTCGCGCCGTGCCTCCATGTTGCCCAGGCGCAACTCGGAGGCGAGGCCGAGCTTGATCCTGGCCACGCCGAGCGTCACCTTCCTGGTGACGAACTCGGCTCCCCGGCGCGGGGACTCGTGATTGAACAGGATCCCCGACACCGCGTACATGCCGTACGACTCGCGGTAGTTCTGCGTCAGGAAGTGCCCGTACGCCTTGGCCACCCCGTACGGCGAGCGGGGGTGAAAGGGAGTGATCTCGGTCTGCGGGGTCTCGCGGACCTGGCCGAACATCTCCGAGGAGGAGGCCTGGTAGAACCGGATCTGACCCGAGCCCGCCGCCGTACGCGAGGAGGAGATGCCCGAGCAGACCCGGATGGCCTCGAGCATGCGCAGCACGCCCATGCCGGTCACCTCCGCGGTGAGCTCGGCCTGCTCCCACGACATGGGGACGAAGGAGATGGCACCCAGGTTGTAGACCTCGTCGGGCTGGACCTTCTCGACGGCGGAGATCAGCGAGCCCTGGTCGAGCAGGTCGCCCCGGACGAGCTGGACGTCCTGGAGAAGCTTGCGAAGCCGCGATACGCGGGGGTTGGCCTGCCCTCGGGCGAGGCCGGAGACCTCGTAGCCCTGACTGAGCAGGCACTCGGCCAGATAGGAACCGTCCTGCCCGGTGATACCGGTGATCAGCGCGCGCCTGGCCAACGCGTCCTCCTCGCTTGCGGGGGCGGCGACCTATGCCTGGTCTTGTGCCGTTTGATGGCGAATGTACCCGCACACCCCCCGGCGGGCACCAGCACCCCACGGCACAGCACGCCTAGAACGCGTTACACCGAATCACGCTCGGTAAGGCTAACTTCCCAGTTCGCACCCTGTGAAGCACGATCTAGGAACAATTCCACATCAAGTGGAACAGAGCTCATGAATGGTAGGGTCCGAGGACTAAGGTCATCTTTCACGGTACCTGTCCCCTTTTCGGACAGGTTGAGAAGGGGGTTGCCGTGCCGGGTGCTGAATCACTGCGCGTCGCGCTGCTGTCGTACCGCAGCAAGCCGACCTGTGGTGGGCAGGGCGTCTACCTGCGTCATCTCAGCCGCGAGCTGGTCGCCCTCGGGCACAGCGTGGAGGTCTTCTCCGGCCAGCCCTACCCGGAGCTCGACGAGGGCGTCGTCCTCACCAAGATCCCCAGCCTGGACCTGTACCGCGACGAGGACCCCTTCCGCACCCCCGGGCTGCGGGAGTACCGCGACTGGATCGACCTGCTCGAGGTCGGCACCATGTGGACCGCCGGATTCCCCGAGCCGCTCACCTTCAGCCTGCGGGCGTACCGCGAACTGAAGAAGCGCGTCGGCGACTTCGACGTCGTGCAGGACAACCAGACCCTCGGCTACGGCGTGCTCGGCATCCAGAAGCTGTTCCCGGTGGTCGGGACCATCCACCACCCGATCAGCGTGGACCGGCGCATCGAGCTGAAGGCCGCGACGCTGCGCAAGAAGATCCCCATGCGGCGCTGGTACGGCTTCGTGCGCATGCAGGCCAAGGTCGCGCCGCGGCTCAACCCGATCCTGACCGTCAGCGAGTCGTCCCTCGCCGACATCCACCGCGACTTCAACGTGCCGCAGAAGAACATGCGGCTCATCCCGCTGGGCGTCGACACCCGCTACTTCCACCCGCGCCCGGAGATGCCCAAGCGGCCCGGCTCCATCGTCGCGGTGGCCAGCGCCGACTCCCCGATGAAGGGCGTCGCGACGCTGCTGCGGGCGGTGGCGAAGCTCGCCACCGAGCGCGACGTCAACCTCACCGTGGTCAGCAGGCCCACCCCCGGCGGCCCGACCGAGAAGCTCGTCGCCGAGCTGGCGCTGCAGGACCGGGTCAGGTTCGTCCACGGCATCTCCGACACCGAGCTGGGCGAGCTGATCGCCACCTCGGAGATCTCGGTCGTCCCCTCCCTGTACGAGGGCTTCTCCCTCCCGGCCGTCGAGCACATGGCCTGCGGCACCCCGCTGGTCGCCAGCCGCACCGGGGCGCTGCCCGAGGTCGTCGGCGACGCCGCCGTGCAGGTGGCCCCGGGCGACCCCGAGGAGCTGGCCGCGGTGCTGCGCCGCCTGCACGACTCCCCCGAGGAGCGGGCGGCGGTGGGCCGCAAGGGCTACGACCGGGTGATGGAACGCTTCACCTGGAACGTCGTCGCCAAGCGGACCGTGGAGGCCTACCACGAGGCCATCCAGGCCCGCCGCGCGAAGTGAGCGACATCCCGAACGACCACCTGTGAAGAGGAGCGGCGAGTGCTGACTGTCGACTTCGACCGGCTGCCCGTGGGACCGGGGAACCGAGTCCTGGACCTGGGCTGTGGCGGCGGACGGCATGCCTTCGAGGTACTGCGGCGCGGTGCCGACGTGGTGGCCTTCGACATGGACGCCAAGGAGCTGGAGGGCGTGGCGAGCATGTTCGCCGCGATGGACAAGGCCGGGGAGGTGCCGCCCGAGGCGACGGCGGACACCGTGACGGGCGACGCGCTCGACATGCCGTTCGAGGACGGCAGCTTCGACCGGGTGATCGCGGCCGAGGTGCTGGAGCACATCCCCGACGACATGGCCGCGATGCGCGAGATCTTCCGCGTGCTCAAGCCGGGCGGCCAGGCGGCCGTCACCGTGCCGAGCTTCCTGCCCGAACGGATCTGCTGGGCACTCGACGAGGCGTACCACACCGCTCCCGGCGGGCACGTCCGCATCTACACGCTGGCCGAGCTGAGCGCGAAGCTCAAGTCGACGGGCTTCACCATCGGCCCGCACCACCACGCCCACGGCCTGCACGCGCCGTACTGGTGGATCAAGTGCGCGGTCGGCGTCGGCAACGACGACCACCCGCTCGCCAAGGCGTACCACGAGCTGCTGGTCTGGGACATCATGAAGCGTCCCGCCGCCACCAGGATCGCCGAGGCGGTGCTCAACCCGCTCATCGGCAAGAGCGTGGTGCTCTACGTCCGGAAGCCTGCGTGAGCTCTGAGGGAGAAGCGGTGAGCGGCTCCATGGGGTGGGAAATGCAGTGGGAACAGGTCGTCCGGACCGCGTGGAGCATCGCGGCGGTGCAGGAGCCCGACGGCGGCGTCCCGTGGCCCGAGGGGCACGTGGACGCCTGGAACCACATCGAGTGCCTGATGGCGATGAGCGTGGCGGGGCTCACCGACCCGGTCCGCCGGGGGTACGACTGGCTGGTCCGCACGCAACGGGCCGACGGTTCCTGGCCGATGAAGCTGGTCGGCGGCGAGGCCGTCGAGCAGGGCGGGGAGTCCAACCACGCCGCGTACGTCGCGGTCGGCGTCCGGCACGAGCTGCTGGTGACCGGGGACGAGGAGTTCGCGCGGCGGATGTGGCCGGTCGTCCGGGCGGCGCTGGACTTCGTGGTCGGCCTGCAGACCACCCGGGGTGAGATCGTCTGGGAGCGCGCGGCCGACGGCAGGCCCGCCGGGTACGCCCTGCTGACCGGCTGCGCCTCCGTCCACCAGGGCCTGCGCTGCGGCGTGCTGCTCGGCGAGCACCTGGGCGATCCGCAACCCGACTGGGAGCTCGCCGCCGACCAGCTCGGCCACGTGCTGGCCGCCCACCCCGAGGCGTTCGCCGACAAGAGCCGCTTCTCGATGGACTGGTACTACCCGATCCTGGGCGGTGCGGTACGCGGCCCGGCCGCGGAGGCGCGGCTGGCCGAGGAGTGGGACACGTTCGTGGAACCGGACCTCGGCATCCGCTGCGTCTCCGACCAGCCGTGGGTGACCGGCGCCGAGACGTGCGAGCTGGTGCTGGCCCTCGACGCCCTGGGCGACCGGGAGCGGGCGTCGAAGCTCTTCTCGGACATGCAGCACCTGCGGCACGAGGACGGCTCGTACTGGACCGGCTGGCAGTTCGTGAACGAGAAGCACTTCCCGCACGAGCGCTCGGCCTACACCGCGGCCGCGGTCGTGCTCGCCGCCGACGCGCTGGCCGGGCACACCCCCGCCTCGGGCATCTTCCGCGACGCGGGCGCGTACGTGACCGACAGGCCCACCGCCGCCTGCGGCTGCAGCCACGCCCGTTCCAGAAGCTAGTCCCCGGTCCCGCGCCTCCCGTCACGACCCGTCCACGACTCCGGCCTCGACCACGGCCGTGGAGAGGTCGTGCGGAGCCCCGGCCGGGGCTGCGGCGTTTTCTTTGCACGGAATCAGAAACGCGGTGCTTGAAGGGCCGGAGGCGGCTCACTACGTTCGGGTCCGTGAGTAACGCGGAGGGCACTCGGACGGTGGCTCAGAGCGACGACGCCGAGACGGCCGACGCGAGAACCGGCACCGAGGCCGTCGACCCGCCGGGCCTCCCTGCGACCTCCCACATCCCGGACCTCCCGGCGCCTTCCGGCACGCCGGGCGCTTCGGGTCCTCCCGATCACGCCTACCTCCCACCCCTGCCGGAGGCGCCGGAAGCGCCGGCTTCTCCCGCCCCTCCTGACCTCCAAAACTCCCCGGCCTCCCCGGCCTCCCCGGCCTCCCCTCCGCCCCACCGCGAACCCCCGCGTCCTTTCGAGCCCCCGCACCCGTCCGAAGCCTCGAACAACCCGCCCGAGCCCTCGGACCCGCCGCAGGCGCCGGATCCGTCCCTGCCTCCGGAGCCCCGGGAGTCCCTCACCCCGGCCAGGCCGAAGGGCATGGCCCGGCTGCTGTGGCAGGACCCGGCCCGGATGGGGTTCGGGGTGCGGCGGTTCCGGCTGGGGCCGGCGCGCGAGCTCCTGGAGGGCGCGGGCGGGGCGTTCGTCTCCGGCTTCAACGCGGTGGTCGCCGGGGAGACCGAGCGGATCGACGACCTCCGCGAGGACCTGCGCGGTTTCGCGTACGAGGGCGCGGGCATGGCCTGCGCCACCCTCGACGTGCTCACCCTCACCGGCGGGCGCCGGCTCAGGGAACTGCTGAGCGGGCAGGGCCTGCGCCACCCGCACCTCATCCACATGGGCACCGGCCGGGCGTACGCCCGCATGCGGCTGCGGCCGATGTGGGGCGTCCACTCGGTGCATCCGCTGCTGCGCTGGCTGGCCCACGACGGCTTCGGCTTCCACCAGGGTTTCTTCTCCTCCGACCGGACGGTGGGACGCCAGCGCACGGCCGGGCTGATGGACCGGACGCGGCGGGCGATCTTCGACCAGGGGCTGGGGCGGATGCTCTGGTTCCACGAGTGCGCGGGGGCGGGCGACGTCGTGCTGCGCGTCGCCGAGTTCCCCGCGGGACGTCGCGCCGACCTGTGGAGCGGGGTGGGCCTGGCCGCCACGTACACCGGGGGCGCGAGCACCGCGGACCTGGGGCGGCTGGCCGCGGCCGCGGCCGAGGACGGCTTCCGCGCCCACCTCGCCCAGGGCTGCGCCCTCGCCTGCGCCGCCCGGCTGATCTCGGCCGTCGTCCCCGAGCACACCGTCGCCGCCGCCCCCGTGCTGTGCGGGACCGAGGTGGACGAGGCGGCGGGCTGGACCGACACCGCGCTCGTCGCGCTGGGCCACAACGCACACAGCGACGACCACTACCAGGCCTGGCGAGCGGGGATCCGGAAGGCCTGGGCACGGCGCGACCGCGATTCATGACGCTCATGACCACTCATGACCACTCATGACCACGATGCGGAGGGCGGTGGGAACGGTGCCGGGGGTTCGCAGGTACGCGGCGGGAGTCCTGGCCCTGGTGGCCGCGACCGCCGGGTGGAGGCTGACCGCCCTGCCGGACACCTCGGCCGTGGAGGCGTCCGCCGACTTCTCCTTCCACGCGAGGCGGCTGGGCCCGCCCGCGGAGCCCGGTGACCGCGTCCTGCGGCCGGTCGCGCCGGGGTACGCGAACCTCAGGAGCCGCGTGTCGTCGCTGGGTGCCGGGGTGGCCCTGTTCGACGTGGACGACGAGGTCGTCGCCGACGACCTGTGCCTGGTCGACCCCCGCCGCGACACGGTGACCGTCAGGCCGGCGCCGGGGACCTCCCGCGGCTACCGGCCGTTCACGCTGGTCCCCCCGCAGCGTGGGCGGCACGAGGCTCCGACCGGGTGCCTGCCCGCCGACCTCGACCAGGACGGCTGGGAGGACCTGGTCGTCTACTACTGGGGCCGCTCCCCCTCCCTGTTCCTGCGCGTGCCCGGGGCGCCCCCGTCCGGCGCGGCCTTCCGCCACCGCGCGCTGACCGGCGAACCGGAGATCTGGAACACCAGCGCCGCCACGGCCGGTGACTTCGACGGGGACGGCCGCCTCGACCTGGTCTTCGGCAACTACTTCCCCGACGGCGTGAGGGTGCTGGGCGGCGGCGCCGACCGCGGCGACGCCGTGATGCCCGACTCGCTGTCCGCCGCGGCCAACGGGGGCGGCGACCGGCTCTACCGGGCGACGGGACCCGCGGTGTTCACCGAGGCCGAGGGGGTGTTCGACGAGGTCGAGGGCGGTGCGGGAGGCGGGGGCTGGACCCTCGCGCTGGGCACCCAGGACCTGGACGGCGACGGGCGGCCCGAACTGTACGTGGCCAACGACTTCGGCCCCGACCACCTGCTGGTCAACGAGTCGGTGCCCGGCAGGATCCGGTTCGCCGAGGCCCGGGGCACCCGGCACCTGACGACTCCCCACTCCCGGGTCCTCGGCCGCGACTCGTTCACGGGGATGGGGGTGGCCTTCACCGACCTCAACGCCGACGGCAGGCCGGACATCCTGGTGAGCAACCTCACCGGGAACCACGCGTCGCACGAGAGCAACTTCGCCTTCGTCTCACGACCCGGCGGGCTCCACAAGGGTCACGCGCCGTACGACGACCTCGGCGAGGAGCTGGGGCTGAGCCGCAGCGGCTGGTCCTGGGACGTCAAGGCCGCCGACTTCGACAACGACGGCGTCGACGAGATCATGCACGCGACCGGGTTCGTCAGGGGCGAGGTCGACCGGTGGGCGCGGCTGCGGGAGGCGGCCTCGGCCAACGACCTGCTCCTGTCCCGCCCCTCGCTGTGGCCGGACCTGCGGGCCGGGGACGACCTGTCGGGCCGCGACACCAACACCTTCTTCACCAGGGGCCCGGACGGCCGCTACATGGACGTGGCGCGGCGGGCCGGTGTCGGCGGCGACAGCGGTGACGACGGCGACGGTGACGGTGACGGTGACGGTGACGGTGACGGTGACGGTGACGGTGACGGCGGCACGGTCAGCCGGGCGTTCGCCGTGGGCGACGTCGACGACGACGGGCGGCTGGACTTCGCGGTCGCCAACCAGTGGTCCGCGTCGGTGCTCTACCGCAACCACGGCCCGACGGCCCCGTTCGTGGGCCTGCGGCTCCGCCTCCCCGCGGGCGACTGCGGCACGGCCACCGAGACACTCCCCGCGCGGACGCCCACGGGGCAGGCGCGACCCGGGCCGACACGGCCCGCCATCGGAGCCGTCGCCACGGTGCGCCTGCCCGGCGGGGTCACGCGCAGCAGGCAGCTCTACCCCGCCAACGGCCACAACGGCGTCTCCGCGCCCGAGCTGCTGTTCGGCCTGGGCGACGACCTGCCGGGCGCCACCGTCCCCGTCGAGATCTCCTGGAGGGACGCCTGCGGCGGCGCCCGTACCGCGTCGCTGTCCCTGGAGCCCGGCTGGCACCGGATCCTGCTGGCCGGCGGCCACGCCGCGGAGGTCCGGCGGCCGTGAACGCCGACCCGAGGCGAGACGGACGGAACCGGAACGACCGGGACCGGGACCACCGCGATCTGGACCACCGGAAGCGGGACGAGGCGTTCCGGCGGCTGGCGGAGTCCCTCACCCTGATCACCGTGCTCGGGCACACCGTGCTCGGGTTCGAGCAGTCCTGCCTGGCACCGGTGGTCGGCGTGCTCACCGGCGTGACCGCCGAGTTCGCGCTGGAGACCGTGGAGGCGTGGTCGCGGCGGCGCCCGGCCCGCTACCTCGGGGTGCCCCGCGCCCGGGTCGCCGGCTTCTTCCTGCCCTCCTACGTCTGCGGCCTGCTCTGCGCGATGCTGCTGTACGGCAACGGGCACCTGATGCCGGTCGCGCTGGCCGTCCTCGTCGGCGTCGGCGGCACGTACGTCTTCCGCGTGCGGGCGCCGCCGGCACCACAGGCGCCGCGGGTCCCGAAGGCGCGGGAGACGCCGGAGACGGCGAGAGAGGCCGGCGGGGCGGGGCGGGCCGCCGAGGACGCGCCGGGCAGGCCGTTCCTGAACCCGGCGGCCTTCGGGGTCGTCGCCGTGCTGCTGCTGTTCCCGTGGGTCGGGCTCGCTCCGGCGTACCAGTTCACCGCGTGGGTCTCGGGGCCGTTCGACCTGGTCGTGCCGCTGGCCGTGCTGGCCTGGGGAACGGCGGTGAACGCCAGGCTCGCGGGGAGGCTGCCGCTGGTCCTCGGCTGGGTCGGCGGATTCGCCCTGCAGGCGCTGGTCAGGGGAGGGCTGACCGACGTGTCGGCGGCCGGCGCCCTGCTGCCGATGACCGGGACGGCCTTCGCCCTCTACACCGGATACATGATCATCGATCCTGCCACGTCCCCGGCCAGGCCGCGCGACCAGGTCGTGTTCGGCCTGGCCACCGCGGCGGTCTACGGGCTGCTCGTCCAGTTCCACGTCGTCTTCGGGCTGTTCCTCGCCCCGGTGGTCGTCGGTGCGGGCCGGAGCCTCCGGGTGGCCCTTCGCGACCGCCTCCACCCGCCCGGCGCCGGCGGTCCGGTGGCGGGCGGGTCGTACGAGGAGCTCAGCCGATACCGGGACCGACCCGTTCGAGCACCCGCAGCGAGCCCTCCTGCCGGACCTCCTTGAACGCGCCGGAGGCGAGCACCCGCTGGTAGACGCGGTAGGGAGCCTGCCCGCCCTTGGCCGGGTCCGGGTAGATGTCGTGGAAGACCAGGGCACCGCCCGGCATGACGTGCGGCGCCCAACCCTCGTAGTCCTTGGTCACCGGATCCTCGGAGTGGCCGCCGTCGATGAAGAGCATCGCCAGCGGGGTGTTCCACAGCGCGGCGACGCGCTCGGACCTGCCGACGATCGCGACGACCTCGTCCTCCAGACCGGCGGAGGCGATGGTGGCCCGGAACGTGGGCAGCGAGTCCATCTTGCCGAAGCGGAGGTCCATCAGCGTGGGGTCGTGGTGGGCCCAGCCCGGCTGGATCTCCTCGGAGCCCCGGTGGTGGTCGACGGTGAAGACGACGGACCCGGCCTGCCGGGCCCCCGCCCCGAGGTAGACGGCGGACTTCCCGCAGTAACTGCCGATCTCGCAGATCGGGCCGCGCGGGCCGTACTCAGCCGCGATCTCGAACAGCGCGATCCCCTCCTGGTGTGGCATGAAACCCTTGGCGCGCTGGGCGGCGTACAGCAGGTCGGCCGGCATGGTGGCGATGCTCATCGCAGCAGACTACCGAGACCGAACAACATTCCGAATGCCCTTGCCCGACCTTGTGGAACGTGTTCTACTTTGCACCGTGAACCAGCGCGCCCGCATCGTGATGTCCGACGACGAGGTGACGGCTTTCGTCGGAGAGTCACGGAAGCTGCAACTCGGCACGATCAACCCTGACGGGACACCGCACATGGTGACCATGTTCTACGGGCTGACCGAGGGCAAGATCTCGTTCTGGACCTACGGCAAGGCGCAGAAGACACTCAACATCCAGCGCGACGCCCGGGTGAGCTGCCTGATCGAGGCCGGGGACGAATACTCCGACCTGCGCGGCGTCCTGGTCTACGGGGTCGCGCGGAGGATCGACGACCCCGAGGGCATCCTCGACGTCGGTATGAACGTGGCCAGACGGATGGCCGGGATGCCCGACGCGGAGGAACTCCTCACGGAGTACGTGGCCTACACCGGCCGCAAAAGGGTCGCCTTCGTGGTCGAGCCGAATCGAGTGATCTCCTGGGATCACCGTAAGCTCGCCATTCCCGGTTAGGAGGCCCGTATGAAAATCAACGTCGACTATCTGGTCTGCGAGGCCAATGCGATCTGCATGGGACTCGCCCCGGAGGTCTTCGAGCTCGACGACGACGACCAGCTGCACCTGCTGCTGCCTGAGCCGCCGCCGGAGATGATGGACCGCGTCCGGCACGCGGTCCGGTCCTGTCCCAAAGCCGCCCTCTCCCTTGAGGAGAACTAGGAGGACCCCCCCATGCGTGGTGCGCTTCTGCATGCCGTCGGCGACGACAAGCTCGACATCCGCGACGACTTCACCCTCGCGCCGGTAGGCCCGACGGATGTCCGCGTCAAGATCAGGGCCACCGGTGTCTGCCATTCGGACCTGTCGGTGATCAGCGGCGTGCTGCCCATGCCGCTGCCGGTCATCCCCGGTCACGAGGGCGCGGGCGTGGTCGTCGAGGTCGGCGACCACGTGACCTCGGTCCAGCCCGGCGACCACGTCATCCTCAACTGGACCCCGGCATGCGGCAGCTGCGCGAACTGCCTGGTGAACCAGCCGTTCCTGTGCATGACGTACGTGATGGACAGCTTCGTCAACGCCCGCTTCCGCTACGGCGGCGACACCCCGGCGTTCGGCATGGCCGGGTGCGGCAGCTGGTCCGAGGAGGTCGTCGTGCCCTGGCAGGGCGCGATCAAGGTCGATCCCGACGTACCGTTCGAGGCTGCGGCCCTGATCGGCTGCGGGATCACCACCGGTGTGGGCGCGGCGCTGAACACGGCCAAGGTGCGGGCGGGCTCGACCGTCGCCGTGGTCGGCGCGGGCGGCATCGGCCTGTCGGTGATCCAGGGGGCCCGCATCTCCGGCGCCACCACGATCCTCGCGATCGACCCGCTGGAGTCCAAGCACGCCCTCGCCAAGAAGGTCGGCGCGACCCACGCCATCACCCCGGACCAGCTCATGGACGCGGTCGGCACGCTCACCGGCGGCGCCGGGTTCGACTACGGTTTCGAGGCCGTCGGCAAGTCCGCCGCCATCATGACGGCCTGGCAGGCCACCCGCCGGGGCGGCGACACGATCGTGGTGGGCGCGGGCGCGATGGACGACACCGTCCCGCTGAGCGCCTTCAACCTGCTGTTCGAGGGCAAGAACATCCTCAGCTCGCTGTACGGCGGCTCGGACGTCCGGCGCGACTTCCCGTTCTTCGCGGGGCTCTACAAGGCGGGCAAGCTCGACCTGGAGAGCATGATCAGCTCTCGTATCAAGCTGGCCGACCTCAACGACGCCGTGGCGGCGCTCAGAGGCGGCGAGGTGCTGCGCCAGATCGTCGTCATGGACTGAGGCGCGTCCGGTCCGATCCTCGGCCGGGCCACCGGGCCGCCCACCTGAGCGGGGCGGCCCGGTGGCCCGGCCGTGTTCACCGTGCGTTCACCGTGCGCGTCTCAGCCTTCGGCCGGGGGTTCAGTCCGAGGAGAAGGCGGCGTCGAAGGCGGTGGCGGGCGGGGTGATGGCGTTGAGCTTGCGGATGACGGCCAGCGCGTCGGGGGCGCCGTCGAGGCGGTCCATGCCGGCGTCCTCCCACTCGATGGAGATGGGTCCGGCATAACCGATGGCGTTGAGGGCGCGGAAGCAGTCCTCCCAGGGCACGTCGCCGCGTCCGGTGGAGACGAAGTCCCAGCCGCG
>NZ_JBPXMD010000013.1:0-250812 GCF_051918855.1 Streptosporangium sp. H16
GGTGGGGGCCCTTAGTCATGTCCCGGCCCTTTTTTCCGGGGCTGTTCCGGGACCCTGCCCGCGACCCTTCCCGAACCCCTTTTCCGGGACCTGCCCGACACCCGTTCCAGGACCGTTCCGGGGCCTGCCCGCGACCCGTTTTGGGGTCTGCTGGGGGGCTCTCTTCAGGGCCCTTTCCGGAGCTTTCCTAACACCGTTTCGGGGTCTGCTCGGGGTCCTTTCCGGAGCCTTCCCAGCGGCCTCCGCCCCGGTGTGATCTCGCGCTTGGATTTCTTGGCCTGCAGAGTTTTATGTGACACGGGGTCCGCGTTGCACCAGCCTTTACAGCCCTGTCCGGGACCCGCCCGGAACGTCAGTAGGCTGGAGACGTGGACTATCGAGCGGTTGAACAAGCGATCATGCAGCGTGGCGTCGAGTGGAACTTCGAGCCCAGCCTCGACAGGATCGCCGCGCTCGTGGATCTGCTCGGCTCTCCGCAGCACTCCTATCCCGTGGTGCACGTGGCCGGTACGAACGGCAAGTCGAGTACGACCCGGATGATCGAAGCGCTCCTGCGTGAGCGCAACCTGCGGGTCGGCCGCTTCACCAGCCCTCACCTCGTTTCCATGCGCGAGCGCATCAGCGTGGACGGCGCCCCGCTCAGCGAGGAGCGCTTCGTCGAGGTGTACGAGGACATCGCGCCCTACCTGGAGATGGTGGACGCCCAGGGGCGGCGGCTCTCCTTCTTCGAGACCCTCACCGCGATGGCGTTCGCCGCCTTCGCCGACGCTCCGGTGGACGTCGCGGTCATCGAGACGGGAATGGGGGGCATCACCGACGCCACCAACGTCGCCGACGGTGCCGTGGCGGTCATCACGCCCATCTCCCTCGACCACGTCGACTACCTCGGGCCCGACGTCGAGACGATCGCCGGAGAGAAGGCCGGCATCATCAAACCCGGTGCGACCGCGGTGCTCGCGCAGCAGGAGCTTCCCGCGGCCTCGGTGCTGATGGGGCAGGCGGCCGAGACCGGTGCCACCGTGGCACGTGAGGGGCTGGAGTTCGGCGTGCTGAGCAGGGAGCTCGCCATCGGCGGGCAACTGCTCCGGCTCAAGGGGCTCAAGGGAACGTACGAGGACATCCTGCTTCCCCTGTACGGTGCCCACCAGGCGAGCAACGCCGCCTGCGCGCTGGCCGCGGTGGAGGCGCTGACCGGCGGGGACGAGCCTCTGGACGCGGAGCTGGTGCGGCAGGCGTTCCTGCAGGTGCGTTCGCCCGGCAGGCTCGAGGTGGTTCGCCGGGGGCCCACGGTGGTCGTCGACGCCGCGCACAACCCGGCGGGGATGCGGGCCAGCCTGGACGCCGTGCAGGAGTCCTTCGACTTCGCGAAGCTCATCGGCGTGGTGGCGGTGTTCGAGGACAAGGACGTCCAGGGCATCCTGGAGCTGCTGGAACCGATGATGGACGAGATCGTGGTGACCAGGAACTCCTCGCCGAGGTCCATGGACGTGGACGATCTCGCCGCGCTGGCCGAGGAGATCTTCGGTCTTGACCGGGTGTACCAGGTCGAGCGGCTGGACAGCGCGATCGACCGGGCGATCGGCCTGGTCGACGCCATGGGCGAGTTCAGCGGGGCGGGGGTGCTGATCACCGGGTCGGTGGTGACCGCCGGTGACGCACGGCTCCTGCTCAAGGCGGACGAAGCGCAGTGAGCGGCCGGGGCAGGGTGAGCGACGAGACGTGGTACCCGGGCAGAACGCGCCGAGTGGACACGACGCGGTGAAAGAACGAAACGCAGTGGGGCGGCACAGCAGGACGAGCCGGCCGGGTACGGCGGGTGGGACATGGCCGAGGCGACTCTGGAGGAGCGGAAAATGATCACGGTCACTCCGGGGATGAGGCGTCTCTGCGCCAGCGTGCTCGGTATGGAGGCGATAGTCGTTGGCCTGTTCACACCGGTCGCCATCAACACGCAGGGGATCGAACCGGCCGTCGCGGCCACCGTCGGCCTTGGCCTGGCGCTCCTTTGCGTGGTGGTGATAGGCCTGCTCAAGCGGCCTTTCGCCTATGTCGCGGGAAGCGTGATCCAGGTGCTCGCCATCGCGTCCGGCCTCATGGTCCCGACCATGTTCTTCCTCGGAGCGATCTTCGCCGCGCTGTGGATCACAGCGATATTCGTCGCTCGCCGTGTCGAGGGCGTGACTTCTCGCTAAAGTCGGCCAACATGGCCGTCCCTCCCATCCAACCGACTCGGGCGGTGTCCACCGGGCCCACGGGCCTGGTGCGCGCGCTCCGTGTCTCCCTGGTGCTCGACGTCGTCCTCGGGCTGCTCGTCGCGGTAGTGCTGCCGCTGGCGATCGTCGCCATCCCCAACACCATCTCGGTGGTCGCCGCCCTCCTGCCGCCGGACATCTCGCAGATAGCGATGATCAGGGCGCACGGGCTGGCGCTTCCCGCGATGGTCCTGACCGTGCCGGTGGCAGCGGTGGCCGTGCACCGGATGAGGGCGGCCCCGATGATGGTCGCGGGGCTGACCCTGCTCGCCTTCGCCGACGCGGCCGGCGGGTACGCCGGGTCCACGGCGCTGGTGGGGGTCCTGCGGGTCCTGCACGGGGTCGGTGCGGGCCTGCTGGTCCCGGCCACCTTGATGGCCGTGTGGGGGCGTTCGGTGCTCCTGAGGGCCGTGTGGGCGGCCGCGTTGACGGCGAGCCTCCTGGCCGCCCAGGCGCTCGCCCTGTGGCCCCTCGACCAGGTCGACTCCTGGCGGGTCACCCTCCAGCCGTACCCGATGCTCACCGGGGTCGCGCTCGTGCTCGCCGCGCTCTACCTGGTGCTGTGGCTGAAGGAGGGCGAGAGCGCCGGTCCCGTGCGGGTCGTCGCGGAACGCGGGCGCACGCTGTGGGTGGTGGTGCCCGCCGCGGGCGTCGCGGCCCTCGCCCTGGGCAGCACGTTCGACTGGTCGCCGAACCTGGTGATCCGCGCGGCGCTGGTATCCGTCGTCGTCCTGCTGGCCCTGGCCTCCTCCGGCGCCTCGAAGGGCGCCGTCGGCCGGGCGCCGGCCTACGTGATGGTCGCGGTCGGCGTCGTCGCCCTGCCGACCGCCGCCCAGATCACCTACGTCGAACTCGGCGGGCTGGGAGGTCCAGGCCTGTCCGGTCTGTGGCCGGCTTTCGCGATCGCCGCGCTGGTGGGCCTCCTGTCCGCCGCGCTGGCGAACCGGTTGAGTCACCCGGCCATGCCCATGGTCATTGCGGGCGGGCTCGTGGTGATGGTCGCGGGCCTGTGCGCCGTGCGGCTGTTTCTTCCCGCGCCGGGTGGGCTCCCGCTGATCCTCCCGTTCGCGCTGCTCGCGGGTGGTGCCTCGGTGGCGCTCACCGGCGCGCTGCGCTCCTGCGGCGAGGGGGCCGCGCTCCTGGCGCTGTCGTTGTTCTTCCCCGCGGTGCTCGTGGGCTTCCTGCTGGGCAGCGGTGTCCAGGTCACCCGCCTGGAGGAGGCCACGACCCCGCAGGCGCTGGTCGACGGTTTCGTGGACGCCCTGCATCTGTGGGCGCTGATCGGGGGCGGCCTGGTGCTCGTGGTGATCGTGCTCGGCGCCGTCCTGGCCCGCCTCCTGCCCGGCACCCCGGTGAGCACCTGGGATACGAGGGACGCGAGGGACGGGAGAGATGCGCGAGACACCCTGGCCGGTACGGCCGGCGCCTCCTCCGGCGCGGGTTCCGCCTCCGGGCTGGTGCCCTCCCCGGCGGGGGAGGTCGATCTCGCCGGCGGCGCGTGGCCGGCCGCGACGGCGTCAGGACCTCCCAAGCAGGCTGGACCCGCCAAGCGGACCGGGCAGACCGGCCAGTCCAAGCAGGCCGGGCAGAGCAGGCAGCCGGAACGGGACGGGCAGGTGAGACACGCGGTGGTGCGGCCGCGGTCCGAGGCCGCGGCCGGTCCACAGCCGCAGGTCCGCCCGGATCCCGAGGCCGGGCCCATGGCGGCGACCGAATCCATGAGCGGGTCCATGGCCGTCAGCGGGGGCGGGCACGGGGCGGGCAAGGGCGGCAGGCCCAGGCCCCGGCACGAGCCCGACCGCGTCCCCGAGCCCGAGCCGGAGACGGAGACCGAGCAGGAGAAGGTCGTCGCGCCGCCCGTGGTGGTGCCACCGCCCGCGCCCTCGCCCGAGGACGGCCCGGGGAACGGGCCCGTCCTCCAGTGACCTCGCCGACCACGGGGAATCGCGCGAAGGACGGTAAACTTCGCGCGATTACCGCAGTCCGCGACCCATACATGTTCAAAGGAGAACTTCAGTGTCCGAGCGCACCCTTGTCCTGATCAAGCCCGACGGTGTGGCACGTGGTCTCATCGGCGATGTGATCGCCCGCGTCGAGCGCAAGGGTCTGAAGGTCGTGGCGCTGGAGCTGCGCACCCTGGACGTCGACACCGCCAAGGCGCACTACGCCGAGCACTCCGAGCGGCCGTTCTTCGGCGAGCTGGTGGAGTTCATCACCTCCGGCCCGCTGGTCGCGCTGGTGCTCGAGGGGCCGCGCGCCATCGAGGCCTTCCGCGGTCTCGCCGGCCTCACCGACCCCGTCAAGTCCGCGCCCGGCACCATCCGCGGCGACCACGCCCTGGAGATCGGCGAGAACGTCGTCCACGGTTCCGACTCTCCCGAGTCCGCCGCAAGGGAGATCAAGATCTTCTTCCCGGATCGCTTCTGAACGCACGCTTTCGCCGCGTTTGCCGGGCCCCGCCGTCCTTGTGGACGGCGGGGCCCGGTGTATTCGGCCAACCCAAGATTTTGCTGCGGCAGGCCGCCTCATTGCGCTCAATGGTGGGTACGTCACGTTACGATTCGAGTGCGTTCCGTAGTTTTCGCCGACGACCTGACGGAAGGAGGCCGGCCTTCCTCATGGGCAGCAATCTTGCTTTTCTGGGCCGTGACATGGCGGTCGACCTCGGCACCGCGAACACCCTCGTGTACGTGCGAGGTCGCGGGATCGTGCTCAACGAGCCGTCCGTCGTAGCGATCAACACCGCGACGGGGAAGATCGTGGCTGTTGGTATCGAGGCCAAGCGGATGATAGGCCGCACTCCCGGCAACATCGTGGCCATCCGCCCGCTCAAGGACGGCGTCATCGCCGACTTCGACGTCACCGAGCGCATGCTGCGCTATTTCATCCAGCGGGTGCACAAGCGCCGCCACTTCGCCAAGCCGCGCATCATCATCGCCGTGCCGAGCGGGATCACCGGGGTCGAGCAGCGAGCGGTCAAGGAGGCCGGTTACCAGGCGGGGGCGCGCAGGGTCTACATCGTCGAGGAACCCATGGCCGCCGCGATCGGCGCCGGGCTCCCGGTGCACGAGCCCACCGGCAACATGGTGATCGACATAGGCGGTGGCACCACCGAGGTGGCGATCATCTCGATGGGTGGCGTGGTCACCAGCCAGTCGATCAGGGTGGGTGGCGACGAGATGGACCAGGCGATCATCGCCTTCGCCAAGAAGGAGCACTCGCTCATGCTCGGCGAGCGCACCGCCGAGGAGATCAAGATGGCCATCGGCTCCGCGTGCATGCTCCCCGAGGAGAGTCACGCCGAGATCCGGGGCCGCGACCTGGTCAGCGGCCTGCCCAAGACGATCGTGGTGTCGGCCGCGGAGATCCGCAAGGCCATCGAGGAGCCGTTGAACGTGATCGTCGACGCGGTCAAGACGACGCTCGACAAGTGCCCGCCCGAGCTTTCCGGAGACCTGATGGACCGCGGGATCGCCCTCACCGGGGGCGGGGCGCTCCTCAAGGGCATGGACGAGCGGCTGAAGGCCGAGACCGGCATGCCGATCCACCTCGTCGACAACGCCCTCGACTCCGTCGCGCTCGGCTCGGGCAAGTGCGTCGAGGACTTCGACGCCTTGCAGCAGGTCCTGGTTCCCGAGCCGCGGCACTGATGAAGGACACCCGCCGGGCACGGGTCAACCTGGGGTTGCTGCTGGCCGCCGCACTCGTGCTCGTGACCATCGACCATCGTTCGGTCACGGAGTCGCCGTTCGGTCCGCTCAGGACGGCCGGAACGACGCTGTTCGGCGCCGCGGAGAGCGCGGGGGCGGGGCTCGTGCGGCCGGTCGGCGAGTTCTTCGAGACGATGGCCGGGGCTCCCTCGGCGCGCGCTCGTATCGAGCGGCTGCGCGCGGAGAACCAGCGGCTCAGGCACGACCTGGCGGCACAGAGCCTCGATCGGGGGCGATCCCGGGAGCTTCGCAGGCTGCTCGGTGTCGCGGGGACCGGCGGATACCGGATCCTGCCCACCCAGGTGATCGCCCGGCGCGGCGCCCCCGGGTTCGAGGATGCCGTCGAACTCGACGTGGGACGCGCCGACGGGGTGCGCCCGGAGATGACCGTGCTGAACGCCGACGGCCTGGTCGGCAGGGTGGTCCAGGTGGGCCCGTCCACCTCGACGGTGGTCCTGCTCAGCGACCCCGCCTCGGCGGCCGGGGCCCGGCTGGAGGGCAGCAACGAGATCGGGGTGGTACACGGCGTGGGGGAGCACGGCCGCCTGGTCCGCTTCCGGCTGCTCGACTCGACCGCGCCGATCACCCCGGGCCACCGCATCGTAAGTTTCGGCTCCCAGCGTGGCGCGCCGTACGTGGCGGGGGTGCCGATCGGGGTGGTGGAGCGGGTGGAGGCCACGCCGGGTGAGCTGACCCGCATCGCGTACGCGCGGCCGTCCGCCGATCTCACCGCGCTGGACGTGGTCGGCGTGGTGGTACGGGCGCCGCACCGCGACCCGCGTGACGCGGTGCTCCCGCCCGGTCCGCGCGAGACGAAGGCCTCGACGCCGGAGCGGTCCACGCCACGCTCACCCGACTCCGGCCCGCGTGAGGCGGAGGCTCCTCGCGGCCGGCGAGAGGGGGCCTGACGGGATGGGCCGCAACGCGGCCTTCGTGCTGCTGCTCCTAGGGATCATGATCGTCCAGGTGACCGTCGTCAACAGGCTGCCGCTGCCCGGGCATGCCGCACCGGATCTGGTTCTGCTCGCCGTGGTGGGGTACGCGCTGGCGCGCGGGGCCGCCGCGGGGGCGGTCATGGGCTTCGCCGCCGGGCTCGTCAGCGACCTGCTGCCACCGGCGGCGCACCTGCTCGGGCACAACGCGCTCGTGCTCTGCCTCATGGGCTTCATGGCGGGACGCGCGGTGGAGAGCCGGCCGGGCGCGGAGCCCCTCGCGGCGATGGCCTGCGCGGTCGCCGGCCCCGTGGTCGCCCTGGTGACAGGCGCGCTGGTGGGGGATCCGCGGACCGGGGTCTCCATGCTGACGACGGTGTTGCCGCAGGCGATGGCCTACAACCTGCTCGCCGCGCCACCCGTGGTGTGGATGGTGCGAAGGCTCGTCCGAGGGCCGGAGTCGCGCCCCATCCGGGTGCCCCGGCACGTCATGCGGAGTCGCCTATGAGGCCTCGTACGCGGCCTCGTACGCCGTGGGGTCGCGGCGGGTCTCGCCGCGAGGGGAGCGGGAGGCCGGGCAGGTCGGGGGCCGGGGGTTTCGGCCGGGTGCGCGGGGAGGATGGGGCATGGGCCTGATGCGGGGGCGGCTGGTCGTGGTGCAGGTGCTGGTGGTGTCGATGCTGGCGCTGCTCGCCGTAAGGCTCTGGCAGGTGCAGGTGGTGCGCGGTACGGAGTACGTGAAGGCCGCGACCGAGACGCGCACGCGTGACGTCGTCGTTCCCGCGGTGCGCGGGCAGATCCTCGACGCGACGGGCCGTCCGCTGGTGCGCAACCGGACCACGCTGGTGGTCTCGGTCGACCGTACGCGCCTGAACCGGATGGCGGGCAACGGTGAGGAGGTGCTCCAGAGGCTGGCCGGCGTGCTCGGACGCCGTCCCACCGAGCTGCGGGAGCGGATCAGGGCGTGCGGCCCCGGGATCGCCCGTCCCTGCTGGCCGGGGTCCCCGTACCAGCCGATCCCCATCGACGTCGACGTCACCACGCGCGAGGCCCTGCAGATCCTGGAGCGGCAGGAGGAGTTCCCCGGGGTCACGGCCGAGGTGCAGGCGGTGCGGGAGTATCCGCGCAAGGGCGCGGGCGCGCAGGCGCTCGGCTACCTGCAGCCGATCACGCAGGAGGAGCTGGACAGGCGCGACGGGCTCAGGGCGGCGTTCTCCGGGGTCGACCTGATGGGCAGGGACGGCCTGGAGTCGGTCTACGACGTGCCGCTGCGGGGGACGCCGGGGATGCGGCGGGTGCAGGTCGACCGGCTCGGCAAGGTCATCGGGGTGGAGCGGCACGTGTCGCCGATCCCGGGCGACACGCTCATCACCAGCATCGACGCCAGGGTGCAGACCCTGGCCGAGAAGGCGCTGGCCGAGGCGATGAAGGGCGCGCCCAAGGCCGACGGGGCGGCGGCGGTGGTGCTGGACGCGAGGACCAGCCGGGTGATCGCGCTGGCCAGCGCGCCGACGTACGATCCGGCGGTCTGGAGCGGGGGCATCTCCGAGACGGAGTACCAGCGCCTGCTGTCCGGCAAGACCGGCAAGCCGCTGGTGTCGAGGGCGATCAAGGGCGAGTTCGCGCCCGGTTCGACGTTCAAGGTGTCGTCGGTGTCGGCGATGCTCAGGGACGGCTACCCGCTGCACGGCAAGTATGACTGCCCGGGGTCCTTCATGGTCGGCGACCGGCCGTTCAACAACTTCCGCGGCATCGGGCTGGGCGTTCTCAACCTGCACATGGCGCTGGTGAAGTCGTGCGACACGATCTTCTACCGGGCGGCGTACGAGCAGTGGTTGCGCGACGGCGGGCTCAATCCCAAGGGGAGGCCCAAGGAGCCGATGGCGAACATGGCGCGCGCCTACGGGTTCGGCCGCCCCACGGGCATCGATCTGCCGGGCGAGTCGCCGGGCAGGATCCCCGACCGGGCGTGGAAGAAGGCGCTCTGGGCGGTGACCAAGGAGGACAACTGCAGGCGGTCCAAGACCGGCTATCCGGAGGTGGCCAAGAGCAGTCCCAGCAGGGCCGCGTTCCTCAAGCGGCTGGCGTACGAGAACTGCCTGGAGGGATTCCAGTGGCGGCCGGGTGACGCCGCCAACTTCTCCATCGGGCAGGGCGACGTGCTGGTGACGCCGCTGCAGCTGGCGGCGGCCTACGCGGCGCTGGTCGGGGACGGCAAGCTGCGCAGCCCCAGGGTGGGCTGGGCACTGGTGCGTCCCGACGGCACCAAGGTCAAGGAGATCAAGGTGCCGGTGGTGGGCAAACTGCCGATCACGCGGGAGGAGCGGGCCTACATCAAGGGCGCGTTGAGCGAGGTCGCCTCCGACGGCACCGCGGCCGGGGCCTTCTCGGGGTTCCCCATGGACAAGGTCAAGATCGGTGGGAAGACCGGCACCGCCGAGGTCTACGGCAAGGCTGACACGTCCTGGTTCGCCTCGTTCGCCCCGACGGACAAGCCGCGGTTCGTGATCGTCGCCATGGTGTCCCAGGGCGGGATGGGCGGTCAGACCGCGGCTCCGGCGGTACGGAAGATCTACGAGGGCATCTACGGCTTCAAGCCTGACGGGAAGCCGTCCTCCTCGGTCCTGCCGGGCGGGCGCCCGGCGAGGGCGCTCCCGGTGATCGCCAAGGACGGGACGGTGTCGCGATGACGACCTCGATGACGCCTGTGCCTGTGCGGGAGGGAACATTCGCGCGGGCGTCCACGGGCGTGCCCGCCGCGGTGCCCGCCATGGTCTCCGCCGCGGTGTCCGCGGTGGGGCTCGCGGGGGCGCCGGTGGTGACGTCCGCCGGGGAGGCGGCGTGAACCGGGCGGCCGCGCCGCCGAGGGCGTCCCTGGCCGGCCGGACGGTGGCGGCCGCCTCCACGGTGGGCCGGATGGACGGGCTGATGCTGGTCGCCGTCGCCGCGCTGGCGGTGATCGGCACGATGCTGGTCTGGTCGTCGACCAGGACGTGGGCGGCCGGCTCCACGGGGCTGGTCAAGAAGCACATCCTCAACCTCGTCATCGGTGCCGTGCTGGCCGGTACGGCCGCGATGGTGGACCACAGGGCGCTGCGGGTCTTCGCGCCGCTGATCTACGGCGCGACGCTGGTCGGGCTGATCCTGGTGATCACGCCGCTCGGCAGCACCGTGAACGGCGCCCACTCGTGGATCATGCTGGGCGGCGGTTTCGCGTTCCAGCCGTCGGAGTTCGCCAAGCTCGGCCTGGTGCTGATGCTCGCCATGCTGCTGACCCAGCCCGTCAGGGGCACCGACCGGCCACGCGGGTTCGACGTCGTGATCGCGCTGGTGGTGTCCATGTTCACCATGGGCCTGGTGATGCTCCAGCCCGATCTGGGCACCACGATGGTCATCGGGGTGATTACCGCCGGCACGATCGTCGTGGCGGGGGTCCGCAAGCGCTGGATCGCCGGGCTCACCCTCAGCGTGGTCGGCGCGGGGGTGGCCGTGTGGTTCCTCGACGTCCTGGAGCCGTACCAGATCGCCCGGTTCACCGCGTTCCTCAACCCGGCCAGCGATCCTCGCGGCGTCGGCTACAACAGCACCCAGTCGCTGATCGCGATCGGGTCGGGGGAGGTGTTCGGCAAGGGGTTGTTCGGGGGTGGCCAGACCACCGGCCGTTTCGTGCCCGAGCAGCACACCGACTTCATCTTCACGGTGGCGGGGGAGGAGTTCGGTTTCCTCGGCTCGGTCACCGTGGTGGCGCTGCTCGGGGTGATCCTGGTGCGCGGGGTGCGGATCGCACGCGAGTGTGACGACCGGTTCGGCGCGCTGGTGGCCGGTTCGATCGTGTGCTGGCTGGCCTTCCAGTCGTTCGTCAACATCGGGATGACCATCGGGATCATGCCGATCACCGGCCTTCCCCTGCCGTTCGTCTCCTACGGCGGCACCGCCACCTTCGCCAATATGATCGCCTTCGGCCTGCTCCAGGCGATCCACATGCGCAGGCAGCCGCTCCGATGACCGTTTCCGCACCCGTGCCGCGTGCGGCGTTCGCACCGCCCGTGAGGAGCCGCGTCACCGGCCCGGCTCGCCGTGAGCGGGCGACGACCGCCTGTGGCACCCTCTCCAGGCGGATATTCTTGAAGGCATGTCTGTCGAGTCGCTGTTTCCCCGCCTGGAAGCGCTCCTGCCCAGGGTGCAGAAGCCGATCCAGTATGTCGGAGGTGAGCTCAACTCGACCGTCAAGGACTGGGACGAGGCCACGGTCCGCTGGGCGCTGATGTATCCGGACGCCTACGAGGTCGGGCTGCCCAACCAGGGCGTCCAGATTCTCTACGAGATCCTCAACGAGCTGCCGGAGACGCTGGCCGAGCGGACCTACGCGGTCTGGCCCGACCTCGAGGCGCTCATGCGCTCCGAGGGCGTGCCCCAGTTCACGGTCGACGCGCACCGGCCCGTACGGGCGTTCGACGTGCTCGGGCTCTCCTTCTCGACCGAGCTCGGCTACACCAACATGCTGACCGCGCTGGATCTGGCGGGCATCCCGCTGGAGGCGGCCGACCGGGGCGAGGACGACCCGATCGTGCTGGCCGGCGGTCACGCGGCGTTCAACCCCGAGCCGATCGCAGACTTCCTCGACGCCGCCGTGCTGGGCGACGGGGAGCAGATCGCCATCGCGATCACCGAGGTCATCCGCGAGTGGAAGGCCGAGGGCAGGCCCGGCGGGCGCGACGGGCTGCTGATGCGGCTGGCCGAGTCCGGCGGGGTCTACGTGCCGAAGTTCTACGACGTCGACTACCACGCCGACGGCCGGATCCAGCGCGTCGCGCCCAACAGGTCGGGCGTGCCGTGGCGGATCCACAAGCACACCGTGATGGACCTGGACGAGTGGCCCTACCCCAAGAAGCCGCTGGTCCCGCTGGCCGAGACCGTGCACGAGCGGTTCAGCGTGGAGATCTTCCGCGGGTGCACCCGGGGGTGCCGGTTCTGCCAGGCCGGCATGATCACCCGTCCGGTGCGGGAGCGCTCGATCACCACGATCGGCGACATGGTCGAGGCGGGCGTCAAGGCGTCCGGTTTCAACGAGGTCGGCCTGTTGTCGCTCTCCTCGGCCGACCACTCCGAGATCGGCGAGGTCGCCAAGGGGCTGGCCGACCGCTACGAGGGCACCAACACCTCCCTGTCGCTGCCCTCGACCCGGGTCGACGCCTTCAACATCGACCTGGCCAACGAGTTCTCCCGCAACGGTCGCCGCTCGGGCCTGACGTTCGCTCCCGAGGGCGGTTCCGAGCGGATGCGCAAGGTGATCAACAAGATGGTCACCGAGGAAGACCTGATCAGGACGGTCACCACCGCGTACACCCAGGGCTGGCGGCAGGTGAAGCTCTACTTCATGTGCGGCCTGCCCACCGAGGAGGACGCCGACGTCCAGGGCATCGCCGACCTGGCCAAGAAGGTCATCAAGGCGGGCCGCGAGGCCACCGGGTCGCGCGACGTCCGCTGCACGGTCTCCATCGGCGGTTTCGTTCCCAAGCCGCACACCCCGTTCCAGTGGGCCGGCCAGGCCGACCACGAGACGGTCGACCGCAGGCTCAAGGCCTTGAAGGACGCCCTGCGCGGCGACCGGGACTACGGACGTGCCATCGGCCTTCGCTACCACGACGGCAAGCCCTCGATCGTGGAGGGCCTGCTCTCCCGGGGAGACCGCCGGGTCGGGAAGGTCATCCGTGAGGTGTGGGCGGGGGGCGGCCGGTTCGACGGCTGGAGCGAGCACTTCTCCTACCAGCGCTGGATGGACGCCGCCGCCGAGGTCGGCGTCGACGTCGACTGGTACACCACGCGCGAGCGCGAGGAGAACGAGGTCCTGCCCTGGGACCATCTGGACGCCGGTCTCGACCGCGAGTGGCTCTGGCAGGACTGGCAGGACGCGGTCAACGACGTCGAGGTCGAGGACTGCCGCTGGACCCCGTGTTACGACTGCGGCGTCTGCCCCACGATGGGGACCGAGATCCAGATCGGGCCCACCGGGAAGAAGCTGCTGCCACTGACGGTTGTCTGAGGTGGGCGGTGCGTGAGCACCGCCCCCGAAACGACGACCACGACTTGGGAAGGACGACACCACCCTGAAACCCGCTCCCGACGGGCCGCCGCCCGCGCCCGTGGTGCAGCGCCTGCGCGTGCGCTACGCCAAGCGCGGCCGCCTGCGCTTCACCAGTCACCGCGACATCACCAGGGCCCTCGAACGGGCGGTCCGGAGAGCCGACGTCCCGGTGGCGTTCAGCGCGGGCTTCTCGCCCCACCCGAAGATCTCCTACGTGGGAGCGGCCGCCCCCACCGGGGTCGCCAGCGAGGCCGAATACTTCGAGATCAGCGTGACGCGCGAGTGTGACCCCGAGCGGCTGCGAGCCGCCCTGGACGCCTCGCTGCCGCCCGGTCTCGACGTGCTCGACGTCGTCGAGGCGGGCTCCGCGAGCCTGGCCGACCAGATGGAGTGCTCGGCGTGGGAGCTGCGGCTGCCAGGAGCCGATCTCGCCCTCGCCGGGGCCGCGGCCGAGAAATTCGTCGCCACGGACCACATCGAGGTCGAACGCCTTACGAAGAAGGGGATGCGACGCTTCGACGCACGTGAAGCGGTGCTGAGCCTCGGGGTATTTGAGAGAACTGAGACAACAGCAGGTCAGGCGTCCAGTCAGCCATGTGTCATACTTCGCATGGTTGTACGGCACGAAACTCCTGCCGTTCGACCCGACGACGTTCTCACTGGACTGCGTCTTGTGGCTGACTTCGCGCCGCCGGTGCCCCCCGAGGTGACCAGGCTGGCGCAGGGCCCGCTGGACGTTCACACCGGTGAGCCCGCCGATCCGTTCGGCCTGGACCGCGACATCACGCGCGGCGGCGAAGCGGAACCGGTGGGCAGGCACGTCGGCGGCGACATATAGGACTTGGCGCCGGGCCCCAGGCCTGGCGGACAGTGAGAGACGAGAGCTCCCGCGCGGCGCGGAGACGCGCCCGGGAGCTGAACGGGAGAGCGCCCGCATGCTCGACAACGAGCCCATCGCCGGGGTGAACACCCCTGGCGGGGATACGACAACAGAAGACACCCGGCCACCGGCGACCCGCCGCAGGGCGGCGAGCCGGCCCGCCGGACCTCCGCCGGAGGAGCCGGAGCCGGCACCCGCGGTCACGGCCCCACCCGCGCAGACCGCGCCTTCCGCGCCGCCCGCGGCCCCCGCACCCGCGGCGGAGCCACCGGCCGAGGCGCCGGAGCCCGCGGTGGCGGCCCCCAAGCGTGCCAGCAGGCGCAAGACGGCCGTGGCGGACGGCACGACCACCACCACACGGCGTAGCCGTGCGAAGAAGTCGCCGGCCGAGCCGGTCGCCGAGCCCGTCGAGCCCGCCGAGGCGGGGCCCGCGCCGGTCGCGGAGACGACGGCGCCCGCGGCGCCCGCGGTGACGCCGCCCGCCGTGCCGGACCCCTTCGCCGTCCCCCAGCCTTTCGCCGAGGCCGAGACCGGAGCCGAGCCCGCGCCCCAGGAGGCGCCCGCCGCTCCCGCCAAGCGCACCCGTACGCGCAAGAAGGCCGCCCCGCGCGAGGCGCCGCAGGCCGAGCGGAGCGTCCCCGACGTGTCCCCGGCCGACGCGGAGGAGGCGGAGGAGGTCGAGGCGGAGCTGCTGCTCGACCTGCCCGCCGACGAGCCGCTCGACGACGAGCCCGCGGGCGAGGACATCGTCGAGGAGCGGTCCGTCCTGTTCGCCGACCCCTTCGGGCTGGCCGGCCAGGAACGTTCCGAGGTTCCCTCGGTGACCTTCCAGGCGCCCGCCGCGGTGTTCCAGCCGCTGTTCCAGGCCCCCGACCCGCAGCGGGCCGCTCAGCCCGCCACGCGGCCCGCGCCGGTCCAGCCCGCCGAGCCGGAGCCCGAGCCCGCCGAGCCGAACGCCGACAGGGCCGAGAAGGTCGACAGGGCCGAGAAGGTCGACAGGGCCGAGAAGGCCGAGCTCGCCGAGGAGATCGAGGACGACGACTCCGACGGCGACGACGACGGCAGCGGCCGCCGGCGGCGGCGCCGCAGGGGCGGCCGGGGCCGCGGCAAGGCGCGCGACCTCGACGAGTCCGAGGAGACCGAGGCAGAGCAGGACGACGAGGAGCGGTCAGAGGCCGAGCAGGACGACGACTCGGAGAGCGGCAGCTCGCGCCGGCGTCGTCGCAGGCGGCGCAGGGGCACCGACGAGCCCGGCGACGTCCCGGACGACCCGCCGAACACGGTGGTGCGCATCCGCGCGCCCCGCGCCGGGCGCAGCACCTCGGTGGACGAGGTGCAGAGCGTGCGCGGCTCGACCCGCCTGGAGGCCAAGAAGCAGCGCCGCCGCGAGGGCCGCGAGCTCGGCCGCAGGCGTCCGCCGATCATCACCGAGTCGGAGTTCCTGGCCCGCAGGGAGTCCGTCGAGCGCATGATGGTGGTCCGCCGCACCGGTGGGCGCACCCAGATCGCGGTGCTGGAGGACGGTGTCCTCGTCGAGCACTACGTCAACCGCGAGGCGAGCCAGTCGTACGTGGGCAACGTCTACCTCGGCAAGGTGCAGAACGTCCTGCCGAGCATGGAGGCGGCGTTCGTTGACATCGGCAAGGGCCGCAACGCGGTCCTGTACGCCGGCGAGGTGAACTTCGACACCGCCGGGCTGGAAGGACAGCCCAAGCGGATCGAGGTGGCGCTGAAGTCGGGCCAGTCGGTGCTGGTGCAGGTCACCAAGGACCCGATGGGCCACAAGGGCGCCCGCCTGACGAGCCAGATCAGCCTGCCGGGACGTTACCTGGTCTACGTGCCCGACGGCTCGATGACCGGCATCAGCCGCAAGCTCCCCGACAAGGAGCGCACCCGCCTCAAGAGCATCCTGAAGAAGGTCATGCCGGAGAACGCGGGGGTCATCGTCCGTACGGCCGCCGAGGGCGCGTCGGAGGACGAGCTGGCCCGCGACGTGGCCCGGCTGTCGGCGCAGTGGGAGAACATCCAGCGCAAGGCCAAGTCGGCGAGCGCGCCCGAGTTGCTCTCCTCCGAGCCCGACCTCACCGTCCGGGTGGTCCGCGACGTCTTCAACGAGGACTTCGCCTCGCTGGTCGTCGCGGGCGACGTGTGGGAGACGGTCGACGAGTACGTCCGCTACGTCGCCCCGCACCTGGCCGACCGCCTCAGCAGGTGGGAGGAGGGCGGCGACGTCTTCGCCGCGTACCGGATCGACGAGCAGATCGCCAAGGCGATGGAGCGCAAGGTCTGGCTGCCCAGCGGCGGCTCGCTGGTGATCGACAGGACCGAGGCCATGACCGTGGTCGACGTCAACACCGGCAAGTTCACCGGCCAGGGCGGCAACCTCGAGGAGACCGTCACCCGCAACAACCTGGAGGCGGCCGAGGAGATCGTCCGCCAGCTCAGGTTGCGCGACATCGGCGGCATCATCGTCATCGACTTCATCGACATGGTGCTGGAGAACAACCGGGACCTGGTGCTGCGGCGGCTGCTGGAGTGCCTGGCCCGCGACCGTACCAAGCACCAGGTGGCCGAGGTGACCTCCCTGGGCCTGGTCCAGATGACGCGCAAGCGGGTCGGCCAGGGCCTCCTGGAGGCCTTCTCGACCGTCTGTGAGTGCTGCAACGGCCGTGGCCTGCACGTCTCGTCCGAACCGGTCGAGGGCAAGCCCGAGCCGCGCGGCACCCAGGGCAAGATGGCCGTGGAGAAGGCCGTCGCGGAGAAGCTCGGCAAGGACGGTAACCACGCGGTGGCGGCCGGTGACCCCTCAGGCCGTGATACGGTGACCGATGCGCTTGACGGAGTCCAGCACGAGGACGGTCAGGCAGCACAGGCTTCTGGCCGGGGGCGGAGACGTTCCCGCAAGGCCAGGCCGGCCGATTAGACCCCGTCCCGCACAGGGACGGGGCCGAAGACCGGCACCCCCGACGTTCCGCCCGGTTCGACCAGGACACCGTCAATCCGGTACCCTGGTGAACCGGTGCGCTCATGGCGCGCCCTGTTCGCGCGCCTACCCGGTACGTCATCAATGACCACAGCCGGATGCGGGGCGCAGCATCCAGCGAGCAAGCAGTCAGAAGAAGGGTTCCGCGGTGTACGCGATCGTTCGTTGCGGCGGCAGGCAGCAGAAGGTCTCCGTCGGTGACGTCCTTGAAGTGGACAAGGTCGCCGGCGAGGTCGGTTCCACGGTTTCGCTGCCGACGGTCCTCGTCGTCAACGACGGCGACGTGACCACCGAGGCGGGCAAGTTCACGGTTGCCGCCGAGATTCTCGGTGAGACCAAGGGTCCGAAGATCCGGATTCTGAAGTACAAGAACAAGTCGGGGTACAAGAAGCGCCAGGGTCACCGCCAGCGGTACACCCAGGTGAAGATCACCGGCATCGACCAGGCCTGAGTTTCGGGAGTTTTGCGAGATGGCACACAAGAAGGGCGCGTCGTCCACTCGGAACGGCCGCGACTCCAACGCCCAGCGGCTCGGTGTGAAGCGCTTCGGCGGTCAGCTGGTCAACGCCGGCGAGATCATCGTTCGTCAGCGCGGCACCCACTTCCACCCCGGCGACAACGTCGGCCGTGGAAGTGACGACACGCTGTTCGCGCTGGCCGCGGGCCACGTTCTGTTCGGTGTCAAGCGCGGGCGCCGCGCGGTGAGCATCGTCCCGGTCGCGGAGTAGATTCGCGCCGACAGACGTTACGGCAGGGGTGGATCGCATTCATGCGGTCCACCCCTGTTCGTGTTTTCAGCAGAAGTTCCCGTAGATAGAGGTAGGAAAGTAGACATGCCGGACTTTGTGGACCAGGTGGTCCTGCACATCAAGGCCGGTGACGGGGGAAACGGCTGCGCCTCTGTCCATCGGGAGAAGTTCAAGCCGCTGGGGGGCCCCGACGGGGGCAACGGTGGCCGGGGCGGTGACGTGATCCTGGAGGTCGACGCCAACACGGCGACCCTCCTGGAGTATCACCGCCGCCCGCACCGCAAGGCCGACAACGGCAAGCAGGGGCAGGGCGCCAACCGCGACGGCGCCAACGGCGGCGACATCATCATCCCGGTGCCCGACGGCACCGTGGTCAAGAACGCCGACACCGGCGAGGTCCTGATCGACCTGATCGGCGCGGGTACCCGCTACGTGATCGCCGAGGGCGGGCACGGCGGGCTCGGCAACGCCGCCCTGGCCTCCGCCAAGCGCAAGGCCCCCGGTTTCGCGCTGCTCGGCGAGCCCGGTGACGAGGTCGACGTCATGCTGGAGATGAAGAGCGTCGCCGACGTGGCGCTCGTCGGCTTCCCCAGCGCGGGCAAGTCCTCCCTGATCGCCGCGCTCTCCGCCGCCCGCCCGAAGATCGCCGACTACCCGTTCACCACCCTGGTCCCCAACCTCGGGGTGGTCACCGCGGGCGAGACCATCTTCACCGTCGCCGACGTGCCCGGCCTGATCCCCGGCGCCTCGCAGGGCAAGGGTCTGGGGCACGAGTTCCTGCGTCACGTCGAGCGCTGCAACACGCTCGTGCACGTGATCGACTGCGCCACGATGGAGCCGGGCCGCGACCCGATCAGCGACTACGAGGCCATCGAGGCCGAGCTGGCGGCGTACGGCAAGCTGGAGGACCGGCCGCGCCTGGCGGTGCTCAACAAGTCCGACGTGCCCGACGCCCGCGAGCTGTCCGACATCGTGCGGCCGATGCTCGAGGAGCGGGGCCTGCGGGTCTTCACGATTTCCGCGGCCACCCACGACGGGCTCAAGGAGCTGACCTACGCCATGGGCGAGATGGTCGCCGCCGCCAGGGCCGCCGCTCCCGTCCTGGAGCCGACCCGCCTGGTCATCAGGCCCAAGCAGCACGGCGACGCGGGATTCGCCGTCCGCAGGGTCGACGAGCGCACCTTCCAGGTCACCGGCGTCAAGCCGGAGCGGTGGATCCGCCAGACCGACTTCACCAACGACGAGGCCGTGGGCTACCTGGCGGACCGCCTGGAGCGGCTCGGTGTCGAGGAGGAGCTCACCAAGGCCGGTGCGAAGGCCGGGGCCGAGGTGATCATCGGTTCCATGGAGAGCGGCTACATCTTCGACTGGCAGCCGACGCTCAACGCGGAGGCCGTGCGCCAGGGGCCGCGCGGCTCTGACAACCGGCTCGGTTAGCGGGATCGTCCCGGCGGTGCCGCTCCCGGCCCCGCCTGTCCGGGCGGTTCGGATAGCCTGATCTTCCAAGTGATCATCTTCGAGAGGTGCGTGTCGTGGACTCTGCGCGCGAACGGATCCGTACGGCTTCACGCCTCGTCGTGAAGGTGGGTTCGTCCTCGCTCACCACCCCGCAGGGAATGATCGACGTCGACCGGGTGGACGCCCTGGTCGACGTGCTGGGCGCCCGGCGGAAGGCGGGCACCCAGATCGTGTTGGTCTCCTCCGGTGCGATCGCGGCGGGGCTCGGCCCGCTGGGCCTGCCCGCCAGGCCGCGCGACCTCGCCACCCAGCAGGCCGCCGCCTCGGTCGGCCAGGGCGTGCTGGTGGCCCGCTACACCTCCTCCTTCGCCCGGTACGGCCTGCGGGTCGGCCAGGTGCTGCTCACCGCCGACGACATGATGCGCCGCTCGCACCACGTCAACGCCGAGCGCACGCTGGCCCGGCTGCTGGAGCTGGGCATCGTCCCGGTGGTCAACGAGAACGACACCGTGGCCACCGACGAGATCCGCTTCGGCGACAACGACCGGCTCGCCGCGCTGGTCGCCCACCTGACCCGGGCCGACGCGCTGGTGCTGCTGTCGGACGTGGACGCCCTCTACGACGGCGATCCCCGCCGTCCCGGTGCCCGCAGGCTCGCCGAGATACGCGGGCCGGAAGACCTCGTCGGGGTCGAGCTCGGAAAGGGCGGCGCGGTCGGCACCGGAGGCATGATCACCAAGGTCCAGGCCGCCAAGATCGCCACAGGGGCGGGCGTGCCCGTGGTGCTGACCGCCGCCGCGCACGCCGCCCAGGCCCTCGCGGGAACCGACGTCGGCACCTACTTCCACCCCGGCGGGCGCCACCCGGGCACCCGCCTGCTCTGGCTGGCCCACGCCACCACCGGCCGCGGCCGTCTCCACCTGGACTCCGGCGCCGTCGAGGCGGTGGTGAGCCGCCGCAAGTCGCTGCTTCCGGCCGGGGTCACCTCCGTCGAGGGCGAGTTCGCGGCGGGCGATCCGGTGGACCTGTGCGGGCCGTTCGGCCGGGTGGTCGCGCGCGGCCTGGTCAACTTCGACGCGGGGGAGATTCCCGAGCTGCTGGGACGCTCCACCCGGGAGCTGGCCGCCACCCTGGGGCCCGAGTACGAGCGAGAGCTGATCCACCGCGACGACATCGTCATACTGGAATCCCACAACTAGTTCTTTTGGAGCGCGAGATGTCCGAGGACTTCCTGAAGGTTGCCCTGGCGGCGAAAGAGGCCGCCGCCGAGCTGGCCCCGCTGCCGAGGGCGCCGAAGGACGCCGCGCTCCGCGTGATGGCCGACGCGCTCGTGGCCGCCTCCGCCGAGATCGTCGCGGCCAACGCGCTCGACGTGGAGAGGGCCAGGGAGAGCGGGATCTCCGAGTACATGATCGACCGCCTCCGCCTCGACGAGGCGAGGATCGGGGCGATCGCCGAGGCGGTCCGTCAGGTCGCCGACCTTCCCGACCCCGTCGGCGAGGTGATCCGGGGCAACACACTGCCCAACGGGCTGGAGCTGCGCCAGCTCCGGGTCCCGCTCGGCGTGATCGGCATCATCTACGAGGGCCGCCCCAACGTGACCGTGGACGCCGCGGCGCTCTGCCTCAAGAGCGGCAACGCCACCCTGCTGCGCGGCTCGTCCAGCGCGTACGCGTCGAACACGGTCCTCGTTAGGATCATGCAGGAGGCGCTGGCGGGCACCCAGGTGCCCGCCGGGGCCGTCCAGCTGGTCCCCGGGCAGAGCCGCGACTCGGTCAAGGAGCTCATGCGGGCTCGCGGCCTGGTCGACGTGCTGATCCCGCGCGGCGGCGCCTCGCTGATCAACTCGGTGGTGGAGGAGTCCACCGTCCCGGTGATCGAGACCGGCGTGGGCAACTGCCACGTCTACGTCGACGCCGACGCCGACCAGGACCTCGCGATCCAGATCCTGATCAACTCCAAGGTCCAGCGGCCCTCGGTGTGCAACTCCGCCGAGACGCTCCTGGTGCACGCGGCCGTGGCCGACGCCTTCGTGCCGCGCGCGCTGGCGGCGCTGGCGGCGGAGGGCGTCACGGTGCACGGCGACGCGCGCGTCGCGGCGTACGGCGACGTGGTGCCCGCCGAGGAGGAGGACTTCCGGATGGAGTACCTCTCGCTGGACATCGCCGCCGCCGTGGTCGACTCGCTGGAGGACGCGGTGGCGCACATCAGGAAGTACGGCTCGGCCCACACCGACGCGATCGTCACGCGCTCGGTCAGCGCCTCCCGCAGGTTCGTCGCGCTGGTCGACTCCGCGGCCGTGGCGGTCAACGCCTCGACCCGGTTCACCGACGGCGGGGAGTTCGGCTTCGGCGCGGAGATCGGCATCTCCACCCAGAAGCTGCACGCGCGCGGTCCCATGGGCCTGCCGGAGCTGACCTCGACCAAGTGGGTCTACACCGGCGAGGGCCACCTGCGCACGGCCGAGGGTACGGTCCTCGCCTCGCCCGAGGCCGCCTCCCGATAGTTCCTCGGTGGAGGCCTCCCGGGTGTCGTGTGTGCCGCGGCACGGCGGCACCCGGGGTGTCCCCGGTGTCGCGGGTGCCCCGGGCGCCGGAGTTCCGGGGTGACGCGGGCCGCCGATGCCCCGGTTCGGCACGCGGGGGTCCTGCCCGGGCCCTATGGTGTAGCCGGTACTCCAGAGGTTCGTCGGGGATCTCGTTCGCGCCTCTCTTTGGTTGCCGAGCGTTACGGCGTGTCGCTCCATGTAATCTCGGTAGCCAGTGGTTTGACTGGATTCTATGGAAATCGTCGTTGCGTTCCTTTTCATAGGTCTCGTCCTCTTTAGTGCTGACCGGTTGCTGTTGCTGCTGGAGAGCCGCGGGCACGTCAACTGGCGCCGTACCGGACGCCGGGACCTGTCGGCGGAACCCACCGCGAGACTCGACAGCCTGCTGGAAGACCCGGACCGCGGGCCGGTGTGCCGGCCCTGAGACGCCCGGCCCGTGGCGTGACCCGAGCCCGGCGGGCCCCGTGCCCGCGGAGCGTCCCGCTTTCCCGGATCTTTCCGGGAGTCCGGCGTGCCATCGGGAAAACGTCACACTCGCCCGCTATGGTGTGGTCTCCTATGGCTGGAGAGCAGGGAAGCGAGCGGGAGTGAGCGACCCGATAGGCGCAGCGGTCCCTGACCCATGTGGCCGACGCAGGAGGTCACGTGGGTCGTCTCGGGCGGGTCGGTCCCTACACGTTGCTGGAACGTCTCGGCCGTGGGGGAATGGGCGAGGTCTACCTCGCCTCCAGCCGCCGGGGTGACAACGTCGCGCTCAAGGTGCTCCACGACGTCCACGACGCCGGCTCCGAGGCCCGGGTGCGCCTGGAGAGAGAGGTTCGCGCCCTCCGCAGGGTGGAGAGCCCTTACGTCGCCCGCGTCGTCGACGCCGACCTCGACGGTGACCGGCCCTACCTGGTCATGGAGCACATCGAGGGTGACACTCTCCTGGAGCGGGTGCGCCGCGACGGCCCCTTGCGGGACGGTGCCCTGCTCAGCGTGGCGCAGGGGCTGGCCGTCGCCCTGTCGATCATCCACGCGGCAGGGGTCGTGCACCGCGACCTCAAACCGGCCAACGTGGTGGTCGACGGAGACGACGAGCCCGTCCTCATCGACTTCGGCATCGCCCACGTCCTGGACGCCACCCGGCTCACCCTGACCGGCACCTTCCTGGGCACTCCCGGCTACGCCGCCCCCGAGCTGTTCGCCGACGAGCACGTGGGCGAGCCCGCCGACGTGCACGCCTGGGCGGCCACCGTGGCCTTCGCCGCGACCGGCCGCCCCACCTTCGGCGGGGGCACCGTCGAGGCGCAGATGTACGCGATCCTCAACGGCCAGGCCGACCTCGAGGGCGTCCCGGCCGCTCTGCTGCCGCTGATCCGCGCCGCCCTCCACCGCGAGCCGGCCAAGCGCCCCACCGCGGCGCTCCTCACCGGGCGCCTGGGCCGCCTGGCCCGCGTGATCCCGTCAGAGGTGGGGGCGGTCCGGAAGTCGCCGGCTCCGGCGGGGGAGAGAACCGGCCCGGCCAGGAAGCAGGAGAGCCGCTCCAAGCCCGCCGCCAAGGGTGAGGATCCCGCCAGGGGCGGCAGGGCGGCCAGGGCGGAGACCGGCAGGGGACGGCCGCCCGCCCCGGCGGACGGCGCGGGGCGGGCGCCCCGGCCCCCGGCCGGTGCGGACGGCACGCCACGCGGCGGGCGGGCGGTCCCCGCCGGTGAGGCGGCTCGTGCGGCGCGGGTGCTCCCGGTGGCGGGTGAGACGTCCCGCGGCGGCCGCCCGGCCGCCGCGGTCGGTGAGGCGTCCCGTGGCGGGCGTCCGGCCGCCGCGGTCGGTGAGGCGTCCAGGACCGGCCGGGTCCCCGTGGCCGCCGAGACGTCCCGCGGTGGGCGCCCGGCCGCCGCGGCCAGGACCGTCCGGCGCCAGGCGGGTAAGGGGAGGCGCGGTGCGGCCGGAGAGCTCCGGGGCGAGGGCAGGGCGGGGCCGTTGCCCGCGGGCAACGCGGCGCTGCTCCTGCTGGCCGTCCTGGCCGTCCCGTGCGTCGTGGCCACGGCCATCTGGCCGCCGGCAACCTTCGCCGTCACCGGGTTGTTCGCCACGCTGGCCCGTACGCTGTGGGTCGGTCACTGGCTGGTCAGGAAGCGCAAGTCGGTCAGGACCCGGGCGATCCTGCGGGTGCTGGGGTTCCCGCTGACCTTCGCCGTCTCGCTGCTGGCCGCCCTCGTGTGGCCGGGGCTGCCGGCGGCGGCCCTCGCCGGGTGCGCGCTCTGGCTGACCCTCGGTGGCTCGCTGCCGCCCGACTGGTGGGCGCACCCCGCCCCGGTCGCCGTCGCCGGCGTCGTGTTCGGCGTCGTCTGCGGGGGCATCCTCGGCAGGGAGATCGAGCGGATCGGCGCCGAGCTCGTCGAGCTCCGCAAGGAGGGTCTGCGCGCGCTGGCCGTGCTGGGCGGGTTCGTCGCCCTGTGCTCCGCGGCCGTACGCGCGATCGCCCTCCTCGTGTAGGGGGTCCGGTCCGGGGGCGGCGCGGGGAGGGACTTCCCCGCGGCGGGGTCGGCGGAGGCCGGGCGACCCCGGCCGGTGTGGCGACCCGGGTGCCTCGGGAGGGCGGGGCGCCGGTGCGGTTATCCGGCTTCGTCATTCTCGTGACGCGGTAACAGGACAATCCTGCTTATGGATGGCTCGCATGGAAAAGGGTCCGGGAACAGCTGCCCGGACCCTTTCGGTGGAACTCTCCGTTAATTTCCATCGCGGCGGGAGAAGCGATTGAAGATGCGCTCTCCGGCGTTGACGGCGCCTTCGGCCACGTCGCGCAGGACGCCGATGAACGGGTCCTGGGACTGCGACCAGGAGTCGCGGTAGGAGCGGGCGGCGGCCCTGATCTCCTCGGAGATCTTCGCGTTGGCGTCGTCGGTGCGGCGGGGGTACTCCCCGGCGATGATCGTGTCGTACTCGCCGCCGCGGCGCCACTTGTCGAGCTCGGCGACGCGGGAGACGGCGAACGGGTGGGTGGTGCCCAGCAGGTTGAGGACCTTGAGCAGGCCGTCACGGACGTCGCCCGCGGTGTCGTACTCCCGCGCCTGGTCGAGGAAGGCCTCGATGTTCATCTCGTGCAGGCGCGAGCCGCCGGCGAGCTTCATCAGGGCGCGCAGCGCCGCGTCGGAGTCCTGGCCGCAGAGCAGGCCGCCACGGTCGGCGGACAGCTCGGACTTGCGGTGCCACTCCTCCAGGCCGGCCACGATCGCGCGCAGGCCGATGTAGCCGAGCGGAATCCAGGCCACGCGGGTAGCCAGCCGGGTCAGGATGTCGAGCATGGTGCGGTAGACCGCGTGGCCCGACAGGATGTGGGCGGTCTCGTGGCCGATGACGAAGCGCTGCTCCTCCTCGTCCATCAGGTCGAGGAGGCCGGTCGTGACGACGATGAACGGGTCGTCGAAGCCGATCGCCTTCGCCTGCGCCAGCGGGCTCTGCTGCACGTAGACCTCGGGAATGCGGTGGAGGTCGAGCGTGTAGGCCGCGTCGCGGCCCATGTCGTGCAGGGCTCGGAACTGGGTGTCGCTGGTCCGCACGGCCGAGGCGAGGTAGATCAGGCGCAGGCGGCGCTCGCTGACCAGGCCGGACATCTGCTTGAGCACCGTGTCGAACCCGCTGAGCGACCGGAGGGCGACCAGCGCGGACCGATCGGCAGGATGTTCGTAGGCGCGCGAGCTGATGCCGGGAAGCTGCACGCGGTGGCGATCCGGGGTGGTGGTCATGTCCGGCATGCTACGTCGGGTCCGCCTGCCACGCGCGGGGGGTGGTTAAAAGCTGTGTACGGCTTGCACGTATGGTCCGTTTCATGATGAACGCGCCTACCGGCAAGGGGAAGCGACGTCTGGGCGTCATGGGCGGAACCTTCGACCCGATCCACCACGGCCACCTGGTCGCGGCCAGTGAGGTCGCCCACCACTTCGATCTCGACGAGGTGGTCTTCGTGCCGACGGGCCAGCCGTGGCAGAAGGCGGACAAGATCGTCTCAGCCGCCGAGGACCGCTATCTCATGACGGTCATCGCGACCGCCTCCAACCCCCGGTTCTCGGTGAGCCGCGTCGACATCGACCGCCCGGGGCCCACCTTCACCATCGACACGCTTCGGGAGATCTCCGCCGCCTGGGGACCCGACGTGGATCTCTACTTCATCACCGGCGCCGACGCCCTCGCCCAGATCCTGAGCTGGCGCGACGTCGACGAGCTGTTCACCATCGCGCACTTCGTAGGGGCCACCAGGCCCGGCCACGTCCTGCACGACCCCGGCCTGCCGGAGGGCAAGGTCAGCCTGGTGGAGATCCCGGCGCTGGCCATCTCGTCGTCGGAGTGCCGCCAGCGGGTGGCCTCGGGGGAACCCATCTGGTATCTCGTCCCCGACGGCATCGTCCAGTACATCAACAAGCGGCATCTCTACGGCAGTACGTCCTCGTGACATCGTGATCTCCAGGCCTCTGGCGAGCGGGCCTGAGCGGACCCGCGCGAGCCTGGTCGGTGTTCTCACCGGGCGGGCCGGCAGGGCCGGCAGGGCCGGAAGGGGGCCGGGGGCCGGCGCGGAGAGTGGCCGGAGCGGCGGATGGTGAAAAATCCGGTGAATCACGATGATCTGGTGAAATGCCGCAGGTGAGAACGTGTTCCGATGAAATTCGCTATGATTCGGGAAGTTTGCGTGGGACGAGTATCCGCAGCTCACCCGGCATGACCGTCGAACGGCCCGGCCGGTGCCCGTCCCACCCGAGATCGACAAGCGCGGTCCCGACCGCGGAGGACGCCCCTGATCAGGCCGCCAATTCGTTTGCGGCGCGGAATCGGGTGGCACACGATAGGCGTTGTTCAAAAGGTGGCTCTTCAACGAGCGCCGAATCGGGCACCCTGATAGGTGACAGCGCCGACTAGCAGGAGGACTGACCCACACCGTGACAGCAACCGACAGATCCGTCCAGCTCGTCAGGCTCGCCGCCGAGGCGGCGGCCGACAAGCTGGCCGATGACATCCTTGCCTACGACGTGAGCGACCAGCTCGTCATCACCGACGCGTTCGTGCTCTGCTCCGCCACCAACGACCGTCAGGTCCGCGCCATCGTCGACGAGATCGAGGACCGGCTGCGGATTGAGGCCGACGCCAAGCCCGTCCGCCGCGAGGGCGAGCGCGAGGGCCGCTGGGTCCTGCTGGACTACATCGACATCGTCGTGCACGTCCAGCACGAGGAGGATCGTACCTTCTACGCGCTGGAGCGCCTGTGGAAGGACTGCCCCTCCATCGCGCTGCCGGACAGCGTGACCCAGGTCGCCGCCCAGCGCGCCCGCGGGGCGGTAGCTGAGTGAGTCGTCGCGTCGTCTGCCTCAGGCATGGCCAGACGCTGTGGAACGTCGAGCACCGCTTCCAGGGTCACAGCGACATCCCCCTTGACGAGACCGGGGTCGCGCAGGCCGCCCGCGCGGCCTCGCTGCTCGCCGCGCTCCGCCCCACCATGATCGTCTCCTCCGATCTCCAGCGGGCCTTCGACACCGCCTCGGCGCTGGGCCGCGTCACCGGCCTGGACATCACCGTCGACAAGGACCTGCGCGAGCGGGGCGGAGGCCAGTGGGAGGGGCTCACCCGGGAGGAGATCTCCGAGAGGTGGCCCCGGGAGTTCACCAACTGGGAGGCGCCGGGCGGTGAGGCGGTCGGCGACGTCGCCGACCGGGTCTCCTCGGCCGTGCGCCGCTGGGCTGCGGAGGTCGACTCCGACGGCCTGCTGGTCGTCGTCTCGCACGGGGCGGCGATCCGGCTCGGCATCGCCAGGCTCATGAACCTGCCGCAGGAGCTCTGGCCCGCCCTGGGCGGCCTCGGAAACTGCTCGTGGTCGGTGCTGGAGGAGGCGCGCAAGGGCTGGCGCCTGCTGGAGCACAACGCCGGGACCCTGCCCGAGCCGGTCAGCAGCGACGACAACCCCGAGGTCACCCAGGAGTGACCTTCGAGCGGCGCGGCTTGCGCCCCGGTGGCGGGCGCGGGCCGTGTGGTCGTCGATTAGGTGAACACGCGGGTGTCCTTATATGCTTCCCGAGCGCCGCGACGAGAGCACTCGAAGCGGTGACCAGGGGCTATGGCGCAGCTGGTAGCGCGCCTCCATGGCATGGAGGAGGTCTGGGGTTCGAATCCCCATAGCTCCACGTCGGGCCGTTCTCCGGACGGGCCGCGAAGACGTCGCCGAGATCCCGCCCGATCACCTCGATCGGGCGGGATCTCGGCGTTTCCGGCCTCGGGAACGCCGGTCGTCTTCCGAGGTCTGGGAACGGCGCCGGTCGTTTTGAGGCCTGGGAACGGCCGTGGTCACCCGGTCCCGGGCCGGCCGTAGATCCCGGCCACCGCCCGCGCGGTCTCCGCGACGAGGTCGCGCAGCTCCGCCGGGGCGACGACCTCCAGATCCGCGCCGAAGCGCAGGAACTCCGCCAGCGCGTGCCGCGGGGACTCGACCGGGACCGTGAGCCGCGTCCAGCCCTCGTGGTCCGGGGCTTCCGCGGTGGCCTCGGCGGCCCGCAGCACGGCCGGGCGGACCATGTCCGGCAGTCGTTGCATGCCGAACGGCGAGAGCCGGATGACGGCCTCGCCCCGCAGGAGCCGCGCCTCGAACTCCTCCAGGGCGCCGTTCCAGTGCGCGGCGAGGTCGAAACCGGCGGGCCGCTCGAACGACTCCGGGAGCGCGCGCAGTTCCATGATCTGCGAGACCCGGTAGGTGCGCACGTGCTCGCCGCCGCGCGCGACGAGATACCAGCGTCCCGCCTTGAGGACCAGCCCGTACGGCTCCAGCGTGCGGGCCACGTCCTGGGGGGCCTTCCAGCGGTGGTAGCGGATCTCCAGGCGGCGCTCGTTCCAGACGGCGTCGGCCACCGCGGCCAGGTGCGGGGTCTCGTCGGCGCCGTGGTACCAGCCGGGCGCGTCGAGGTGGAAGCGCTCGCGGATCCGCCCGGCCCTGTCCCTGAGCTCGACCGGGAGCGCCGCCATCAGCTTGAGCCCCGCGGCCGTCACCACCGAGCCCAGGCCGAGCTCAGCGGCGGGACCCGGCATCCCCGCCAGGAACAGCGACTCCGCCTCGCCCGCGGTCAGCCCGGTGAGCCGGGTGCGGTAACCGTCGAGCAGCCGGTAGCCGCCGGAGGGTCCCGCGTCGCCGTACAGCGGCACGCCGGCGGAGTGGAGCGATTCCACGTCGCGGTAGACGGTCCGGACCGAGACCTCGAGTTCGGCCGCCAGTTCCCGGGCGGTCATCCTGCCGCGGGTCTGCAGGAGCATCAGCAGGGAGATGAGACGGCTCGCGCGCATGTCACGAATTATCCGGCGAGGGCGTGGAAACGGATTCCCGGCTCGCCCTTGCCGCGCCGGCCGCGCCTCCTCCGTCTGGACGCGAGGCCGGCACGGTAGGGCGAGCCGGAAACCGTGGACGCGGGTGACGTCCGCGCTCCTCTCCATGATCGGCCAGTCGGAGCGGTGAAACAGCGTGTTTTAGCCTTACTTAAGGTGGGTTTACGGGTGACCTAACCAACCTTCCCTGCGGCACCCCGTAGCGGCGTACGGCGCGCTTCCCGGCGGCCCGGGACAGGTCTCTCAGCGCGTCGCGTTCCTGCGCGGCCAGCGGTCGCCGACCAGGCGCCGGGCGGTACGCGGGGGCCGGTCGTGCCGGTCGGTGCGGAACCAGAGCTGGACCCTGGCGCCGCCGAGGGAGGAGGCGTCGATTCGCAGCGTGCCGCCCGAGGACTCCGCGAGCCTGCGGGCGATGTCCAGGCCGAGCCCGGTGGATCCCGCCCCGCTGGCCCCGCGCCGCAGCGCCGCCTCGGGGTCGGGGATGCCGGGACCGGCGTCGGCGATCAGCATGCCCACGGTGCCCGCGCCCTGGTGCAGGGTCGCCGTGAACGCCGTGCCCTCGGGGGTGTGCCGGAAGACGTTGCCGAGCAGGGCGTCCAGCACGGCGCTGAGCTCGGTGGCCGCGACCGGGACCCGCGCGGGGGCCGAGGCGCCGATCAGCTCCCACGGGCGCCGCTGGTCCTCGGCGAGCGCGGACCAGAAGGTCAGCCGTTCGCGCAGCACCTCGGCGGCGTCGCAGTGGACGAGTTCCGGCGCGCGGGAGGGCTGCCTGGCCGCCGCGATGATCTGGTCCACCTCGGCCTCCAGGCGGCCCAGCGCGCTCCTGCTCTGCTCGGCCTCGGGTCCCAGGTGGTCCAGGCTGAGCCGGAGCGCGGTGAGGGGGGTGCGCAGGCGGTGCGACAGGTCGGCGGCCATCTCCCGCTCGGCGGCCAGCAGCTGGGTCACGCGGTCGGCCATGCTGTTGAACGCCTCGCCGGCCGCGACCAGCTCGGGCGGGCCCTCGGGCTCGATGCGGACGCTGAGGTCCCCGGCGCCCAGGGCGCTCGCCGCCCGGCCCAGCCGCCGGGCCGAGCGCACCACGCGCACGCCCAGCCGGTCGCCGACCAACAGCGATCCGGCGACGAGCACCGCCGCCACCCCGCTCAGCACCGCCCACGACGAGGCGACGCCCCGGGTGAGGTCCGCCGACGGGATGAAGATCTCGATGACCACGGTCCTGCCGCCGTCCAGGGCGACGGGGCGCAGCAGGAGGTAGCCGGTGTCCATCTCCGCGGTGATGGCCCGGGTGAGCCGGGAGGCCGCGGCCACGGTCTCGGCGGGGGCCCTGACGGTGCCGGCCGAGCCGCCGCCGGGCAGGTGGACCGCGATCCGGTCCCGCGCGCCGGTGCTGAGCAGCGCGTGAGTCAGCCGGTCCGGATCGACGGTGATGGCCAGCACCGGGACCAGCGCAGACGCCTGCCGCTCCGCCTCTGCCATGGCCCGGCCGTGGGCGATCTCCCTGACGATGAGCCCGAGCGGTATCAGGAAGGCCAGGGCGACCATCGAGGTTCCCGCGACGGTGAGCAGGGCCAGGGTCCGCCTCACGGCGGTGTGATCAGCATGACCCCCACGCCGCGCACGGTGTGCAGGTAGCGGGGGGAGGAGGCGCTCTCGCCGAGTTTGCGCCGCAGCCAGGACAGGTGGACGTCGATCGTCTGGTCGTCCCCGTAGGACTGCTGCCACACCTCGGTGAGCAGTTCCTTGCGGGAGACCACCCGGTCGGCGCGGGCGGCGAGGTAGGCGAGAAGGTCGAACTCGCGCCTGGTGAGGGTGAGCGCGGCGCCGTCCAGCCCGGCCTCGCGCCGGTTGAGGTCCACCGACAGCGCGCCGACGCACAGTACCGCGGGCGGGGTCGCGCTCCGCGCCCGGCGCAGCACGGCGTCCAGACGGGCGTTCAGATGGTCGCCGGAGAACGGTTTGACCAGGTAGTCGTCGGCTCCCGCCTGGAGCAGGCGGACGATCTCCGCCTCGTTGTCCCTGGCCGTGGCCACGATGACCGGCACGCTGGAGACGCTGCGGACCATCTTGAGGGCCTCCGCCCCGTCCAGGTCGGGCAGCCCGAGGTCGAGGACCACCGCGTCCGGAGGGTTCTGGGTGATCTCCCTCAGCGCGTCGAGGGCGCGTCCCGCGCTGCGCACGGCGTGCTGGCGCCTGCTGAGTTCCTGGATGATCGCGGATCGTACGTACTCGTCGTCTTCGACCACTAGAACCGTCGCCATGCCATGTAACGGTAGTGAACAGTGAGACATATGGCGTAATAATTCACGACATGCGGCAGACGCTGGGATTCATAGCGGTGTGGTGCGGGGCCACCGTCCTGGCGATCTCGGTCGCCTGGTTCGGCGTCCGTGACGTGCTCCGCAGTGAGGTCTTCGACGACGCGAGCATCGAACCGCTGAACGCCGCCATCGGCCGTACGGGAGACTCGACGCTCCCGCCGGGAGCGCCCGCGGGGCCGCAGGCCGTCGGCACGCCGACCGCCTCCTCCGCCGCGCCCGGCCGGACCTCCGCGCCCCGTACCACCCCGTCCGGGCGGGAGACCGCCGGGCCGCGACCGGGCCGTTCCCCGTCGAGGACCGCCGCGACGCCGGTACGCGCGCGGGAGACCGGGCTCTCCCGTCCCGGGCCGTCGGCGTCCCCGTCCAGGCCCGCCGCGACCCAGGCCGCCCCCGCCCCCTCCTCGTCCGCCGCGCCCAAGGCGACGGCCACCAGGACGCAGTCGATCTCCACCGAGAACCTGCGCGTGGTGAACGTCAAGGGCGGTTCGGTCTCGTTCGCCATCGAGGACGGCGTGTGCCGCCTGATCGCCGCCGCCCCCAACGCGGGCTACGAGGCCAAGGTCGCCTCGGCCACCGGCTGGATCCGGGTCGACCTCGTCCAGGGACAGCACGGCTCGGCGGTCTTCTGCATCGGAGGGGAGAACCGCACCGACCTGTGGGAGTACTAGGACCGGTGCGCGGGAGCGCCGGGATCGCGGGGGTGCTCTTCGGAAGGGCCGGGGTGTCGGTCGCGGAGGTCGTGGGGTGCTCCGTCGTGGGGTGTTCCTCGGGCGGGTCCGGGGGCCGGTCGCGGAGGTCGGGGGGTGTTTCTCACGCGGGTCCGGGGGGCCGGTCGCCGAGATCGCGCAGGCGCGCGGCGGCCTCGGCGACGCGGTCCTCGCCGAAGACCGCGACGCCGTGCCGTTCCAGCAGGGCTGTGGTGACCCCGTGGCCGGGCACCCGCCGGCCGCCGAAGGCGCCGTCGTAAACGGTCAGGCTGCCGCAGGAGGGGCTGCCCTCCTTCAGGATCGCCACCCTCACACCGTGGGCCCGCGCGGCGGCGAGCGCCGCCCGCGCGCCGGCCAGGAAGGCCTCCGTGACGTCGGCGCCCCCGGCGGTCAGCACCCGGGCCGTCCCGGCCAGCACCGCCTCGCCCCCGGCTCCGCCCTCGATCTCCGCGGCCGGACGCGGGACGGGCAGGCCGCCCTCCACCTCGGGGCAGAACGGGACGAGCCGTCCCTCCCGCCGCCACGCGGCCAGCAGCGCGTCGCCGCTCGTCTTGGCGGCCCCGTCGTAACGGACCCTCCGCCCCATCAGGCAGGCACTGACCAGGATCCTCTCCACGGCCCCAGAGTACGTGGCGCGGCGCGGGGGGCGAGGGGGCCGGGCAGTACCCTTCTGCCCATGCTTCTCGATGTCCTGAGGTCACGATGATCGGCCCGCTCGCGACCGGCCTGATCCTGCTGTCGCTGGTGATCGGGATCTTCGGCCTCGTCACCACGGCGAGGAACAGGGCGATGGGGAGAACGCTCCTCGTAGCGCTCGGGGTGTTGGAACTCGGCCTGCTCGTCCAGGCCGGGTTCGTGATCGCCGCGCTGGTGAGGGGCGAGGGGCCCACGGAGACGGCCACGCTCATCGGCTATCTGGCGGGCAGCCTGGTGATCCCGCCGGCGGCGGCGTTCTGGGGGGTCGGCGAGCGCTCGCGCTGGGGTCCCGCGGTGATCGCCGTGGCGGGCTTCGCGATTCCCGGCATGGTCGGGCGGATGCTCCAGGTCTGGCAGGGACTGCCGTGAGCGAGCCGGCGATCGGTACCGGGCCCGGACGCGCGCTGGTGGCGCTCTACGGGGTGTTCGCCCTCGCCGCGGGAGCCCGCGCCGCCGTGCAGATCGCCACCCGGTTCCACGAGGCCCCGCTGGCCTACTCGCTGTCGGCGTTCGCCGCCGCCGTCTACGTCGTGCTCACCGTGGCGCTGGCCAGGGGGAACAGGACCCTGGCACTGGTCGCCTGCGGTGTCGAGCTGGCCGGGGTGCTCGTCGTGGGCACGCTCAGCATGGCCGACCCCGAGGCCTTCCCTCGCGCCACAGTTTGGTCGGGTTATGGAAGCGGATACCTATTCATCCCATTTGTTCTTCCTGTCCTGGGGCTTTACTGGCTTTTGCGGCGCCGCTAGTTAGGCCCGGATCTCATCGGGCATGTGTGCCTCCCGAACCGCACCACAAGGGAGGCACGGTCGTGAGCACGATTGAACAGTCCGTTGACGTCAACGTCCCGATTCGGACCGCGTACAACCAGTGGACCCAGTTCGAGAGCTTTCCCGAGTTCATGGAAGGCGTCGAGTCGGTCAAGCAGTTGAGCGACACGCGTACGGCATGGGTCGTCGAGATCGCGGGGGTTCACCGGGAGTTCGAGGCGGAGATCACCGAGCAGCACCCCGACGAGCGGGTGGCCTGGAAGTCGGTCGAGCGGCCGCACCAGGCGGGCGTGGTGACCTTCCACCACCTCGGCCCCGACACCACCCGGGTCACGTTGCAGATGGAGTACGACCCCGAGGGGTTCGTCGAGACCGTCGGTGACTGGCTGCAGATCGTCCGCCTGCGCGTCCGCGGCGACATGGAGCGTTTCAAGACCTTCATCGAGTCGCGCGGCGGCGAGACCGGCGCGTGGCGCGGCGACGTGCCCGGCCCGCACGAGCGCGGTGACGATGCCGGTGCCGGGAGGCTGGGCCGGCGGGACCCGGATGCGCCCCGCACCGGGGTGGGAGGCGGCTACGGACTCGACGACGCCGTGCCCTCGCCGCCCCCGCGTACGGCGGGCCAGTCCTACCCGTCGGACCCGGGGCTTCCCCCGCCCGGTGGCACGCCGCTGCCCCCGGCCGGTCGCGGGCTCGGCGAGGAGCCGCCGCCCTCCCCGGGTCCGCGCATCTGACGCCCGCCCGCCGGGGCCGCCCACCTGAAGCCCTGCCGCCCTGACCGGGCGGTAGATCCTCGTTCGAGACGCGCGTCCGGCGCCGGCCGGTTCCGGGCCGCGCGCTCGGCGCAGGTACGCCCGGTGGCGTCGCCCCGGCGCCCGGTGCCCGAACCGTCCGGGATTCTGGGCATCCGGAAGCCGGGGCGCCATACCGGTGCGTAAGAGAGCCGGGTCACGTTCTGTAAACAGGGACGTGGCCCGGCTTCCATGTTGTCAGCGATTCGCGCCCGTTCGGATCCGGTGCATGCGGTCAGGAACAAATCAAGGTTTCGCTCCTGTTACAGTCGGGGTCAGCCAATCATCCTACGATTGGATGAAACCACTGAGGAGGACTGGAACCAGCATGAGCGTGCTCACCCATCAGACCAGGGGCCGCACCGGTGGAACGACAGGCTCTCTCGCCTGGTTGCTCGTGCTGGGAATCGTTCTCGCGGCGCTGAACCTGCGTACCGCCGTCACGAGCGTCGGGCCGGTTCTCGACCAGATCACCTCTGGTCTCGGCATGACCGCCGTCGGAGCCGGGCTGCTCACAACGCTCCCCGTGCTCATCTTCGCCTCGGTCGGCGCGGTGACCCCTGCGCTGGCCAGGAAGGTCGGAGAGCACCGCCTGCTGCTCTTCGCCCTCATCGTCCTCGGCGCGGGCCTGCTCGTCCGATCGATGGTGGGCTCGGCCGAGGTCTTCCTCTACAGCAGCGCTCTGGCGCTGTCGGGCGGCGCGGTGGGCAACGTGCTCATCCCCAGCCTGATCAAGCGTCACTTCCCCGGCCGGGCCGGGACCATGACCACCGTCTACACCACCGCCCTGGCGGTGGGCACGATGCTCGCGGCCGCCGCGACCGTGCCCATCCAGCGGGCCACCGACGGCAACTGGCACGTTGCCCTGGGGGTGTGGGGGGCGTTCGCCGCCGTCGCCGCCATTCCGTGGCTTGCGCTCTCGCGCAGTGAGCCGGAGCGGCACGGCGCGAGCGCGGGAACGGGTGCCCGCGTCCTGCTCCGCAGCAGGCTGGCCTGGGCGGTCGCCGCTTACTTCGGCACCCAGAGCATGGTCGCCTACATCATGTTCGGCTTCCTGCCGAAGATGCTCACCGACGGCGGCTACACCACCGCGCAGGCGGGTCTGGTGCTGGGCGTCTTCACCGCGATCGGCATCCCGGTCTCGCTCGTCGTGCCCTCGATCGCGTCGAGGTTCTCCGACCAGAGGCCCGCGGTGGCCGCCTTCGTCGTCTTCTACGCCGCCGGTTTCCTCGGCCTCTGGCTCGGGCCCTCCGCTCTGGCCTGGGCCTTCGCCAGCCTGGTCGGCATCGGCATGGGATCGTTCCCGCTCGCGCTGACCATGCTCGCCATGCGCACCCGCACCTCCGAGGCGACGGCCGCGCTGTCGGCCTTCGGGCAGAGCACCGGGTACCTCATCGCGGGTGCCGGGCCCCTGGTCGTCGGCGTCATGCACGAGTCGACCGGTGGCTGGACGCTGCCGTTCCTGCTGCTGTTCGCGGTGGTCGCCGCCCAGTTCGTGGCCGGCTGGTACGCGGGCCGTCCGGGCTACCTGGAGGACGAGCCGGCCCTCGCGCGCTGATCCACCGTGGACCGGTACGGCTTGCGCCCCTGCGGGGGCGGCGCAAGCCGTACCGGCATAATGGGGCGATGCCCATCACGGATTCGACGCGGGTCACCTACCCGGGCGGAGAGGTCAGGGGGCGTTCGGCCGTCGTCGCCACCGTGCCGGTCGGGGACGGGTACGGGACCATCGTGGCCGAGACCCCTTTCCACCCGCTGGACCACACCTGGCCCGACCAGCCGGCCGACGCGGGCACCATCGGCGGGCTCGCGGTGACCGACTGCGTCACCGGAGCCGTGGCCGAGGGTGAGGAGACCGTCCATCTGGGCGCGGACATCCCGGTGCGCCGCGGTACCCCCGGCTGGCACTGGCTGGTCGTCCACGTCACCGCCGAACCCGTCGCGGACGGCGAGCTCGCCGGCGACGGTTTCACAGCCTCCGGGCCCGGCGGTGAGGTCGAGCTGGTGGTCGACGCCGCGGGCCGCCGCGCGCTCTCGGCGGGGCACACCGCCTGCCACCTCGCCGCGCTCGCGCTCAACGCGGCGCTGGCCGGACGGTGGCGCAAGGAGGTGCCCGCCGACGGGCTGGGCCACCCCGACTTCGACCAGGCGGCCATCGCCTCCTCGCGGATCCTTCCCGGTGGCAGCCACGACGTCTACCGGCTGGGCAGGTCGTTGCGCCGCAAGGGTTTCGGCACCGAAGGGCTGGCCGAGGAGCTCCCGGAGATCGCCCGCCTGGTCGGCGACCGGCTCACGACGTGGATCTCGGCCGACGCCGCCGTCAGGATCGACACCCCGGGCCCGGAACTGACCGCCCGGCGCACCTGGCACTGCGCCCTGCCCGAGGCCGAGGTCTCCATCCCGTGCGGGGGGACGCACCTGTCGAGCACCGCCGAGCTCGGCACGATCACCGTGGCCCTGGACCTGTCCGCCGACGGCTCCGAGCTGACCATGCGCACCACCACCGGTCCGTACGCCGGCGGTTCGTAGGGCGCGGGGCGTCGGGTGGCCGGCCACCCGCCCCACGGCCACCCGACCGACGGCCCTGCGGTCACGCGGCCCCGCGGTCACGGGGTCAGGCGCGGCTTCGAGCGCGGCCCGCCCCGGAGACGGCCCGCAGGGCGGCCTCCGCCGCGATCAGGGCGCTGTGCGAGGAGACCTCGCTGAGCAGGCCGGGAGCCGCCACCGCGTCACCGATCAGCCAGACGCCGTCCCCCCGGTCGATCGCGGGCCGATCCCGCCAGGTGGCCCCCGGCAGGTCCAGGGCGCCGGTGCGGCCGTTGCACGTGGCCTCCCGCCGCCAGGTCGTCCGCTCCCGCCAGCCGGGAAGCCCGAGATCGGCCACCCGCTCCGCCCTGGAGATCGCCTCCGCCTTCGTCTCGCCCGGCCTGACCGGCATCTGCAGCTGGCAGAGGCTGTGCCCGTCCGGGGCGAGCGAGGGGTCCGGCAGGCTGTACCGCTCCATGAAGCCTCCCTCGTCCAGGTCGGAGACGAGGAAGAGGTCGCCGGCGCTCGCGCGGACGCCGAGGTCGAGCAGGACGGCCTTACCGCTTTCCCAGCGCAGCGACTCGTCGCCGAGCAGTGTCCTGGCGGCGTCCAGCGAGGTCGCCACGATCACCGGGTCGCCCTCGGGCAGGCGGTCCACCCGCGAGCCGGTCTCGATCCGCACGCCCAGGCCGCGCGCGTGGACGGCCATCCGGTCGATCACCTGCCCCCAGCCGCCGGTGACGTAGCGCGGGGCCGGATACCTCGGCGCGGTCGCCCGCAGCACCCGCTCCCAGACGAACGCTGCCGACAGCCGCCCCGGGTCCGCGTCATAGGTGATCACCCCGACCAGCCCGGCGGCGGCCCGCATGCCCTCCTCGCCGAGATGGCGGGTGGCCCAGGTTCCGAAGTCCTCGTCCACCGGTGCCCGCAGCCGCCGCCTGGCGAGCGCCTTCGCCAGCGACCAGGGCGGCATGCCCGACAGCCGGCCGCCGTGGCGGAACCTGCTCCTGGCGAGCATGCCCGGCGTGAGCCTGGTGTATGGCCGGACCAGCCCTCTGGCCGCCAGCCAGCGCCATGGCTCGCCGTCGGAGTAGAAGACGTGGGTGCCCTCATTGGCGACGTACGGCGCGGCGGTGCTGCGGGCCCGGCCGCCCAGCTCCCGGTGCGCCTCGTGGAGGGTGACCCGTGCGCCGCCCTCGGCGCACGCGATGGCCGCGGTGAGGCCGGCGAGCCCGCCGCCGACGATGCTGATCTGTCGCGTCTCTCGTGTCATGCCCGTACGACGGATCGAAGGACGCCGTTCGTGACATCCCCGCCCGGTCTTCCCCGAGGGGAACGTCAGAGATGGGAGAGCTTCTCCGGGTTCGCCACCAGGAAGATGGTCCTGATCAGGCCGTCCTCGACGACCAGGGAGAACACCGTGACCGGCCGGCCGTCCGCGGTCACCACCACGGCCGGTCCGCCGTTCACCTCAGCGACCTCCACGCCGAAGCCGGAGACCGGTTCGGCGCCGATGCTCTCCATGAAGGCCCGCGGACGGTCCCCGGACGTGATCGAGGACAGGAAGCGCGCCACCCTGCCCGCGCCGGTGATGGTCCGCAGCGGGGCCTTCGCCCTGCCGCCGCCGTCGCTGACCAGCGACGCGTCCTCGGCGAGCATCGCGGTCAGCGCCCCCAGGTCACCGCCCACGGCCGCCTCGGCGAACCGCTCGGCGAGCCTGCGCCGCAGCCCCCGGTCCACCTCGAACCTCGGCCTGCCCTCCTGGACGTGCTCCCTGCCGCGCCGGGCGAGCTGCCGGGTCGCCGCCTCGCTGCGCTCGACCATCTCGCCGATCTCCGCGTACGGCATGCCGAACGCCTCCCGCAGCACGAACACCGCGCGCTCCAGCGGGGACAGGGTCTCCAGCACCACGAGGAGCGCCAGCTCCACCGAGTCGGCCAGCTCGGCGTGCTCGGCCACGTCCGGGGTGACGATCAGCTCCGGCAGCCACGACCCGACGTAGGCCTCACGCCGGGCCCTCACCCGCCGCAGCCGGTCGATGGAGAGTCGCGTCACGACCTTGACCAGGTATGCCCGGTCGTCCTCCACCCGGGAGACGTCCACCGCCGACCAGCGCAGCCACGCCTCCTGGACGACGTCCTCGGCGTCGGTCACGCTGCCCAGGATCCGGTAGGCGACCCCGGTGAGCAGGTCGCGGTGCTCTTCGAAACGCTCAACGGCCATAGGGAGACAGACGTATCACGACCCCCCGATGTGACACGACCCGGTAAACGGTTGTTTACAGCGACCCTCTACCATGCGAGGGCGGAAGTCGACAGCGGAGGAGCGGGCAGTGACGGGAACGACCCTTGCCGAACCGGGCACCACGCGGCAGGGCAGACACCTCTGGCTGACCCTGGTGGCGCTCTCCATGGCCGGGATGGTCGTGTCCGTCCAGCAGACCGTGGTCATCCCGCTGCTGCCCCGGCTGATGGTCACCTTCGGCGCGTCGGTGGCCGAGGTCACCTGGGTCTTCACCGCCTCGCTGCTCGCCGCCGCGGTGGCCACGCCACTGCTGTCACGCCTCGGCGACATGTACGGCAAGAAGCGGATGATCCTGTTCACCGTAGGCCTGCTCATCCTGGGCTCGGTGGTCTGCGCGCTGTCCGACACCCTCCCCGTGCTGATCGCCGGGCGAGCCCTGCAGGGGGCGTCGGCCGCGCTGATCCCGCTGGCCATCGGCATGATCAAGGACGGTTTCCCGCCCGCCAGGGTGATGACGGCCATCGGGGTGGTCAGCGCCACCATGGGCGTCGGCGGCAGCCTCGGCATGATCGTCACCGGCCTGATCGCCGACCGCACCCCCAGCCACCACCCGGTCTTCTGGATCACCGCGGGACTCGCGGCGGCCGCGGTCGTCCTCATCGCGCTCAGCGCTCACGACGGCGGGGCCGGAGCCGGCGGCCGTCCCGACCTCGTCGGCGCGGCGCTGCTGTCGGTCTGGCTCGTCTGCCTGCTGCTGGCGATCTCCAAGGGCAACGACTGGGGCTGGGGCTCGGGAACCGTCGTCGGGCTGTTCGCGGGCGCGGTCCTGTTCTGCGCCGCGTGGGTCTTCAGCCAGATGCGGCTCCGGGCGCCGATGATCCGGCTGCACCTGCTCGTCGGCCGCCAGTCCCTGCCGGCCAACCTGGCCTCGATGCTCCTGGGCTTCGCCATGTTCGGCTCCTTCACCCTGGTCTCCAGCTTCATCCAGACGCCCCCGTCCGCCGGGTACGGCTTCGGCGGGTCGGTCCTCGACGTCGGCATCTACGCCCTGCCCAGCACCGTGACCATGCTGCTCGCCTCCTTCATGGCGGGCCGCCTCTTCATCCGGCTCGGCCCCGCCTACTCCCTCGCCCTCGGCGCGGGCCTGTGCGCGGCCGGATTCGGCTGGTTCACCGTCTTCAACGACTCGGTGCTCCACCTGATCGGCTCCAACGCCGTGCAGGGACTGGGATTCGGCATCGGCTACGCCGCGCTGGGGGCGCTCGCCGTGCAGCACGTGCCCATGGACCAGAGCGGCATCGCCAGCGGCATCAACTCCCTGGTTCGCTCCATCGGCGGCAGCGTCTCCGGGGCCGCGACCTCGGCCCTCCTCACCTCCGTCACCATCGCCGGGACCTCCGTCCCCTCTCGCGACGCGTACGTGATCTCCTTCGGCATCATCACCGCGAGCGCCGTGGGCTCCGCCGCCGTCGCGCTCGTGACCGGAATGAAGGCGCGAGGACTGTCCCGAGTCGGTTAGGATTTCATCTGCATCGCAAGGGGCTATGGCGCAGCTGGTAGCGCGCCTCCATGGCATGGAGGAGGTCTGGGGTTCGAATCCCCATAGCTCCACTTCGGTGACTGGGGTCCGCTGTTCGCAGGCATAGCCTGCTTCCCGCGGGCCCCTTCGTCGTTCACACGGGGGGCGACCCCCCGGGCCCCCCGGGGTGGGGGCTTCGCCCCCACGCCCCCCGCTTCGCTTCGCTCAGGGGGCTGCCTCGTCGGCTGGGCGGTTCCGGAACCTTGCGATTCCTGGCCCGTGAGCCCGGCTTGGTCTCTTCGACCGTGAATCCAGCGCATTGGCCGTGCGTATCTCACGGGTGACAGAACCGCCAACAGGCGCCTCATCCGTCTGGAGCGATCCGGCCGGACGGTGATCCTGCCGGTACAGGGCGGAGCGGTGGGCAGGATCCACCGTCCGGGGATCGGGTCAGTCGTCGGAGGCGACGATGACGGTCAGGGAGTCCTCGTTCCGGTCGATCATGATGAGTTCGTGGAACTCGCCGAGAATCCATCCCAGGTCGTCGTCGCGGGCCGTCTCGTCGAGGTCGCGGAGGCGGTAGCGGGAGGTGGCCGCGCGGATCAGCGGGTAGACCTCGGCCTCAAGATCGTGGGCGATCGTCTCGGGGAGGTCGGCGTACCTGCCTGCCCAGGTGCGGATCGTGGCGCAGGCGGACTCCTGGTCGACCTCCTCGAACGAGGCGGCGGAGAGCGCGTCGAGGCGGTAGGGGCCGTGCACCGGCCCGCCGTCCTTCCAGGAGTCGGAGCCCAGGTAGTCGTCCCGGTACAGCTGGTGGGAGAGCAGCGCGGTGAGCAGCGGTTCGTCGTCCTGCTGGGTGGCGAGGCGGAAGTGCTTCACATCCACCCAGCGGTAGGTCCCGTCCTTGAAGTTGACCAGGGTGGTCGAGGCGAACGCCAGTTGCTCCATAGGTGTGACGATAGTGACTCCTGGGATCTGTTCCTCACCGATTGGCCGAACTGGGGGAGCGCTCGGTGAATGGAGGAAACGGGGCGCGAACTGGGCGTGCGCGGTGCGGGCACCCGTTCCCGGAGTGAGGGGGTGACGTTTGCCGCCCCGGGGTGAGGGCAGCCGTCGAGGTATCCGACGCGGTGCTGTTCGACGTATCCGACGTGGTGTTACAGGAGGTCAGATGCTGCCCCGGAAGCAGAAGGTCGGCACGGTCGCGGTGATCGCCCACCAGAAGAAGACGTTCGGCGGAGGGCTGGACGAGCTGCGCAGGCTCCTCGCCGACGAGGGGGTCGGCAAGCTGCTCTGGTACGAGGTGCCCAAGAGCAAGAAGGCGCCGAAGAAGGCGAAGAAGGCGCTGGAGGAGGGGGCTGACCTGGTTCTGGTGTGGGGTGGCGACGGCATGGTGCAGCGCTGCGTGGACACGCTCGCGGGCTCCGGTGTCACGGTCGGCATCCTTCCCGCGGGGACGGCGAACCTCTTCGCGCAGAATCTGGGCATTCCCGAGGATCTGCCTAAGGCCGTGCACATCGCCTTCCACGGCGAGAGCCGGAAGCTGGACCTCGGCAAGGTCAACGGGGAGCACTTCGCCGTCATGGCCGGGGTCGGATTCGACGCGGCGATGATCGAGGACGCCGACCGCGGGCTGAAGGACCGCCTGGGGCGCGTGGCGTACGTCTGGACGGGGCTGCGCCACGTCCGGGGGGAGCTCGTGCGGATGGAGGTCAAGATCGACGGTGCGACGTGGTTCGAGGGTGAGGCGAGCTGCCTGCTGCTGGGCAACGTCGGCACCATCACCGGCGGCATCGAGGCGTTCGACGACGCGCGCCCCGACGACGGATGGCTGGAGATCGGCGTGACCACCGCCGAGGGGCCGATCCAGTGGGCACGCGTGCTCGGCAGGATGAGCGTGGGGCGGTCCGACGAGTCGCCGTTCGTCCGGATGTCCCGGGCGCGCAAGGTGAGCGCCACGTTCGCCACCCCCATGACCTACGAACTGGACGGCGGCGCCAAGGGCACCGTCACCGAACTCAAGGCCAAGGTCGTGCCCGGCGGCATCACCATCCGCGTTCCCGACTCCACCGACTCCGACCAGGCGTGATCCCGGCCCGCCGGCTCTGACCGGCCGTGATCGCGGGTCACCGCGCACGGCCGGTACGCCGGGTGCGGACACGGCTGCCGGACCGACCCCGAAAACCCCTTTTAGTTAACATTCCTGACAAATGCGGATTGGATATGGTTTGTTGACTAATTTCGCTTAATGGGAAAGAGCAGGTCGATGGCCGGTGACCGCTGGACCGAGGCCGACGTTCCCGACCGGTCGCGGCGGGTCGTGCCCGCCATCGGTGCCGACACCGGTCCCGGTCCGGAGACCGCCCAGGTGACCGCCGTCCAGGCCCGCCCGCGGGCGGCGTCCGAGCGGCTGACAGGGATCGTGTACGGCCTGTGATCGAGTTGAGGGCATCGATCGACATAGACCGTCCCGCGGCCGAGATATGGCGGATCGTCGCCGACTTCGGCCAGGATCCCCGGTGGCGTGCGGGTGTGACCACGATGGCGCCCGACCCGCCGGGTCTCGTCGTCCCGGGGACCACCACCGATGAGACCATGCGTTTCGCCGGACGCGGCTTCTACATCAGCGGCCTGGTGACCTCGGTGGTGCCCGGCAGGGAGTTCTTCTGGCTGGGGACCTCGGGGATAGACGTCGAGGGCGGCAGGTCGGTCGTGCCCCTGAGTGACGACCGGTGCCGGGTGACCGTGTGGTTCCGGCTCAAGCTCCCCGGTCTGCTGCGCCTGCGCGCTCCCATGCTCGAACGCATGCTCAGGCGCAAGCTCCAGCAGAACGTCCGCCGCCTCGGCGACCTGGTCACCACGGACGCGTGACGTCGTCACGTCGTCCGCGGGTGGCGGCCGCCCCCGCGTTCGTTGTCCGTGGTCATCACGGCGAGAGCGTTCGTGTGGACGCGGCCCGTGGCGTCGCCGCCCGCCTGGCCGTCACGCCCGCATGACCGTCATCTGCAGTTCGGTCACCCAGTTGTCGTAGTCGCCCTCGGGACAGTCGATGGAGACCTCCCTGGCCAGCCCGACACCGCGGTAGCCGTGCTCGTCGATCCAGTGGGCCAGCGTCTGGAACGTCGGCCCCACCTGCTCCATCGGGCCGCGGTGGATGATCGTGGCGGCCTGCTCGACCTCCGGCAGGTCCACGACCGCGAAGTCGTACTCGTCGCTCGTCTCCGCGGCGACCTCCAGCCCGGCGTGCACGGTCACCCGGCCGTCGGCCTCGGCCTCGTAGCGGGCGATGCCGTATCCGGTGACCTTCACCCCGGCGGCGTCGACGCGCCGGCACAGGTCGGCGAAGAGCGGCTGGATGACGGGGCCGATGTCCTCGCCGTCGTAGCTGGCCGCGACGGCGGTGAGCTCCGCCACGCGCGTCGAGGGGATCGACTTGAGAAGAACCTCTTCGGGGTGCATGTGACCTTCCTTGGTGATCGTCGTGAGCCGTACTTCCACCCGGACGAGCCGGGCCGTGTCCGCCGCGATCCGTTCCTCCAGCTCGGCGCGACGCAGCCGCAGCATCCCGTACAGCTCCGCGGCGTCGACCCGCTCGTCCAGGATCGAACCGATCTGGCGCAGGGTGAGACCGAGGTCCTTCAGGGCGATGACGCGGTTGAGCCGTGACAGCTGGTCGGCCCGGTAGAAGCGGTGTCCGCTGGCCGGGTCGACATGGGCGGGCCGGAGCAGGCCGATCGCGTCGTAGTGGCGCAACATGCGCACCGACACCTGGCCGAGCTGGGAGAACTCTCCGATACTGAACATGGTGCTCTTAGGTATAGGGGCTGACACCGTGTCAGCCGCAACCCCCCGGACCTCGCCTCCGCCGGGTCACCCCCGTGCGCTCCGGCTCGCGCCCCGTGACGAACGGCCGTCCCGCCGCCGCGACCAGATGCCGTCGTTGACGGCTACTTGCGGGTAGGAATAGGTTTTCAGATACCAACTGGTCGGTTCGAAGGGGACATCGGCTTCGTCCGGCGCGAGGCCGGAGACCCCGGCCGCCGGCCGTTCCGTCGACTCCCCGGAGGCGTGATGACCGACGTCCAGCTGGCCCGTCAATCCTGGCGCCGCCTGGAGCCCGTCCACGGAATGATCTACTTCGTGCCCGAGGCCACCGAGCGCTACGCCGCGCTCGGCCTCGACAGCCGGGCGGGTTACTTCGCCTCCCGCGCCGCGGCCTTCGGCACCGCCTCCGCCGAGCTGGTCATCGCGACCTTCTACAACTTCCATCCCGCCCTCGTACGGCGCGCGCTTCCCGCCGCGTGGCAGGTCACGACGCCGGAGAAGCTGCTCGCGGCCCGTCTCGAAGCCGCCGGAGCAGCCCTGCGCCGGGCCGGTGTCCACGAGATCGACACCCTCGCCGAGACGACGGAACTCGCCGTCCGCGCGGCGGAGAGGGCATGCGAGCACCTCCAGGGGCGCCCGCTGTTCGCCGCGCACGCCGCGCTGCCCTGGCCCTCGGAGCCACTCCTGCGGCTCTGGCACGCTCAGACGCTGCTTCGCGAGTTCCGGGGTGACGGGCACGTCGCGACGCTGCTCACCGAGGGCGTCGGCCCGCTGGACGCGCTGGTCCTGCACGCCGCGACCGGGCACGTCCCCACGGTGTTCCTCAAGTTCAGCCGCGACTGGCCCGAGGAGGAGTGGACCGCGGCCGAGGAGGGGCTGCGCGGGCGCGGTCTGCTGGCCGGTGACGGGCTCACCGAGGAGGGCGCGGCGCTCAGGCAGCGGATCGAGGACCGCACCGACGAGCTGGCGCTGCCCGCGTACGCCGCGCTCTCCGACGACGAGCTGGCCCGCCTGGCCGAGCTCGCGCGCACCTTCGGCCGGGCCGTGGTGGACAACGGCCTGCTCACCCTCTCCGGCTGAGCCCGCCGGAGCCGGGTCTTCGCGGCCTCCGCCGGGCGGCCAGGCCTTCGCGGTCATCTCTCGCCGGGGTTCGGGCTTTCGCGGTCACCTCTCGCCGGGCGGGCCGGCTCAGTTTCTCGCGGACGGGTCGCTGACCTGGCCGATGAAAAGCGGGGTCAGCGTCGGCCGGTGGACGATCGCGAAGGCGAACGGGTGGTCGGCGCGGACCTCGGCCTCCGGCGGGGGCGGGCCCGACACGACGAACGCGAGGCCGGTGACGGCGGCGGCCTCGGTACCCCACTCGTCCACGGCGACGTTGGCGCGATGGACCGCCTGGTCGAGACGGGCCCCGTCGGTGATCCCCGAGTAGTCGGTCCCCCGCAGCCCCAGCTTCGCGAGCGGCTCGGCCAGGTCCAGGCTCGTGGAGAAGTCCCATCGGGGCATGGCGAGCCGCACCGGCCGCTCCGCGAGCCCGGCGGCCACCTCCGCCATCACGGCGGGGGAGAGCAGGTCGGCGGGGGAGCCGCCCGCTCGCGGCACGAGGACCCACATGGCCAGCTCGTCTCCGGCGTAATGCAGCTCCACGGCCTGCCAGCCGGACCCCGCCGCGTAGGGGAGGAAACCTTCGCGGCGCATCAGGGCCGTGCGTGTCGTCGTACCGTCGGCGCGGGTGAAGGTGGCGCCCTCCTCCGGCGGGTCGGTGAACGGCGTCGTCCAGTCGGCCTTGAGGTAGACGGCGTTGGCGATGACCAGCTTGGTCCTCGCGGGCAGGTCGTCGAACACCTTCCTGATCCGCCCGGCCGTCCGTTCCTCGGCCCAGGCGTTGATGACCTCGGTGGCGTTCCCGGCGAAGTCCACCTGGCGCACGCCCGTGCCGTACTGCGCCGCGAGCGTACGGAGGAACTCGGGCTTGACGCTCAGTCCCTCCTGGGTGAACAACTCGTTGGCGATGCCCACGGTCGGAGGCTCGGGGGTGCGCTCCTGGGCGTCCCGTTCCGCGTCCGGCTCGGTGCGGGGAGGCGGGTCGTCGGTCGTGACGATCTGCCGGGTGAGCGCGTTGAGGGAGGTGTGCGGCCCCTCGGAGGGGAAGCCGAAGACCGCGTCGAGTTCGGTGGCGGTGTCTCCGGCGGCCCCCGCCCTCGCCAGGCCGAAGGCGTAACCGATGCTCAGAGGCGACAGGACGGCGTTGGCCCCGGGTTTCGCGGTCGCGGCGAACAGGGCGTGCCCGAAGGAGGTCAGACCGCGTACGGTCTCCGCGACCGGGGGGTTCTTCGGGACCTCCCGTTTCACCCCCTTCGCGGTGATCGCGCTGGATTCGGTCATGGCGCACGCCGAGAGGGCGGCGACGGCCAGCAGTGCGGGTAACAGTCGGCGCATGCTCCTGAGACGTACGCCGCCGACGGGCGGTTCACCCGGTTCGCGCGGCGTTCGGTTCGCCCGACGGGCGGCATCAGGTGAGCGCGGCGAAGGCGCCCGCGCCGATGAGGGCGACGGCCCAGGCGAGATCGAGGTTGAACCACGCCTTGCGGAGCACCGCCACGCCCAGCCGCTCGTAGACGACCAGGGCCAGCACGGTGGTCGTCACCAGCATGGCCATCGTGTGCACCCCGGTCGCCAGCAGGCTCTGCGAGGCCAGCGCGGCGGCGTCGTGCCCTTCGTGGCCGCCGGGGCCGCCGGGGCCACCGGGGCCACTGTGGCCCCCATGTCCGCCGTGCCCGCCGTGCAGGGTGACCGGGAGCACCATCAGCCCGGCCCCGTGGGCGGTGGCCATCAGGAACGACCATCCGGCCAGCTGCCACTTCGTCACCTTCATGCCGACCCAGCGGGGATGGCGCCGCCTCAGCAGCCGCCAGAGGCCGAACCCGCACACCACGGCCGCCACGCCGTACGAGACCGCTTTGGGCGGGGCGGTCAGCCGGGCCGCCGACACCAGCCCGAGCGTGGCCAGCACCGAGCCCGCGTGGCCGAGCACGATGGGCGGCAGCGCGCGCAGCACCCCGTCGCGCGAGCGCTCCTGCAGTCCGAGCGCGACCGCGAAGAGCCAGCCCATGGCCGGGTTCAGGCCGTGGAAGGCGCCGAGCCCGGCCAGGATGAGCAGGGGCATCAGATCCATCGGGCACGCCTCGCGGAGAGTGGGAAGGCGGCGGTGGCCGGCGGGCCCTCGGCCGGGGTCACGGGAAGCAGTAGGAGTCGGAGGAGGAGTCGCCGCCCTGCAGGCGGATCTGGTGCGCACGCCGGCCGTCGGAGGCGAAGTCGACGAAGAAACCCGGATCGAGGGCGATCGAACCGTCGTCGGCGACGTCCACCTTCGCCATCCAGCCCGAGATGCCGTCGGGGTAGAAGACGTCGTCCCAGGAGCGGTAGAGCGAGTTCGTGAAATAGACGCGCCGTCCGTCCCTGCTGGCCTCGACCATCTGCGGCCCCCCGTTCAGCGCCAGGCCCGGAGCTGCCGGGTGAGCGCCGCGCCCGGCGATCCCGCCGATCCGGACCGAGCCGGTCTCGCGCGGCGCGAACGGGTCGGAGACGTCGTACGCCTTGAGCTCGCCGGTGCCCCAGGCGGAGACGAGCAGGATCCGGTCGTCGAGGGTCAGCGAGATGTCACTGACCAGCGGTGGTACCGCGCGGAACTGCTTGAGCGGCTCGGGCAGCAGGTCGGGGTCGGCGGGCTCGGCCGGGATCGTGATCGTCTTGCGGGCCTTCCAGACGCCGTTCTCCAAGTACCAGGTGAAGATGTTGGCCGACAGGTCCTCGACGTTGATCACGCTGTTGACGAAGCCGTAGGTCTTGGTCGGGTCGTGGGCGGGCCGGAGCTCCAGGGCCATCTGGTGCTGGTCGCCCAGGTCGATCTCCTGAAGGTGCCTGCGCTTGGCCAGGTCCCAGACGTGCAGCCTGTGGCCGTACTGCCGGCCGACCAGAAGCTCCAGTGAGGGCCCCGGCTCGATCTGGTTGGGCGTTCCCCACTCGCTGGTGATCATCGTGTCGTGCCCGAGGTGCCACCAGAAGTCGTAGTGCAGCCGCTGCGAACCCCGGTCGGCCTCCCAGCGGCCCTTGGGCTCGAAGGTGTCGTGGTCGAGCGTGAACACACCGCCGGGCGCGTCGCCGTCCACGTTGCCGAGCGCGCTGACGTAGATGGCGTCGGTGCCGCAGTGGACGGTGTGCGGGCGGCTGTATCCGGTCTTCTCGAAGATCGTCTCTGGCTCGATCGTCTTGACGAGCTTGGGGGACCAGGGATCGTCCTTGACGTCGAAAATGTAGATCCTGCTGGACCTCAGGCCGGGAAGGACCAGGTAGCGCCGCTCCACGTGCGGATGCGGCGCGTACGGGCACAGGGCCGCGCTGCACACGTTCCAGCCGAAGTGGTGGAGCTCGTCGCCGGGGACGGACATGTCGTGCACGTCGGCGATCGACCCGTTCGACAGGTTGATGGTGGCGAGCCCGTCGGGCCGGTCGTCACCGCTCGTGGCGAGCAACGCGACGTAGGCGAGCTCCTCCTTCGGGGCCGCCATGGCCTCGCGGGCCGACGGGTAGAAGGTGGGGTCAGGCTGGATAAGCGCCACGGTGAACTCCTGAACTCGTAGCCGGAACCGGTACCCAACTAATCATGTAGGAAAACTTTCTGTTGTCCAGGGGTCATGTTGCGTGACCGGCGTGGACGGAGGCATGGACGGAGCGGTGCGCGTCCGGCTGCTCGGTTCCACCGTTTCGCGGGCCGGTGAACGCGGGGCGGCCCGCGTGGTCGTGAAATCCGTATTAGAAAATTTCGGACAGAGCCTCGGACAGGCGAAGAGGTGCGGGGCGTAATGCCCCGCACCTCTCCGTGTTTCAGTTGACGGCCACCTGCACCGCACGGCCGTTCCCGAGTTTTACTTTCCCGGTCCTATGGACCTTCGGAGTAAACCGCCGGGCCGGGGCACGTCAATCGACCTGTTTCCACGAGGCCCCTGGAAAACCTCAGCAGACCCTCACAGGCGTGCAGATACCTGTGTGAGCAGCCCAGACGAGCGGGGCGCTGACAATCGGCGCCCTGACAATATGGGCGGAGACGACCGGGTAACCGACAACCTGGGTAGCGGTTGTCGTCCCTCCACTGGGACCTTGCGGTCCGATGGGACCCTGCGGTCCGACCGGGCCTTGAGGTCCTGCGGGCCCTTCAGGTCCTACCGGTCCAGCGGGTCCCTCAGGTCCTGCGGGTCCTTCGGGTCCGGGTGCGCCGTCTGCGCCTGCGGGTCCTGCGGGTCCTTCAGGTCCTGCGGGTCCTTCGGGTCCGGGTGCGCCGTCTGCGCCTGCGGGTCCTGCGGGTCCTGCGGGTCCTTCAGGTCCTGCGGGTCCTTCGGGTCCGGGTGCGCCGTCTGCGCCTGCGGGTCCTGCGGGTCCTGCGGGTCCTTCAGGTCCTGCGGGTCCTTCGGGTCCGGGTGCGCCGTCTGCGCCTGCGGGTCCTGCGGGTCCTTCAGGTCCTGCGGGTCCTTCGGGTCCGGGTGCGCCGTCTGCGCCTGCGGGTCCTGCGGGTCCTTCAGGTCCTGCGGGTCCTTCGGGTCCGGGTGCGCCGTCTGCGCCTGCGGGTCCTGCGGGTCCTTCAGGTCCTGCGGGTCCGGTCCGGGTGCGCCGTCGGCGCCTGCCGGTCCTGCGGGTCCCTCAGGTCCTGCGGGTCCTTCGGGTCCGGGTGCGCCGTCTGCGCCTGCGGGTCCTGCGGGTCCTTCCGGTCCGGGTGCGCCGTCTGCGCCTGCGGGTCCCTCGGGTCCGGGTGCACCATCGGCACCGTCAGCGCCTGCGGGTCCCTCAGGTCCTGCGGGTCCTTCGGGTCCGGGTGCGCCGTCTGCGCCTGCGGGTCCTTCAGGTCCTGCGGGTCCTTCGGGTCCGGGTGCGCCGTCTGCGCCTGCCGGTCCAGCGGGTCCCTCGGGTCCGGGTGCGCCGTCGGCGCCTGCCGGTCCTGCGGGTCCCTCAGGTCCTGCGGGTCCTTCGGGTCCGGGTGCGCCATCGGCCCCGGGTGCGCCGTCTGCGCCTGCCGGTCCAGCGGGTCCTTCCGGTCCGGGTGCGCCGTCGGCGCCTGCGGGTCCCTCAGGTCCTGCGGGTCCTTCCGGTCCGGGTGCGCCGTCGGCGCCTGCCGGTCCAGCGGGACCTCGGGGACCCGTCAGGCCCCTGGGACCTGCGGGACCGGCTGGGCCCTGAATTCCGTCAGGGATCCGGCAAAGGAAGATGGGCAGACCCAGCCACCTGCACAGCGGGATGTAAATCGCATCGCTCGCGGTCGGGCGTACCCCGCCATGGATGATCGTTCCGGTGGTTACGACGTCCCTGCTACGGATCACGGTGGGCAGGGCGATGAAGTTCGTGCAAATGCTGGAGAGCAGTACGGGGCAGGGGTCGCCCTGCATGCTTCCAGTGGGTTGGATTCCGTCGTGACGAGCCAGCGCCGATATCTGAAGTTGCGAATCGGCTGAAACTGGGACAGGGGAGTGCAAAAGAAGGACGGCCCCGGCGAGCGCGCCGCCCGCAAGGGTCCGTTTCATGAAAGTAGCCACGTGCGTTGTCTCTCCCTTCCTATTGAGAGAAAACGCTGTGCGGCCATTCTTGAAGCCTCCGGGGGATAGGCGGGAGAAGTATGGTTCGAATCCAGAATGGAAGCTTGATGGAGGGTACGCGTTTCTTTGCGTTCCACAGATTTAGGTCTCTTTATAAAATACTAATGGTGCCCTTGTCCTGATTATTCGGATAAGGGCACCACGGTGAGATAAAGGGTAAATTACGCTAAGGAATTGTTTCGCGCTAAAGTTCCGTGGCCGGATCCGGTGCCCTGGTTCGGTGCCCGGCTCCATGCGGGCTCACCTGGCCGGACGGTGCTGCCGAGGCGCGGAAGGCCCGCCGGTAGGCGGAGGGGGAGGTGCGCATCGCCCGGGTGAAGTGGTGGCGGAAGGTCGCCGCGCTGTCGAAGCCCACCGCGGACGCGATCTCCTCCACCGAGACGGAGGTGGACTCCAACATCGCCAGGCTGGCCGTGATCCGCTGGGAGATCACCCATCGCAGCGGGCTCGTTCCGGTCTGCCGCCCGAAGTGCCTGATGAACGTACGCCGGGACATGTGCGCGGCCTCGGCGAGGGCGGCGATCGTGATGGGTTCGGCGAGGTGCTCCAGCGCCCAGGTCATCGCGGCCGCCATGGCGACACCGTCCTCCACCGGGGTGACCGCGGCCTGGATGAACTGAGCCTGCCCCCCATCCCGGTGCGGGGGGATGACGAGTCTTCGCGCGACCTCGTTGGCCACGCCCGGCCCGTAGTCCTTGCGCACCAGATGGATCAGCAGGTCCAGCCCCGCCGCGCTGCCCGCGCTGGTCAGCACGTCCGCGCCGTCCACGTAGAGCACGTCCGGATCGACTTTGACCCGCGGGAACCTTCGCTGGAGCAGGTTGGCGTACCTCCAGTGGGTCGTCGCCTCCCTGCCGTCCAGCAGTCCCGCGGCGGCCAGCGCGAACGCTCCCGAGCAGATGGACACGATCCGCGACCCCCGGTCGCGGGCCCTCCGCAGTGCCGCGACCACCTCGTGGGACACCTCGCCGTGGACGTCCGCCACCCCGGGCACGATCACCGTGTCCGCGGCCGCCAGCACGTCGAGGCCGTGCTCCACCCGCATCGTGAACCCGCCCGTGACCCGCAGATCTGTGCGGCTCTCGGCACAGACCGACAGCTCGTACCAGGGGATCTCCAGCTCGGGGCGGGCGATGCCGAAGATCTCGACCACGCAGCCCAGCTCGAAGGGAGACATGCCGTCGAAGGCGAGCGCGGAGACGGTGCGGTGCGTGGCGCGGGACACCGGCGACGGGACGAACATGGCGAGATATTAGCGATAAGCGGCATTCGTGCCACTGTCGGCACTGGCATCGCGACCGGCACCATTGCCCGTGCCGGGCATCCCGACCGGCACCATCGCCCGGCCCGGACATCATGGCGGCACCGTCGCCCCACCGCGGTCCTCGCCCCCTTACCCGAAAGGTCACGCATGTCTGTCACCGCTCGTTCCTCCTCCGCCGTCACCGCGACACCCGCAGCGGGGAATGTCGACGCGCTGGCGCACTTCGCAGCCAGGCTGGCGTTCGAGACCGACGTGTCCGACGTCGCCGCCGACCTGGCCTCCGGGGTCGGCGACATCGTCGTCGTCGACTCCCGGAGTCAGGAGAGCTGGGATCAGGGCCACGTCCAGGGAGCCGTCCACCTGCCCACCGCGCTGATCGCCGCCCGCGCCCGCTCGGTCGTCCCCGCGGGGGTGACCGTGGTGACCTACTGCTGGGGGCCGGGGTGCAACGGCGCCACCCGGGCCGCGCTGGAGTTCGCCGGACTCGGTTACCCGGTCAAGGAGATGCTCGGCGGCTTCGAGTACTGGGCCAGGGAGGGCTTCCCCGTCGAGACCGCCGCGGGTGTGTCCCGCCGTCCCGTCGACGCCCTGACCGCGCCGGTCTCCGGTATCGCCTGCGCCTGCTGACGTCACTCCGCCAGGCGGCGGGCGTACGCGGTGGGGGCATGCCGATCACGGCGGTGAAGTCGCGGGTGAAGTCGGACTGGTCGCTGTAACCGAGGTCGGCGGCCAGCCACGACCAGTCGGTGGCGCCCCGTCACGACGGGATGGGGATGTGGACCCTCGGCAGGCCCTGGGGCTCCTTGCCGGGGTACTCGCCACCCAGCATGGTGGCCACGGTGTAGAGGTGCCAGGCCTGGTTGGGCTTCTTCAGGACGGGCTCGGCGAACAGCTTGCGCACCTCGTCGGGCCTGACGATGGGCGCCAGCAGGTCCAGGCGGCCGAGGACGTGGTCGCGCATCAGGCCGGTCAGTTCCACGCCGGGGCTGGTCCGCCAGTTCCAGCCACCGCCGCCGGTCTTCGGCGCGGTCAGCACCTGCGGCCTGCGCTGCCAGGGGTAGTAGCGCTTTCCGACGCTGAACCGCCACGGCTTGCCCTCGACCGGGATGTTCCTGAGCGAAGGGGCCAGGACACCGAGCAGCTCGTAGATGACCTCCTCCGACAGCCGCCAGGTCTGGTCGAGACCCAGCGCGGCGCGGACCACCCGGTTGTCGAGGAACGGCCAGATCTGGTCGCCCCTGCGCAGCGAGCCCGCCCGCGCCCCCGCGTGCCAGCGGCCGACCTTGTAGGAGATGTACATGTGGTCGAGCGCCTCCAGCGGAGCCCGCTCCCGCCAGGGCCCGGCCAGCTCGCGGGCGTGCTCGTTGGCCTCCTCGGTGAACAGCGCCGGGTCCCGCAGAAAGGTCACGTCCACCCGGCGGCGCAGCGCCTTCTCGCTCAGGTCGGTCTGGAGCAGCAGCAGGCCCCCGGCACGCAGGATCTCCCCGCTCTGCCCGGACATGGTGGGCTTGGCGCTGTAGGGGAGGTAGCCGACGATCGACTCGTACGCCGATGTCATGCCCTCGCAGGCGCGCAGCGTCTCGTAGGACCGCGCGAGGGGGTGCTCGACGACGATCGCATCCTTCTTCTCGGCGCGGGCCGGGGGGATGACGGTGTGCTCGACGCGGAGCGCGCGGGCGACCCGCCCGGCGATGATCACGTCGGGGTGGGTGTCCAGGCCGTTGGTGGTCGCGCGCAGCGGGATACCGGCCGCATGCAGCGTCGCGGCGATCAGGCGGCTGTCCCTGCCGCCGGTGAGGGCCAGGTTCACCGGCTCCCCAGCCGCGCGCAGCGGCTCCACCGTGGCCAGCAGCGCGCTCGCCAGCTCGCCGACCAGTTCCTTCTTCCCCCTGCGCGACGTGGGCGGGGGGACGGCGGAGGGGAGCGGGGTCGTGGTGGTCGTACGGCGGCCGCCCCTGACGGTCACCGACGAGGACGGCGGCAGCGCGCTCACCCCGCGGTAGGGCGTCTCGTCCGACAGGAAGTATCCCTGCCTGACCATCGACTGCAGCGCGAGCACGTCCCACTCGACCCGCTCGCCGCAGCCCGCGAGGTGGACCAGCAGCGCCCGGCTGCCGATCACGTGCACGTCGGGGGTCTCTGCGTAGTAGACCGGGCAGACCCGGTGGATCGCGGTGGCGGCCGACAGCTCGTCCTCGGTCGCCCTGAACGCCGAGAAGCAGCCGCCGACCGCCTCGGTGTCCAGGGTCGGCATGCCCGCCAGCCGGTTCACGTCGTCAGGCGCGGCCAGGTAGCCGTTCACCCCGGTCACCCGGTCGTGCCCGGTCTCCAGCAGGGGAGGCCACCGCGAGTCGTCCGGCTCGTTGGTCCAGGCGAACATGGCGATGCCGGGACGGTGCCACTCCCGGGATCTGATGACCTCGGGCGGTACGGGGAACGCGCCGTCGATGGCGCCCCTGACGGTGTGCAGCATCGTCTCCGGTATACCGGCCTCCGGGTGTTTGGCCGCGAGGCCGAGATACACGCGCATGGTGCAGGATCATATGTCGCGTCTTTTCAAGACAGCTGTGAGTCCGGCCGACAGCATGCCCGTTATGAACGAGATGCTGTCACGCGCCGTCATCGGTGCGCCGACCGGTGCGGCCGTGGCCGGCTTCGCCGCGGGGACGGCGCCGCGGGGACGGCGAACGGGAGTCTTCGGGGAGGAGGTACCCGTGGCGGAGGACGCCTCGCCGTTCGAGCGGGCACTAGGAGCTGTTCGGAGTTCGGATCTAGTGCCGCGTCAGGCAACGTTCGCCCCGATGAGGCGCGGGCGATGATCTTTGTGGTACCTTCGGCGTCACCGTGCACCACTGCGAATTCGAGGAGGTGAGACCGATCAACGCTGCGACAGGTCGGGGCTCCCTCCCCTGCATGGTCTAGGGAGTGCCCGCGCAAGGCATCCCGAAAGGCTTAAACGCTGATGCGCTTCACCTCCCAGACGTCGTCAGACGGCGTCACCGAGCAGTTCTTCACCCTCGACGAGATCCCCGGTGTGCTGTGGACACCGGAAGGCGCCTGCAGTACTCGTCCCCTGATTCTGCTGGGCCATGGCGGCGGGCAGCACAAGATGGCCCCCGGCACCGTGTCCCACGCGCGCCGCTACGCCGCCGAGGGTTTCGCGGTCGTCGCGATCGACGCACCCAACCACGGCGACCGCCCCAAGGACGAGGAGTTCGGCCGGATCGTGGCCGAAATGCGGGTCGGCATGGCCGCCGGCGAGAATCCGGGCGCGCTGGTCGCCGGCATGCACAGCTATCTGGCCGGTCAGGCCGTCACCGACTGGCAGGCGGTCCTGACCGCAGTCCAGCGACTCGACCAGGTCGGCGTCGGCCCGGTGGGCTACTGCGGCATGTCGATGGGCTGCGGGCTCGGCATCCCGCTCATCGCCGCAGAGCCCCGGATCCGCGCCGCGGTGCTGGGCCTGCTCGGCGGGCACGGGCTGGCCGACGACGCCGCGCGGATCACCGTGCCGGTGCAGTTCCTGCTCCAGTGGGACGACCAGATGGTGCCGCGGGAGCAGGGCCTGGCCTTGTTCGACGCCCTGGCCTCGGCTCACAAGACGCTGCACGCCAACCCCGGCAAGCACGGGGATGTGCCGTCGTTCGAAGTGGACAGCTCGCTGAGGTTCTTCACCCGGCATCTGGGCTGACATGAAATCGCAATGGCCGAACGCGCTGGCCAGAAGTCGTTTTTGGCCAGCGCGTTCGGGCCAGACTGTTCGGCATGGCCGAGCGGGTACGGGTGCGGGAGATCGATTACGGCGAGGGTGCTCGTCTGCTGCGGATCGTGCGGCGCGGCACGGGATCGATGGTGACCTGGCGGCGGGCCCAAATGGTGCTGCTGTCCGTGCAGGGCATGTCCGTGGCGAAAATTGCCGAGGTGACGTTCACCAGCGCCGACCGGGTCCGCGACGTGCTCCACAACTTCAACGCCGACGGTTTCGCCTCGCTCTACCCGAAGTACCGGGGCGGGCGGCCGAGGAGCTTCACCCTGCCCGAGCGCCGGGAGATCAGGAAGATCGCCAAGTCCAGGCCGGTTGAGCACCGCCTGCCGTTCTCGACCTGGAGCCTGGCCAAGCTGGCCGACTTTCTGGTCGCAGAGGGGGTGGTCGACGACATCAGCCACGAGGGCCTACGGGTCCTGCTCCGCGAGGAGTGCGTGTCGTTTCAACGCGTGAAGACCTGGAAGACCTCCCGTGACCCGAACTACGCGGCCAAGAAGGCCCGTGTTGAGCACCTCTACGCGATCGCCGACGGCGAGGTCATACCCGAGGAGGGCGAGCCCGACGTCGTCTTCTGCCTGGACGAGTTCGGGCCGCTCAACCTTCAGCCCCACCCGGGCCGACAGTGGGCCGAACGCGGAGGACGGCACAAAGACCCCGGCCGGGACCCCCGGCCCCGCCGGCGGGCGACCTACATTCGCCCTCATGGGGTCCGCCACCTGTTCGCTGCCTACGACCTGGGCAAGGACAAGCTCTACGGCCACATCAAGCCGAGGAAGAACCGCACGAGGTTCCTGGAGTTCTGCCGCTACCTGCGCAGCCTCTACCCGCCCGAGACCCGCATTGCGATCGTGCTCGACAACTTCTCCCCGCACCTGACCACCAGGAAGGACATCCGGGTCGGCGACTGGGCCGCGGTCAACAACGTCGAGCTCGCCTACACCCCGACCAACAGTTCCTGGCTGAACCGCATCGAGGCCCAGTTCGCCGCCCTGCGCTACTTCGCCCTCGACGGCACCGACCACGCCAGCCATAAGGAGCAGGGCAGCATGATCCGCCGCTACATCATCTGGCGGAACAAGCACGCCGCCGACGAACGGCTCCGCGAGGTGGTCGACAGGGTGAACGTTGCCTGACGCGGCACTAGGTGAGGCCCGGTGGCGGGCTGGCTGTGGCTGGTAGAACTCGGACGTGGCGCGCTTTGATGTGACGGATGCTGAGTGGCGTTGATCGAGCCGTATCTGCCGGTGGCGGCCACCGGACCGCTGCCACGGCGGGTGCGTGATCAGTTCAACGGGATCTTGTGGCGTTTTCGCACCGGATCCGGCTGGCGTGATGTCCCGGAACGCTACGGGCCGTGGTCCACGCTCTACTCCCGATTCAACGGCTGGGCCAAAGCCGGGGTGTTCCAGGATCTGATGGACGCGCTGCTCGCCGAGGCCGCATCGCGCGGGCAGGTCGGGCTGGAGTTGGTCAGCGTGGACTCCACGATCGTGCGGGCGCATCAGGAGTCGGCTGGGTTGGCGGTGGCCGGGGAGACCTTGGATGCGCTGGAGCAGCCGCCGGTGCTGCGGGTGATGCGCCGCAGGTCACACCCGGCGCGGACGGCGCGGCTGGCGCGGATGCGTCGTCGGGCCAGGATCATGGCGCCAGGCGGCGGCGACGCAAGGCCCGGGAACAGGCTGCCGGGCTTGGCCGATCCCGAGGCGGGTTAAGCAGCAAAGTCCATGCCGCGGTCGACGCCTCCGGGTTGCCGCTGGCTTTCGTGCTCACGCCTGGCCAAGCCGCTGACTGCCTGCGGTTCATTACCGTCCTGGACAAGATCCGCATTCCCGGTCCGATCGGCCGGCCTTGGACCCGCCCTGCTGCGGTGGCCGCGGACAAGGCGTACTCCTCCAAGGCCAACCGTGTCTATCTGCGCCGCCGCGGGATCACCGCGGTCATCCCGGAGAAGAGTGATCAGCGGGCCAACCGGAAGAAGAGAGGTTCAGCAGGCGGGCGGCCCGTCGGCTTCGATGCGCAGCACTACCGGCAGCGCAACACCGTCGAACGCTGTTTTCAGAAGATCAAGACCTGGCGCGGTCTGGCCACTCGCTACGACAAAGCCCCGGAAAGCTACGAGGCCGGGCTCTACCTCCGAGGCTCGGTTATGTGGCTGAAGCTCCTCACCTCAACCACATGATCCGAACTTTGAGCAGCTCCTAGACGGGAATTTTGTCCCGCTGGTGGGGGCAAAGGTTGACGATGGCGACCCTCGTTATGTACTCAGACGTATTCAGGTCAAACCCGCTGGTGCCGAGGGCCGCAGCCTCAGCGAAGCCCTTTCCTTGCTCCAGCGCCTTGCATATGTTCCAGCCGAGCCGCCCCAGTTTGTAGGAATCGGCGTCCTTCAGCGCTTTCTGCTGCTTCACCGAGGCCGTGAACACGGCTTCGCGTGCCGACGCTGACGGGTCGGGTGTGGGCGTCGATGGGTCGGGGGTGGGCGTCGGTTCCATGCTTGGTTCGGCGTCATCGACCGTGGAAAGCGCCTTGGCAGGCGTCGGCGTCGAAGCTGCTGGCTTCGCCACGGCCTTCTCGGCACCGTCGCCTGGCAGGGTGGCCAGGCCGCCCAGTAGGCCGATTACGCCTACCACCGCGGTGAGCGCGGTGAGCGCGGTGACGATGATGATCGCCACGCTCTTGCCGCTCATCCTGGGCGGCGGAGGTGAGCCTGGCCGCCGTCCGGGTGGCGGACCCATGGGGGGAGGCTGTTGCGGAGGATGCACTTGCGCACCATACGCCACGTATTTAGTAATTCATCTGGAATGCCCTATGTGAACACTCGAAAAGGATTATCGGAGCGGCCCGAGCCCACCTGGTCGACCACCGTTCTCGCACTTCCCACGTAAGGCCCGCCACCGGGCCTCACCTAGATCCGAACTCCGAACAGCTCCTAGGGCTCGGTGGGCGGGACCCGGCCTGGAAATCCTGATCACGCGCCGAACACGGTTTGCGCTCGCTTGGGTCAAGCTCCCGGCGGACCGGAGGGGGGAGTCGTCGTACGGGATGACCCGCATCCCTAGGAGGCGACATGAAGTCACGTCCGCTCGCCATCGTCCTCGCCGTGCTCGCCCTGTTCGCCCTGATGTTCGCCGCCGCCTGCGGAGGTTCGGGCGCCGTCGAATCCGCCGGCCAGCCGATGCCCGAATCCGGGAAGGGGGTCCCGTCCATGCCCCCGGACGGTCGTCCGCCCGCCGCCGGAAAGGACACCGCCGAGAACGAGGCCGAAGCCCGGGCCACCATCGGGAGCGAGGCGCCCGAGGCCGATGCCACCCGGCGGCGCGATACCTCCGCCGAGCAGATCTCCACCTTCGCCCTCGACGTGGACACCGCCTCGTACGGCTACAGCAGGCGGGCCATCACCGAGGGCAGGCTGCCGGAGGCGGGTCAGGTCAGGCCGGAGGAGTTCGTCAACTCCTTCGCGCAGGACTACGCGGAGCCCAAGGACGACGGTTTCACCGTGCACATGGACGGCGCCCGCACGCCGGGGAACGGCACCGCGCTGCTCCGCGTCGGCCTGCAGACCCGCAGGGCGAGCGCGGAGGCCCGGCGCCCGGCGAACCTCACCTTCGTGGTGGACGTGTCCGGCTCGATGGTCGAACCCGGCAGGCTCGACCTGGTCAGGGATGCGCTGCACAAGCTCGTCGACCAGCTCGGGCCCGGCGACCACGTCTCCCTCGTAGCCTTCAGCGACCAGGCGGACGTCGTCCTCTCCATGACCCCGGCGACCGAGAAGGAGAAGCTCCACGCCGCCGTCGAACGCCTCGCCATCCAGCAGTCGACGAACCTGGAGGCGGGGCTGACCAGCGGTTACGCCGAGGCCGCGGCGGGTTTCAGGCCGGTGGCCGTCAACCGTGTCATCCTGCTCTCCGACGGCCTGGCCAACGCCGGCGACACCACCTGGCAGGGCATCCTCGACCGGGTCGCGGACGCCGCGGGCAAGAAGATCACCCTGCTGTGTGTCGGCGTCGGCCGCGACTACGGTGACGAGCTGATGGAGCAGCTCGCCGACAACGGCGACGGCGCCGCGGTCTACGTCAGCTCCGTCGACGACGCGCGAAAGGTCTTCGTCGAGCAGCTCGCCACCAACATCGACCTGCGCGCCCGCGACGCCAAGGCGCAGGTCGTGTTCAACCCCTCGGCCGTGGAGTCCTACCGCCTGATCGGCTACGAGAACCGGCAGATCGCGACCGAGGACTTCCGGGACGACAGCAAGGACGGCGGCGAGATCGGCCCCGGCCACTCGGTGACGGCACTGTACGAGGTCCGGCTGCGCGGCGGGGCGTCGGGACAGCTGGCCACCGCCACCGTGCGCTGGCAGGACCCCGACACCCGCGACCCCGCGGAAGCCGCCCGTTCCCTGGAGGTGGGTGACCTGGCGGCCTCGCCGTGGGAGGGGCCCACGCCGAGGTTCCAGGTCGACGTGGTGGCCGCGGGCTTCGCGGAGTATCTCCGCACCGGGGAGGGGATCGCCGGAGCCGAACCCGACGACCTCGCCGCCCACGCCACCCGCCTGGCCGCGTCCACCGAGGACCCGGCGGTGACCGAGCTCGCCAAACTGATCGAGAAGGCCGCGTCGCTCCGGTAGGCGCCCGCACCCGCGTCGCCCGTACGCGCGAACCATGATCGGGTGGGCCGGCTCCCCGTGAGCCGGCCCCGTGGGAGGCCCGTGCCGCCGGTCCCCTGCAGGCGACCGGACCGTGAGCGGGGACGGGGGGCGAGGGCGCCACGGTTACAGGGTGCGGGGTGATTTCCTATACACTGGCGTGGTCGCCGGGCCGGGCCCGGCGACATCGGTTACACCCGAGGGGCTATGGCGCAGCTGGTAGCGCGCCTCCATGGCATGGAGGAGGTCTGGGGTTCGAATCCCCATAGCTCCACTTCGGTGACTGGGGTCCGCTGTTCGCAGGCATAGCCTGCTTCCCGCGGGCCCCTTCGTCGTTTATCTGGGGGAGCGACCCCCCGGAACCCCCCGAATGTGGTGACTGGGGTCCGCTGTTCGCAGGCATAGCCTGCTTCCCGCGGGCCCCTTCGTCGTTTATCTGGGGGAGCGACCCCCCGGAACCCCCCGAATGTGGTGACTGGGGTCCGCTGTTCGCAGGCATAGCCTGCTTCCGGCCCGGGGAAGGGGATCTTCCCATCGACCGTGGTACGCCGTGGTACGTCGAGGTACGATTGAGTCATGGATGCTCCGAGGCCTCGCCCGACCGAGGTGAGCGTGCGCCAGTTCGTCAACGACTCCGGCAGTATCACGCGCGGCCTGCGCGAGGGGAGGCGATACATCTTGACGATCAACGGTGAGCCGCTCGCGGAGGTGAAGCCGATCAAGCGCCGCCGGTTCGTTCCCACGGCCGAGGCGCAAGCCGTCTTCGCCACCGCTCCGGCTGTCGACTGGGACCAGGTGCGGGCCGATCTGGACACGGTGATCGATGACGAACTACGCGATCCGTTCGACGGGACCGGTCTGTGATCCGGCACGAGCGAGGCGTGCTGGACACCAATATCGTGGCCGCCTTCAAGCTCTTCGACCCCGCCGAGCTGCCGGCTGAGTCGGCGATCACCGCCGTCACGCTCGGCGAGCTGTCGCGTGGTCCGTACGCCACCGATGATCCGGTCAAGCGGGCGGGAAGGATCGCGGTGCTGCAGTATGCCGAAGCGGCTTTCGGCGACCCGCTGCCGTACGACGCCGGGGCGGCCCGGATGTTCGGGCAGATCTGCGCCGTCGTGTACGCGCAGGGCCGGCAACCGCGAAGCCGGACCGCTGACTTGATGATCGCCGCGACGGCCGCCAGCAATGAGCTGCCGCTGTTCACCGCCAACCCCAAGGACTTCGACGGCTTGGAACGGATGGTGGACGTGTTCGCCGTGACACGCCCTTACGGCGCGACAGGTTAGCCGTGGGCACGTGAGGCGGGTCTGCCCCTTGCGGCGGAGGTGTTCGAGTGAGCAGGCATCAGGTCCACTTCGGTGATCGGGGTTCGCTGTTCGCAGGCGGAAAGCCTGCTCCCGGCGGGCCCCTTCCTCGTTCGTCCGGAGGGATCGCGGGGGATTCACCGGGATCGACAGACCAGCCATGAGCGTGCTCCCCAGGTGTTTCCCGGGGAGCACGCCACATGGCTGGTCGTCTTTCAGGCACCGGCCCCCGGATGAGGGGGCATCGGGGCGTTCACCGGAAGGATCAGTTGCCGGTGATCACGAAGGTCGTCCCCGGCTGCCTCACGATGTTGCCGTCGGCCGAGTTGGTGATGGTCACGTTCGTCAGGACCGCGTTGCCGCGGGCGCCGCTCATGGCCAGGATTCCGGCCCCGTTGTTGGACTTGTCGATCTTCACGTTGGTGACCGCGACGTTCGGCATGTTGCCGCCGCCCGTCTTGAACTGGATGCCGTCGTAGGTCGAGTCGGAGATGTCGGTGTCGCGGATGGTGACACCGGTGATGTCACTGCCCTGCGGGAACAACGTGATCGCCCCGAACTCCTGGTCCTCGTTCCAGAAGGCGCCACCCGTGCGGTACAGCCCGTTGTTGGCGAGCAGCGTGGTCCCCGAGAAGGGCAGGGGGCTGTGGTCGGTCGCCAGCATGATGCCCGGGTAGTTCATGGTGTCGTAGATCAGGTTGTTCTCGGCGGAGTTGTCGTAACCGCCGTAGATCGCGATGCCGTTCGCCCGCCAGGGCAGCTGGATGGTGTTGTTGACGAAGTGGTTGTCGTGCGTGTTGTCGACGACCCGGTCCTTCACCGCCTGGTTGGCCCAGATCGCCAGGGCGTCGTCACCGGTGTTGCGGAACGAGGAGTTGAACACCCGCGAGTTCCGCGTGCCGTTGGTGAAGTTGATGCCGTCGGCGTAGGTGTTGCGGATGCGCATGCCGCTGAACAGCAGGTTGTCGCCGGGGCCCCACAGGGCCGGGATGTTGTCGTAGTCGCGGCCGACCCAGGCACCCACGTTGGCGTGCTCGATCCACACGTTGGTGATCTTGGTGTTCTCGCCGAACCGGCCGTTCAGGCCCACTCCGCCCTCGTCGTTGCCGTCTCCGCCGCGGATGCGGCCCGAGCCGAAGATGGCGATGTCGGAGATCTGGGTGTTGCTGTCGATGTCGAAGCCGAAGTTGCCCTCGTGCGGGTGGTTGATGCCGCCCACCACGTCCTGCGGCTCGGTCAGGGTGTACAGCTGGGAGTGCCACATGCCCGCGCCGCGGATCGTGACGTTGCTGATGCCCACCTGGTTCCACTGACCCCGGTTCAGCGGGTCGTCGGTGAGGATCTTCTGCTCCTGGCGCCACTGGCCCGCCGGGATCCACACGCAGCTGATGACGCCGTTCTGGTCGTCCGTCACCGCCCGCTGGATGGCGGCCGTGTCGTCGAGCCCGTCGTTGGGCACCGCGCCGTAGTTCGTGATCGAGGTGCAACCGGCCGGCTGGCTCGCCGGCGGCGCCACCTGCTCCAGGTCGATCAGGTCGATGACGTAGAACGAGGCCGTGTCGGTCGCGTCGCGCTGCAACTTGAACTTGGTGCCGGCCGGGTAGGTCTGCGAGAGCAGCGCGTGAGACTCGTCGAACAACCTCCGGGCGTCGGCCTGGGGGGTGTTCGACAGCGCCTCGGGGCCGTCGGTGTTCCCGTACAGCCAGCTGTGGCGGGAGGAGAGGGTCAGCTTCCTGGAGAAGGTGCCGTTGATGTAGAGGCTGATGCTGGCCTCGATGCCACCGCCGCCCGCCGCGTCCGGGATGGAGTTGCGGACCACGATCGAGTTGGAGGGGTTGGTCGAGGTGAACTCGACGAACTGACCCGTGCTGTTCAGCCGCACCGACTTGCGGCCCGAGGACTCGGTGGCGAAGTTGGTGTGCCCGAAGGTGCGCAGCGGGTCGGTCTCCAGCAGGGTGCCCTGGTAGTTGGCGGCCTCGGCCTCGTACTCGACCCACGGGACGGCCGCCCCGCGCCCGACCACGATCGACTGCGAGAACGTGTTGTTGTTCTCGTTGGTCTCGGTGACGGTGTTGGTCGCGTCGGCGGTGGCGGTGATGGTGGCGCCGCCGCTGGTGGCGGTCCAGCTTCCGCTGACGGCCACGTTGGCCGTCGCGCCCGCGGCGATCGACGCGGTGTTGCCGTTGAGCGTGGTGCCGCCCACCGCCACGCGGGTGACCGTGGTCGCGCCCGTCGCGGCGGTACCCCGGTTCCTCACCGCCACGGTGAACGTGACCGGCGCCCCGACGGCCGGGTTCTGCGGGTTGGAGGTGACGCCGAGGACCTGCAGGTCGGGGCCGGGGGCCTGCGCGACCACCAGCGGTGACGACGCGGTGAGGGTGTTGTTGTCCTCGTTCTGCTCGAAGACCGAGTTGTCCGCGTCCACCCTGGCGCTGACCGTGTAGCTGCCCTCGCCGCGGGTGCCGATGTTGTGGGTCACCGTGGCGGTGGCACCGGCGGCCAGGGCGGGGACGGCGACGGTGCCGGCGAGCGTGCCGTCGAGGTTGAGGTTGACGCTGTCCGCGGGGGAGGCCGCGGTGCCCGCGTTCCTGACCGTGGCCGACAGCGTGATCGCGTCGGCCTCGCTCGGGGAGGCCGGGGTCCACGAGAGGTTCGTGACCGTGAGGTCGGGGTTCGGCGCCGGGACGCCGAAGACCTGGAACTCGGCGACCTGCCCGCCGGGCGCGCCGCTGTTGCTGGTGAACCTCAGCTGGACGTCGGCGACACTGGCGTTGAAAGCGATCGTCACCGTGTTGCCGGAGGCCGGGTTGAACGTGTAGTTCTGCGCCGCCACCAGGTTGGTGTAGCCCGTGGCGCTCTGCTCACGGCCCAGGACCTGGATGTTCTGCGTGCGGGTGCCCCACGCGGAGTCGGGGTTGAGCTTCACCACGACCGAGCTGACGCCGGCGTTGGCGCCGAGCCTGGCGGTCAGCGTGTTCGGGAACGCGCCGGAGTTGGCCTCCCAGTAGGTGGCCAGGTTGTTGTCGTTCGCGTTGGCGGCGACGAACGAGTGCACGTGGCCTGACGCGACCATCTCCTTGCCGATGGCCAGGTTCGAGCCGGGGTCGCCGGTGCCGTTGCGGGTCACGGAGTTGCTGTTGGCCGACTGGTTGCCCGCCGCGTCTTTGGCCCGTACGAAGTACGTCACGGTCGCCGACGCCGGCTGGGTGTCGGTGTAGGTCAGCACGTTGCCGACGCTGCCCCGCAGCTGGTTGTTGGCGTAGATGTCGTACCCGGTGACGCCCACATTGTCCGTGGAGGCGTTCCAGGCCAGCCTGATCTGACCGGTGGCCGGCTGGGTGAAGGTGAGGTTGCCGGGGGCCGACGGGTTCTGGTCGTCGCCGCCGGTGGAGGCGCCGTAGATCTCGAACTCGGAGATCTGCGCGGCGGGCCAGCCGGTGTTGGCGGTGATGTCGACACGCCAGTAGCGGTGGGTCGCGGCGCCGAAATTGATCGTGACCGTGTTGCCGGTCGCCGGGTTGAACGTGTAGTTCGCCGAGGCGACGACCGTGCTGAAGGTGCTGCCGTCGGCGCCGCCCTGGACCGAGAGCGTCTGGGTGCGTGTCTGCCAGACGGTCAGCGGGGGCAGCTTCAGGACGATCTGGTCGACGCTCGTGGCGGTGCCGAGGTCGATCCGCGCCCACTGCGGGAAGCTGTTGTTGGCGCTTTCCCAGTAGGTGGACTGGTTTCCGTCGTTGATGGCGGACACCGCCTGCCCACCCGTGGAGCTGCTCGCCAGGGTCGCCTTGCCCGGCGACAGATTTGGTCCGGCCGCGGCGGAGGCCGGGACGACTGACCCCACCAGGAGCAGGCCGGCGGCGGCGACCATGGTCGCCACCAGCCGTAACGGTCTGTACAGCATTCTCATTCGCGCTCTTCTTCTCTCGTCGGGCACGGCAGGACCGAGGCGTGAAGGCTGCGCTTTCACCGCCTTCACCGCGCACGTAATGGGGGGCAGGTGCACGACGCAGTGCATCCCTGGAGAGTTGCGAGGAATAGCAAGAAAGTGAACAAAGGATTGCAATATTCTTGCATGACGTTGGCCAAATGTTACATACGTGCTACGGGCACGTCAACGGCCGGGAAGCAGCTTTCTCAACTGTCTCGACGCGGGACGTGACAAGGGGTCAAAGCGGCCGTGAATGCCGGTCCGTGAACGCCGGCGTGGGTGACCGGGATGTGGGCACCGGTCTCGGATGTCGGGCGGCCGGATCGCCGGCCTCGGCGGTGGGGGAGGGGCACCCCCGCGCGGCGCCTGTGGGCCGCCGGCGCGCGCGGGGGAGGACGTTCTCAGCCCGGCTCGCTCAGTCAGGCTCGCTCAGCCCAGTTCGTAGTCGAGGTGGAAGGAGTGGGCGCCGTCGTCGTTGACGATCTGGCCGCCGCCCCGGATGCCCAGCAACTCGCCGGTGCCGGAGTCGGGGAGGATCGTCCAGCTCAGCGCCGACTCGCCGGCGTGGCCCGTGGCCGTGTGGTGGAGCACGAAGGTGCCCTTGCGGCCGTGCGCGGTGCCGGTGAAACGCTCGAAGCCCACGTAGGCCGCCGACGTCTCGACCTGGGAGATCGCGGTGATGATGTCGGTGGTGCTGGTGCCGGCCAGGTCGCCGCCGAAGGTCTTGGTGATGTGGACGCGGGAGAGCGTGGCCCCCTCGGCCTCGTCGTAGGGCTGCGGGTCCCAGCTGTCGATGGTGAAGGTTCCTGTGGCGCGAGGCATGTGGGGCTCCCTTGTGGAATTCCGGGTCTCGCGCCCATCCTGGCGACCGTACCTGCCATTTGATGTCAGGTACGGGCCCGTTCCGGACTCCCTAGGACAGCTTCCACTTGTCCATGTTCCAGGTGATGGTCGACTGCGCGGGGTTGGGGACGACGTTCTGGAGCGTCTCGTCCCACGCGCTGAGGCCCGGGTGCTGGAACAGCGGGATGGTGGCCAGATCGCTCCAGAGCCGCTTCTCGATCGCGCCGATGATCGGGTCCTGGGCGGCCAGGTCCACCGTCGAGTTCAGCTTCGCGATGAGGCGGTCGACCTGCCTGCTGGAGTAGCAGCCGTTGTTGTTGCCCTTGTTCCGGGCGTCGCACTTTCCCGGCGAGGTGAAGTTGGAGGCCCAGCCGCTGACCAGGGCGGAGCCCGACCAGGCGAACAGGGCCACGTCGTAGCCGTTGGCCGGCATCACGGTGCCGAGGAAGTCCTCCGAACCCTTGTCGACGACCTTGAAACCGGCCTTGTTGCAGGCGTCGATGATGAGCTGCACCGCCGCGGTGCGGCGCGGGTTCGGGGTCTGGTAGCCGATGCTGACCTCCAGGCCCGTCTTGCCCGCCTCCCGCAGCAGCGCCCTGGCGCCCGCGATGTCCTGCCGCGCGTACACGTCCGCGCTGCCGCTGGCCGCGACGACCCTCGCGCTGTTGGCCTGGAACGGGGCCACGGTACGGACCTGCAGGGGCTTGGCGGTGGGTGAGACGGGCCCGATCAGGGTGCTGACGATGAGCTGCCTGGGCACGCACCTGGCGAACGCCTCGCGCAGCCTCCTGTCCCTGAACGGACTGGAGTCGAAGTTGAAGTCCAGGTGCTCGTAGGTGTACTTCTCGAAGACGCCGACCTCCACGCCGCGCAGCGACTGCAGCTGCCTGAGCACGTCGGGCCCCGGCTGCGGCTCGACGATCTGGACCTCGCGGTTCTGCAGCGCCTGGGCCTGCTCGTCGAGGGTGATGAAGCGCTCGACGATCGTCGGGGTCGCGGCCGGGGTGCCCCACCACCTGTCGTTGGCGACCAGGGTCAGCCGCTGCCCGGCGTCCAGCTTGGAGAGCTTGTACGGCCCCGAGGACGGGATCAGCTCGGCGTCGGGCAGCCTGCCCTCGGAGACCCAGCCGTCGTTGAAGAACGTGATGCCCTTCTCGATCCTTTTGGAGTCGCCCTTCCTGACCGCCGCGATGAACTCCTCCTCGGACAGGCCGTCCTGCTTGGCGATCACATGGGCGGGCATCATCTCGGTCGCGCCAGGACCCCCGGCCACCCAGTCCGCGAACGGCTTGTCGTAGACCAGGGTGAACTTCCTTCCGCCCTTCTGGCAGTCGGGCATCCTGGTGTCCCGCAGGCCGGTGGTGTCGGCGGAGGCGAAGCCCCTGACCTTGCCGGACCGGAAGGCCCACCACAGCATGACGTCGTCGCAGTCGATCGGGGTGCCGTCCGACCAGACCGCCTTGTCGTTGATGGTGTACTCGACGCTCAGCGGGTCGTCGGAGACCTTCTCGTACGTCCCGAAGTCCTTGTCGGGGGTGATCGCGCCCTTGTCGCCGTAGAACCAGAAGCCCGTCAGTACCCGCTGCAGGGGAGCGGCGTTGCGCGTGGCGTTCTCGGCGGTGGTGTTGTTGTTGTAGGAGTGGAACTCCTGCTCGTACGCGTAGGTGATGGTCTCGCTCGGCAGGGCCGACTCCGAGCCGGAGGCCGCGGGGTCGTCCGCCGGGCCGGTGTCCGCGCAGGCGCCCAGCAGGAGCGCGCCACTCGCGAGCAGTGCCAGGAACCTTCCCGGCCTTCGTGCGTGGAACACGGCACCACTCCTTCGATCACCCGGTCCCCGGTCTGTCCCCGTACCGGTCGAGCATCGTCACTTCGTGCGGCCGGGCGGGACCCGGACGGGCGTCGCGTCCCCCCATGACCATGCCGAACGCGAGACCCTCAGATGAGGAGAATAGGAAAAACATAACCTTTGAGCGAATTTACCCAATATGTGAGATAGCCGTCTCATCGGTTCGGGTCACGGCCATGCCCTAAGAAGACGCCGTGGCCTGATTCTTACGGTTATTGGCGCTCGGGCCACTCGTGGGCCCGCGGGTCGCCCCTCGATTATGGAGCGCATGACAACGACCCCTCGGGCGCCCGAACGCACGCTGCACCGCGCCTGGATCGTGGCGGGAGTCGCGTTCGTGGCCATCCTCGGCGCGGCCGGGTTCCGGGCGACGCCCGGCGTGCTGATCACACCGCTCCAGGAGGAGTTCGGCTGGTCCCGGGGCACGATCTCACTGGCCGTCTCGGTCAACCTTGTGCTGTACGGGCTGACCGCGCCCTTCGCCGCCGCCCTCATGGACCGCTTCGGCATGCGCAGGGTGGTGACGTACGCCCTGCTGCTGGTCGCCGCGGGCAGCGGGCTCACCATCCTGATGAACGCCCCCTGGCAGCTCGTCCTGTGCTGGGGCGTGCTGGTCGGTCTCGGCACCGGCTCGATGGCCCTGGTCTTCGCCGCCACCCTCACCGAACGCTGGTTCGTCCGCCACCGCGGCCTCGTCACCGGCGTGCTCACGGCGGGCGGCGCCACCGGGCAGCTCGTCTTCCTGCCCGTCCTCGCGCACCTGGCGGCGGACAGGGGTTGGCGGGCGGCCGCCGTCACGGTCGCCGTCGCCGCCCTCGTCGTGGTCCCCCTGGTCTGGTTCCTGCTGCGTGACCGTCCCGAGGACGTGGGCACCACCGCCCTCGGCGCCGATCCCGCCGCGCCCCCGGCCGTCCGGCCGGCGCGGGCCGGAGGCGCCGCCTCACGCGCCCTCGGCGTGTTGTGGAGCGCGGCGCGTACGCGTCCCTTCTGGCTGCTCGCCGGAGGGTTCGCGATCTGCGGGATGAGCACCAACGGCCTGGTGGGCACCCACTTCATCCCTGCGGCCCACGACCACGGCATGGCCGCGCCGGTCGCCGCGGGGCTGCTCGCCCTGGTCGGGATCTTCGACGTGGTCGGCACCGTCGCGTCCGGCTGGCTGAGCGACCGGGTCGACTCTCGCGTTCTCCTCGGCGCCTACTACGGGCTGCGCGGCCTGTCGCTGATGGCGCTGCCGAGCCTGTTCGGGGCGACCGCCGAACCCAGCATGCTCGTCTTCATCATCTTCTACGGCCTCGACTGGGTGGCCACGGTCCCGCCGACCGTCGCCCTGTGCCGCCAGATCTACGGTCCCGACGGTGCCGTGGTGTTCGGCTGGGTCTTCGCCTCCCACCAGGTCGGCGCCGCGATCGCCGCGGTCGCCGCGGGGGTCACCCGCGACCACTTCGGCGCCTACGACCTCGCCTGGTACGCCGCGGGCTTCCTCTGCCTCGCCGCCGCCGTCATGTCGATCGCCATCGCCAGGAAGCCCGTCACCGGGAACCCCGTCACGGTGACGTCCGGCACCGGTGAGGCCACCACCGCGGAGCAGGCATCCTTGAAGGCGTGAGAGAACGAGACGGGACAGCGGCGACGGGCGGCGGGGACGGCGAGGGCGGAGACAGGGACGGGGACCGGGACCGGAAGGTCCTCCCGCTCGTGGTGCGGATCGAGCGCTCCGCGCCGCCCGCGCGGACCGACGCCCTGGAGGCGGCGGCCCTGGCCGTGCTGGCACTGCTCGACGACCCGCGCGCCCTCGACGGCGGCGAGTGGGCCGAGGCCGTACGGGACTGGGACGGCAGCCGGTTCAGGAAGGTCGTCCGGCGGGCGCGCGGGGCGGAGTGGCGTCGGGTGCTCGACCTGCCCGGTGTCACCGTCACCTCCGGCACCGCCGAGGTCCGCGTCCACCCGCCGGTCCCGCTGGACGGCTGGCCCAGGGACCTCTCCAGGCTTCAGGTGTCCGGTACCGAGCTCGCCGACCCCTCCGAGCCGGGATCGCCAGGGGACGTGGTGCTGTGGCTCAACCCCGGGCTGACGATGTCGGCGGGCAAGGCCATGGCCCAGGCCGGGCACGCCGCCCAGCTCGCCTGGCAGGCGAGCGGGGACGACGCCAGGCGGGCGTGGCGGGACAAGGGCCTGGCGGCCTCGGTGAGGACCGCCGATCCCGCCGCGTGGGCGGGGCTGGTCGCCTCGGGCCTGCCGGTGGTCAGGGACGCCGGGTTCACCGAGATCGAGCCGGGCTCCCGCACGGTCGTCGCGGACGCCCCGTGGCTGCGCGGGGACGGCCGATGATCGGCGGATGACCGGCTCGAGCCGGTGATCGGAGGGTGTTTCGCGCAAGGATGGGGAAGGTACTCGTTCCCGAAGTGTGATGGGGATCCCGCACGGGAAAACCGGATTTGTCGTACGCTCCCGATCGTGCTCGATGGGTTGGGTGGGACTCAGGGGACCCGGGAGACGGGTCCCGCGCCGACATACGTGACCGCGGAGGCGGCCACGTCGGAGATGCCGAGAATCGTGGCTGAGAGCCCCCCGAAGCTACCGGATTCCCCCGTGAAGCGGTCCCGTATCGGCGACATGCCGATGCGCGTCATCTACCGCATCCTGGCCGTCGGCCTCGCGGTGATCCTGGCCGCGGTCGCGGCGGTGGTCGGCTTCGTCTCCTCGAGCTCCCCAGATCAACCGGGTGAGGGAAAGACGGGGCAGATCGCCGCGCCATCTGCCGCGCCACCCTCGCCCGGTCCAGGGTCGGCGGAGCCGTCCGTCCCGGTGACGGAGCCGTCCGCCTCGGCGTCGGAGCAGGCGTCCCCCTCGGAGACCCCTTCCGCGTCGGCGTCCCCTTCGGAGAGCACCGCCGAGACGGCCGCTCCCTCCTCGCCGCCCGACGGCTCGGAGCCGGCGCCCGACCGCAGCGCCGTCATCGCGGCCCTCGCCGATCCCCGGGTGCCCGACATGCCGCGTGACAAGCGGCTCGGCCGCCTCCCCGGCAAGGCGGACAAGAGCAAGCGACGCGTCCAGGACGACAAGTCGGGCGTGTCGCTGGTCCGCCTGGGCAAGCCCTGGAAGGTCTTCGGCGCGTCGCCGTTCTCCACCAAGCAGGTGCTGCCGAAGGTGAAGGGCGCCGCTCACCGGGCGATGCTCGTGAGCTGCCCGGTGCCGATCCTGGTGCAGAAGGAGCCCAGGGACACCGCGTTGCTGGCCGCCCGGTGGACACTCAACCACCACCCCAAGGGCAGCAAGATCACCTGGACCGCCTCGCAGCCGATCAAGGACGGCTGGCTGCTCGCCTACCGGGTGAAGTACAAGCTGAAGGGCAAGGCGCGCTCCTCCATGGCCGCCGTCGCCGTCACCGAGATCTCGGGTGCCAAGCCCGCGATGCTCTTCGCGACGATCCCCGACACCCAGAGCAAGTACTGGCGCGCCATCAACACCGCGGTCTCCTCCCTCAGATTGAAGTGAGCCCCGCCTGGGCAGGAATCGCCTTGTCCGTGTGACCTGGTGAAACTCGGGGGAATTTCACGGCCGGCCGCTTCGCCGCCGCACGCGTGACGACCTCCCGCCCGCTCGCCGGGCGCGCCTCCGGGACGCCCGTCCAGGCCGACTCCCCCGAGCCGTCGAGGGGGAAGTCGTGAACCGACCGGCGTCTCAGGAACGCAAGGGGGCCGGCCCCGACACGCCCGACCAGGGGAGCGGGTCCAAGCCCTGGCGGTCCGAGGGCCTGCCCGACGGCGGCGGGTCGCCCACCCCGCAGCGCACGAGGTTCAACTGGGTGCGCTTCCTGATGACCATGGTCATCGTCTACGCGGGATTCTTCATCGTCTCCTCGTTCTTCGAGGAGCCCACCGAGCCGATCTCCTACACCCAGTTCACCCAGCAGGTCAGGGCGGGGAACGTCAAGGAGGTCTACGCCACGGGCACCGCGATCCAGGGCACCCTCAGGAAGGCGGCCCGCGACCCCGACAGCGACAACGTCACGTACGACAAGTTCTCCACGGAGCTGCCGGTCTTCGCCGACCGGACCGGGCTCTACCAGCAGCTCCTCGCGACGAAGGTGAACATCAGGGCCGAGCCCGTCGGCGGGAATCTCCTGTCGAACCTCCTGCTCTCCCTGGTCCCGATCCTGCTGCTGGCCGGCGCGTGGATCTGGGGCGATCCTGCCCGCCGCCGCCCCGGACACCCTCGCCGCGGTGGACCAGGAGGTACGGCGCATCGTGGACGAGTGCTACGAGGTCGCCCTGGCCGTCCTGGCGGAGAACCGGAGCCGCCTGGACGGCATCGCCGCCGCCCTGCTGGAGAACGAGACCCTGGCCTACGCCGCCGCCGGGCTCCCGGTGAACACCGCTCCCGGGCTTCCCTCCTCGGAACCGCCTCCGCGGCTCCCGCCCCCGCCGCACGCCTGACCTCCGGGCGCCCGTCGTGGATCGGGCGCTCTGTCATGGATCGGGCTTTCTTTGATGGGTCGGGCTTTCTGCGGTGGATCGGTCGTTCTGTCGTGGGCCGTGTGCCTGTGGCGGATCGGGGTCGCGCTAGGCTCGGTCGCCGTGACCCAGATCGTCCTCGCCTCCGCCTCTCCCGCCCGCCTCGCCCTGCTCCGCAGCGCCGGACTCGATCCCAAGGTGATCGTCAGCGGTGTGGACGAGGACGCCGTCACCGCCGACAGCCCGAGCGAGCTCTGCCTCGCGCTGGCCCGCGCGAAGGCGACCGTGGTCGCCGGTGATCTGACCGACGGGCTGGTCATCGGCTGCGACTCGATGCTCGAACTCGACGGCCGGGCCTACGGCAAGCCGTCCTCCCCCGAGGAGGCCGTCGCCCGCTGGCGCGACATGCGCGGACGCGAGGGCCGCCTGCTCACCGGCCACTGCGTCATCGACGTCGCGAACGGGCGTGAGGTGGCGGAGGTGGGCGCGACGGTCGTGCGCTTCGGCACCGCCGGAGACGACGAGATCGCCGCCTACGTCGCCACCGGCGAGCCTCTCCACGTCGCCGGGGCCTTCACGCTGGACGGCCGGGGCGGCTGGTTCGTCGACGGCATCGACGGCGACCACGGCAACGTCCTGGGCATCTCCCTGCCCCTGCTCCGCCGCCTCTTCGGCGCTCTCGGCGTCTCCGTCCCCGGCCTCTGGCAGCGTCCCTGACGCCCGCCGCCTGCGTGCCCGCCAGGCGGTGCCCGGCTTTCGGAGGCGTTCCTCCGGCGTCTCCCGGTGCCGTCGGGCGTGCCCTCCCAGGTGACGTCCGATCCCGATAATCTTCCGCCATGGGTCATTTCCGCTCCTTTCTGGACGGCATCGGGTTCTTCTTCCAGGGACTGCGCTGGGTCGCGCGCTACCCGCGCTGGTGGCTCTTCGGGTTGATCCCGGCTCTGATCGCGTTCGCCCTCTACGCGACCGGCCTCTACTTCCTCGGCACGAACGCGCTGGACATCGCCGCGTGGGGCACGCCGTTCGCCGACGGATGGGGCGAGGCGGCGCGGACCGCGCTGCGGGCGCTGGTCGGGCTGGCGCTCTTCGGCGCGGGGGTGGTCCTGTCCGTGGTGACCTTCACGGCGATCACCCTCATCCTGGGCGACCCCTTCTACGAGAAGCTCTCCGAGAAGGTGGAGGAGACCTACGGGGAGGTGCCGACCGGCTACGAGCTCCCGCTGTGGAAGTCGATCCCCCGATCCGTCAGGGACAGCCTGGTCACCCTCGGCTGGCTGTTGCTGTTCACGATCCCGCTGTTCTTCCTCGGGTTCGTGCCGGTGATCGGGCAGACGGTGGTGCCGGTCCTGGGCGCCCTGGTCTCGGGCTTCTTCCTCACGATCGAGCTGACCACGCTGGCCCTCGAGCGCAGGGGGCTGGCGCGCAAGAGGCGCTTCGGCCTGCTCAGGGGGAACAAGGCCCCCGCGCTCGGCTTCGGGGTCCTGCTCTTTTTGCTCTTCCTCATCCCGTTCGTCGCGGTGATCGCGATGCCCGCCGCCGTGGCGGGCGCGGCCATCATGGTCCGCACCCGCCTGGCGCCGCCCGTCCTCCCGGCGGGCAGGACGGACGGGAGCCCGCGCGTCGACAGGGGTGTCTGAGGAATTCCCACGCCTCTTGACCGTTCACCTGTGGACGGCCAAGGGGCTTTCCACAGAAAGGGGTTCGGTGCGGAGGCGGTGGCCCGGTTCCGGCGAGGCTTCGGGACATGACACCCGACACACCGGCCTCGCCCGAGCCCTCGTCCTCTCAGCCCCCGGCCCCGCCTGAGCCGCCGCACCCGGTCTCGTCCGGATCGCCGCCTGCACCGTCCCCGGCCCTGCCCGAGGCTCCACCCCCGGCCTCGCCTGAGCCGCCGCTTCCGGTCCCGCCTGGATCGCCGTCTCCACCGTTCCCGGTCTCGCTCGAGCCGCCGCACTCGTCCTCTCCGCTCGCCTCGCCGCCCCGGCTCCTGCTCGGTTCCACGGAGGACGTCCTGGGCGCCGTTCCCTACCTGCTGGGGTTCCACCCCGCCGACAGCCTGGTCGTCATCGGCATCACCGGCAGCCCGTCCAGGGGCAGGCTGCATCTCACCGTCCGGTGGGACCTGCCCCTGGGGCCCGGCGGCCTCGGCCGGATCGTCCCGCTCCTCGGGAAGGAGGGCGTCACCCAGGTCGTCGTGGTCGGTTACGGTGCCGGACCGCTGGTGACCCCGGCCGTCGACGAGGCCGTGGCGCTGTTCCGCCGGAGCGAGCTCACCGTCGTCGACGCGCTCCGGGTGGAAGACGGCCGCTACTGGTCGTACGGATGCTCACGGACCGACTGCTGCTCGGCCGACGGCATGCCGTACGAGCGACGGGCCGGCGCGGTCGCGGCGGAGGCGGTCCTGCACGGGCTGGTCGCCCTGCCGGACAGGCAGACCCTGGAGCGCTCGCTCGACCCGGTCACCGGGCCCGCGCGGGAGGCCATCCGCGAGGCGACGGGCCGCCTCACGGAGGAGATGCGCGGCAGGCTCGCCGGATGCCACGACGCCGACGGGTTCGCGGCGGAGTTCGTCGCGGACGGCATGGCCAGGGTTCGCGAGGCGATCGCCACCTACGCCTCCGGAGGGCGGCTCGGCGAGGAGCAGGCGGCCAGGCTGGGGCTCGACCTGGCGGTGATCAGGATCCGTGACGAGGCGTGGGCGCTGGTCACCGACGAGAGCCACGACGCGCATCTCAAGCTCTGGCACGACCTCACCCGGAGGCTGGAGCCGAGGTTCGTGCCTCCGGTGGCCTCGTTACTCGGCCTGGTCGCCTGGCGGCGGGGAGACTCCGCGCTGGCGGGCGTCGCCCTCACCCGGGCGCACGAGGCCGACCCCGGATACTCGATGGCCAACCTGCTCGCGCACGCGATCCACCATCTGGTCCCGCCCCACGTGCTCGACGACAGGATGCCCAGCCCCGAGGAGCTCGACCAGGAGATGGGCAGTCCCCGGATGGCCTGGCTGCTCCCGATGGCCGCGCTGCTGGAGGAGCCAGGCGGCCTCGGACGCGAGGAGGCCGCCACGCCGACGCGTCATTGATTGTTCAGGTCACCGGTCCGGGGGACCCAGGGAACGCTCGGCCGCCCTCTCTGCAGGAGACGCTGGAGCACGCCGACTCCCGCTCCCGTCGCTCCCACGAGGGTGACCAGAAGGTGGACGGCACTGAAGTAGAGGCCGAAGAGGAGGCCCCGGCGGGCGAACACCCGTCGGTAGGTGCTGCCGTCGAGGACCACGGCGGCGGCGACGAGCAGCGGCGACGCGAGGGCGCCGACCGGGCCGGCCAGCAGGGGCAGCAGAAGCGCCGGCACGGCGGCGACCAGCAGGACACCGCCGAACGCGCGCGGCACGGAGTCGCCCGGCGTCTCGCCCCGGGTCCACTCCCTCGCGCTCACCCGTGCGCGCCGGAACACCTTGCTCAGGATCATCCGCATCGTGGAGTCGTGGTCGGCCCGGCCACAGACGGCGGCGGTGATGCGCACCTCGTAGCCTTTCCGCATCAGCCGGGAACGGTAGTCCGCGGACACCGTGTCGCTCAGATGCGGATTGAAGGGGCCGATCTCCTTGAACACCTCGGCCGACACGGCGAGCACGGCCGCGTGCAGCTCAAGGGTCGGACGGTCGGTCGGCATCCACCAGTGATACATCTGCAGCGCGCGATACTGCGCGGGGAGGGTCCGGGCCGCCAGCGGCTCGGGGTGCAGGATGCCTCCCAGGGCACCCAGCCTGGGCTCGGCCTGGAGGATGTTCACCGCGTTCTCCACGGCGTCCGGGTCGAGGGCGATGTCGCCGTCCTGGAAGAGCAGGATCTCGCCGTGGGAGTGTTCCGCGCCGAGGTTGCGCGCGGTCGAGGCCCCGCTGTTCACCTCGGTGCGCAGCACGGTGACGCCCATCGACCTCGCCACCTCCGCCGCGTCCTCGGTGCCGCAGTCGTCCACCACGATGACCTCGATGGGGGAGTAGGTCTGCTTCTCCAGCGCGCTCAGGCACAGACGCAACACGTGGGATCGGTTGAAGCTGGGGATGATGACCGAGACTAGCGGGCGTTCTCGATTCACAGGTCGCTCCATTGGCTGAAGGCCGCTCTTTCCGAACCGCCGGGTGTCGGCCGATGATCAGGGCGGGCAGCCCCGGTGGGTCTTCGGTCGACCGGCCGTGGCTCGTCGCCCGGCCTCCGACCGCCTTGCTTCCCGTTCACGCTAGCCGCGATGGCTTGTCTCATTCTTGTCGTGCGGTCCGCCATGGCATACGGTTCCCTTTCTGCGCGGCCTACGTGGCTTGTACGGGCCTGCGCGGCCTGCGCGGCCTACGTGGCTTGTACGGGCCTGCGCGGTCTGCGCGGTCCGGGGCCGAGGCCTGCGCGGTCCGCGGCGCGGACGACAAGGAAGCGACAAGAACCGGTCAGTACGTTGAGGTGCCGCTGGAAGTGACTGCGGATCGTCAATGGCTCTCGCCGGCCTGACCTACGTGCCGAGGTGGTGTGCTGATGGTCGACCGGGACATCATGACCGAGGATCAGCCCACGGATGTCCCCCCGGAGAAGCCGGCCGGCCGATGGGCTCGCCTCGGCCGGTTCGTCCGGCCGCGGCGGCGGTGGTGCCTGGGCACCCGGCTGGTGGTGACCGCCACCACGGGGTGGCTGCTGTTCGTGGTCGCGCATCTGCTGGCGAGCGGCCGCACCTCGCTGTGGGCCCCGCTCGACCTGATGCCGCCGTTCATGTTCGTGCTGGTGCCGTCGCTGGTGCTGGTGGTGGCGCCGCTGGCGCGCCCGGTCCGCCGGCGGGTCATCCCGGTGCTGGTGGTCACCCTGGTGCTCGGCGCGGGACAGAGCGGGATCAACGTGGCGACCCTCTGGTACACCCCGCCGCCCGCGCCGCCAGGGGCCGTCAAGGTGGTGACGTGGAACACCGAGTTCTGGGACCAGGACTGGCGCACCTCCGACGGAAACAACTATTCGCCCGGCTTCTACGACTACCTGCGGAAGATGGACGCGGACGTCTACCTGCTCGCGGAGTATCTCTACGTCGACACCTCGGCGGGGGACATGATGGCGTCGAAGTGGACCGCCGACATGGCACTCCGCATCGACAAGACGGCAGAGCTACGGCGCGAGTTCCCGGGGTACGAGGTCGCGACCTCCGGGGAGCTGATCACGCTCTCCCGGCTTCCCATCGCCGGGCAACGCGGGCTCGACATGACCCCGTGGCTGCCCGGCGACCAGAAGGCGGTGCCGGAGGTGATGCGCGACTGGCCGGACTCCTACACGGTCGAGACGCTGCGCACCGACATCCAGGTGAACGGCACGGTCGTCTCCTTCTACAACACGCAGATCAACCAGCCCCCGACCGGATGGCGGCTGTACGACGGCGAGGCCCGCGCCTCCAACCAGTACGCCCACAGCCGGCGGGAGGCGAGCTACCGGGCGCTTCGCGCGGACATCGAGGCCAACGACCACCCGGTGGTGCTCGCCGGTGACCTGAACACCACCCCGGCGATGGGGATGCTCCGGCTGCTGCCGGAGAAACTGGTCGACCCCACCGAGGCGCTGCCGTCCCTCTACCCGGCCACCTACCTCGCCGGAACCGCCGAGCTCTGGCGGATCGACTGGGTGCTCACCACACCGGACGTCGTCGTGCACAGCTACGAGATGCCCGGAGCCGCCGGACTGTCCGACCACCGTCCTCAGCAAACGGTTCTATCGGTCGGCTACTGAGCCGTGGAAGGAATTGACATGACGGAACCGGCGACCGCGCGACCCGAGGATGTCGCGGTCATCGTGCCGAACTACAACAAGAAGAAGACTCTCCGAGCCTGCCTGGAGGCGGTGTACGCGCAGACGTACCCCCCGGCCGAGGTGATCGTGGTCGACGACCGCAGCACGGACGGCTCACTGGACATCGCGCGGGAGTTCCCGTGCACGATCGTCGAGCTGCCGACCAACCAGGGACCGTCGGCGGCACGCAACACCGGGGTCGACTCCAGCGGCGCGCCCCTGCTGTTCTTCGTGGACTCCGACACGGCGCTCGCCCCGGACGCCGTGGAGAACGCGGTGCGGGCCTACCGGGAGACGCCCGACTGCGGCATGGTCCAGGGGATCTACGACAAGGAGCCGCTGTACGACGACGGCCTGGTGGAGAGATACCGCGTCTTCTCCGAGCACTTCGACCGCCAGCGGGCGGTGTCCACGTTCCTGTCCAACTCGCTGATCCCGCGCACGGTCTACCGCGAGGCGGGCGGGCTGGACGAGCGGCTGCGCGACGGCGAGGACTTCGAGTTCGGCAACCGGGTGCCGTCCAGGTACCGGCTGGTGGTGACCGCGACCGTGGTCACCAGGGCGGACGACGTCGACCGGTTCTGGGAGTGCATGTGGGAGCGGTTCGTCAGGGCCAGCACCCTTCCGGTGATCATGTTGCGGGCGCGGCGGCTGTACGACGACGACACGATCGGGTTCCGGCTGGACATGATCGGCCCGGATCCCCGCACCCGCCGCCTGCCGCCGCGGATCTCCTCCGTCTCGGCGGCGCTGAGCCTGTTCACGCTGCCGTTCGTCTTCCTCGCGCCGTGGCTGCTGGTGGTGCTCGCGCTGCTGTTGACGGCCTTCGTGACGGTGAACCGTGACTTCCTCCGATACTCCCACCGCCACCGGGGCGCGGGCTTCGCGTTCCAGATGGCCGTGATGCAGTTCTGCTACCACACGGCGTTCTTCCTCGGAGCCGGTGCGGGGCTGCCACGGCTCGTCTACGAGCTGCTTCGCCGCCAGGGGCACCCGGCCAAGACCGGTCTGACCCCGGTCTCCCCGGCCGGTGCGCCCGAGTGACCGAGAGCCGGCCGTGGCGCCCGTCGTGGCGCCCGCCCCGCGCGCTCGTGCGCGCCCTGATCGCGGCGTTCGCGCTGGTCCTGGTGGGCGCGGTGGCGGCGGCACTGGCCGGGCAGGACTGGAGCGTGGTCTCCGTCATGCTCGCCAGGAGCGACGGCGGGCGGATCGGCCTGCTACTGGCCGGCGCGCTGATCATCAGCATGGCCGGGCTGGGGTTCGGCTACCTGGCGTGGCGGGCGGTGCTGTTCGAGCTCGGCCCGCCGGTCGGCGAACCGCGGGTGGCGCGCGTCTTCTTCGTGACGTTCCTGAGCAAGTACGTGCCGGGGAAGGTGCCGGGCCTGATCGCCGCGACCAAGGTGGCCACGGCCAACGGCGTCGGTTTCGGGCGGCTGATGGGCACGGCGGCGCTGAGCATGAGCCTGGTCCTGCTGACCGGCCTCACGATCGGGCTGCTCGCGGGCGTGCACATGCTCGGCACCCAGGTGGCGTGGCTGGTGGCGGTGGCGACGGTGCTGATCGTGGTCGTGCTGGTACGGCCGCAGCTGGTCAACCACGGCGCGCACCTGGTGCTGCGGGTACTGCGCCGGCCGGACCCGGCCAGGTCGGCCTCGCCGCGCGGGATACGGTTCGCGGTCGTCGCGCAGGCGGTGTCATGGCTGGTCACCGGCCTGCACCTGTGGCTGCTGGCGGTCGCGATGGGAGCCGACCCGCTGCCGTCCCTGGGACTGTGCGTGGGCGCGTTCACCCTGGCCACGACGGTCGGGATGCTGACGGTCGTGCTGCCCGACGGGATCGGTGTCCGCGAGGCGGTGCTGACCGCCGCCCTGACGGTGGTGCTGCCCGCGCCGGCGGCCGCGGTGGTGGCGGTGGCCAGCCGGCTGGTCTCCACGGTCGGCGAGGTGGCGCTGGGAGCGGCGGCGCTGGCGGTGGCCGAGGTCGTCATCCGGCGTACCCCGGCCTCGGCATCGACACCGGAACCGGAGCCGGAGCCCACACCGGAACCGGCGCCGGCGGGAGACAAGCAGCGCTGACAAGCATCGGAACAGACCAACGCGTGCGAGCGTCCGCCGGGCGGGTCCCCTCCCGGCCGGCGGGCGCCCGCCAACCCGAAGGGGTCATCGACCATGGATGAGCAGCGGCCACTGGTCTCGGTCATCATTCCCAACTACAACTACGCCCGTACGCTGGACCTTTGCCTGAGCGCGCTGGAGCGGCAGGACTATCCGCACATCGAAGTGATCGTCGTCGACGACCGGAGCACCGACGACTCGGTGGAGATAGCTCACCGGCACGGGGTGCGGGTGCTGGTCACCGACACCAACATCGGGGCGCCGGCGGCGCGCAACCTCGGCGTCGAGCACGCGCGCGGGGAGGTGCTGTTCTTCCTCGACTCGGATGTGGCGCTCACTCCCGACACGGTCGGCAACGCGGTCGCGCTGCTCACGTCCGATCCCACGCTGGGGGTGGTGTGCGGCACCTACGAGCCGGAGCCGCTGATCCCCGACAGCCGCGTGGAGCGGTACCGCAGCCTCCAGCTGCACTACTGGATCTCCGGTGACGCGGGCGACATCACCACGATCTACTCGGCGATCTTCGCGATGTGGACCAGGGTCTTCCACGAGATCGGCCCGCTCAACCCGGCGTTGCGCCACAGCGAGAACGCCGACTACGGCCACCGGATCACCCAGCGCTACCGGATCGTGCTGGACACCGCGATCAGGGGCGCACACGACCACGACGACAAGCTGAGCGTGGTGCTGTCGAAGTTCTTCCACCGCGCGCGCCTGCACATCCCGCTGTACCTGCGCCGGCCGGACTTCAACGGCGGCCCGACCAACAGCAGCCGCGGCTGGGGCTCGCTCGCCGCCCTGTTCGCGGTGGTCACCGCGCCGCTGCCGGTGTTGTTCGGCCCGCTCTGGCTGCTCGTGCCGCTCGTGCTGCTGATCGGCTCCATCGCCTCCGACCTGGGGATGTACCGCTTTGTCTGGGGCTACGCCGGTGCGGCGTTCACCGTCTACTTCACCGCGATCCACTTCCTGGTGAACGTCACCGTCGCGCTGGCGGTGTTCGTGGGTGCCGCGCAGTGCGTGCTGTCCAGCCGGTTCCGGCACACCTACGACATGCCGGAGACGTCCGCGCCGGCGATGGGAGCGTGAGCGATGGACGGTCCGCTGGTGTCGGTGATCGTGCCCAACTACAACTACGCCGGCTCCCTGGAGCTGTGCCTGCGCGCCCTGCAGGAGCAGACGTACCGGCCGATCGAGCTGATCATGGTGGACGACGGCAGCACCGACGACTCCGTCGCGGTCGCGGAGCGGCTCGGTGTCCGGGTCGTCCACACCGAGCGCAACCTGGGGGTGGCCGGCGCGCGCAACCTCGGCACCAACCACGCCCGTGGCGAGATCCTGGTGTTCGTCGACTCCGACGTGGCCGCCTACCCCGACGCCGTCGAGGTAGCGGTGGGCATGCTCGCGGCCGACCCGCGGCTCGGGGCGGTGTGCAGCATCCACGACCCGGAGCCGCTGATCCGCGACAGTCTCGTCGAGGAGTACCGGGCGCTGCAGTACTACTACTGGACGGCGAGTTCCGAGGGCCCCATCTCGTTCCTCTTCCCGGCCATGGTCGCGATGCCCCGCCACGTGTTCGACGAGGTCGGGGAGTTCAACACCCGGCTGCGCGAGACCGAGGAGGTCGACTACGGCCACCGCCTCACCCAGCGGTACGACATGGTGCTCACCTCGGCGGTGCGCTCCCGGCACGACCACGACGACGAGCTGGCCAAGTTGCTGCGCAAGCTGTTCAAGCGGGGGCGCGCCCGGGTGCCGCTGTACGCCCGGCGCAAGCGCTTCGCCCGCGGGTTCGAGACCTCGAACCGGGCCGGCGGCAGCCTCGCCGCGCTGGCGGCGGTGGCCACGCTGCCGGCGGTGGCGTTCGGCCCGGCCGGCGCCGCGCTGCCGGCCCTCGCCCTGGCCGTGTCGATCCTGGCGGACCTCGGCATGTACCGGTTCGTGCTGCGGCGGCGCGGCCCGCTCTTCCTGCTCTACTACGGTACGGTGCATTTCGTGGTTAACGTGACCATCGCGGCCGGGGTGGCGGCCGGGGTCGTGCAGTGGTTCTGCTCCGCCAGGTTCCGCCGGCTCTACGATTCCGACCTGCTCGTGCGGCCCTCGGCCGCCGGGGAGGCGGCGACGTGACGGCCCGTCGGTGCCCGCCCGCGCCACGCGTGCGTCCCGGACCCGGCCGCCGTCGATGACCGATACGCGGGTGGTGACCGCGACCGCCGGGCCCGGGCCGGTCCGGTGGTCGCGTCGGCGGACGTGGGCGCTGCTGTCCGCGCCGGCCGCCTGGCTGGTGTTCGTGGTGCTCCATCGCGTGCTGTCCGGCCGGGTGTGGTGGTGGCAGGCACCGGAGCTCGTCCCGCCGCTCGCCTTCGCGGTCGTCCCGGTCCTGCTGCTCGCGGTGGTGCTGCCGGCACGCCGGGCCCGGGGGTGGATCGTGGCGGTGACGCTCGCCTCCCTGGTGCTCGGCGGAGGACTGAGCGGGCTCAACCCCGCCGCCCTGTGGCACCGCCCCCCGCCCGCCCCGCCGGCCGCGATCACGGTGTTCTCCTGGAACACGTTGTACTGGGACATGGTGGTGGGCGGGGAGACGATGCCACCGCCCACCGGCACGCCGGCGCGTGACGTCGACGACTTCTACCGGTATCTGCACGACCAGAAGGCGGACGTGTATCTCCTGCAGGAGTACATCTACTTCGGCCCGGACTCGAAGGCGATCCGGGTGGACGACCTGGCCAGGCTGCGCCGGGAGTTTCCCGGCTATCACATCGCCGCGGCGAGCGAGATGGTGACGGTCTCCCGGTTCCCGATCGTCCTGGAGCGGGGGCTCGACCTCCGCCCGTGGGTGTCGGAGAAACGCGACGCGGTGCTGCCCCCCGACCCGGGCCTGCCTGGTTTCTCCGCGGTGAAGACGCTGCGCACGGACGTACGCGTCGGCGGGGAGAGCGGGGAGAGCGGGGACGGCGGGAAGACCATCTCGTTCTACAACACGCACGTCAACTCCCCCGTCCACGCGTTCCCGCCGGGCCCGGACCCCCGCCGCCTCAACCGGACCCAGCACGAGCGGCGGCAGGCCAACCTCCGCGCGCTCGCGGCCGACGTGGAGAGGAATCCGCACCCGGCCGTGCTGGCCGGGGATTTCAACGCCTCACCGGCGATGGGCATCCTGCGCCTGCTGCCGGACCGGCTGGTCGACGCCACCCCGGTGCTCGAATCGCTCTACCCCACCTCCTGGGACGACCGATGGCCGCTGTGGCGGATCGACTGGGCGTTCACCACGCCGGACGTCACCGTGCACCGGTACGGGCTGGTGCGGTCGGAGGGCCTTTCCGACCACAGCGGGCAACGCCTGGTCATCTCGACGAGCGGGTGATCCGGAGAAGATGGGGCGAGGGCTCCAGGGGCTCCGGGGGGGGGCTCCGGGAGAACGGTCAGGGCCTGGACAGCACCCGGTCGGGCACGTGGGCCGCGGGGCGGGTCCAGCTCGGCGGCTGCCCGAGTGGTGCCCAGCCGGCGACGGCGTGGTGGGCGCCGGCCAGGACCACCTCCTGGGCCGCCCAGACCGGCAGGTCGTGGTCGCCGCGCAGGATCTCCTGGTGCAGCGCGCGCAGCTCCGGCCCCGGCTCGATGCCCAGGTGGTCGGCCAGGTACCCGCGCAGGCGCGCGTACTGGGCCACCGCCTCCGCGGTGCGTCCCAGGGCGCAGAGCGCGCGCATCAGCATGCTCGCGAGCGGCTCCACGAGCGGGTAGCGGGGAACGAGGGGGGTGAGTTCGGTGACCACCGCGTCGGGCCGTCCCAGCCGCAGGTGTGCCTGCGCCCAGGTGACGACGGCGCCGACGAACTGCTGCTCGATGCTGTAGCGCATCCGGGAGGCCCAGTCTCCGGAGATGCCGGTCAGCGGCGAGCCGCGCCACAGTTCCATCGCCTCGGCCAGCAGCGCGGCCCGGGCGGAGTCGTCGCCGGCATGGGTCTGCGCCTGTTTCGCCAGACGGTGGAACCGGTGGGCGTCCACCCGGTCGGGGTCGGCCTCCAGTACGTAGCCGCCGCCGCGTCGCTCGATGGCGACCGCGGTTCCCGCCAGTGCCTGCCGCAGGCGTGCGATGTGGGCGTACAGCGAATCCGTGGCCCGGTCCGGTGGAAGATTCCAGACCCGGTCGATCAACGTCTGAAGTGGCACGGGATGGTTGACGTCGACCGCGAGGGCGGCCAGCACCGCACGTCGTTGCGGTGGCCCCAGGGGAACGCGCCGGCCGTCGGCGGTCACCTCGACCGGGCCCAGTATGCGGACTTCCATGCTTTCCTTCCGTGTCGCTCTCACAACGGGACGGGCTGGTGGGCGAGCACGAGCGTCACCCCCAGGGTGGCGGCCCACAACATCGAGTTGGCGACCATGACACGGTCCCGCAGCAGGATCCGGACCGGGTCACCGCCGCCTTCGTCCATCAGTTGGATCTGCAGGTAGCGGAAGAGGGCGAAGAGCGCGAAGGGCGTGGACAGCAGCATCGCCGTCTGGCCGTACTGGGGGCCGAACGGGCCCTCCTCGCGCAGGTAGATGAGGCCGGAGACGAGGGCGAGCACGGAGGCGATCTGCAGCAGCCAGTTGGTCAGCTCCATCGAGTAGCCGTGGAGCGCCGGCCGGTGCGCGGCACCGCTCTTCAGCTCCTGGCGCCGCTTGCCGATGAGCAGCAGCAGGGACATCGAGAACACCGTGACCAGCAGCCAGGCGGCGGCCCGTCCTCCGGCCACCTCGTACCCCTGGACGACCCGGAGGACGAAACAGACGGCTATCGTGCCCACGTCGACCAGCGGGACGTGTTTGAGATAGCGGCTGTACGCGATGTTGATCAGGAGGTACGCCACGATGGGCCAGTACGGTCCCGGGGTGAGGGCGATGACGGCGGTGAGCAGCGCGAGCAGGCCGGCGCAGTAGGCGTAGGCGACCCTGATCCCCACGCGACCGGCGGCGACGGGACGGTGCCGCTTGACGGGATGGTGCAGGTCACGGTGCCGGTCGGCGATGTCGTTGCCGACGTAGACGGCGGAGGAGGCCAGGATGAACGCGACCGTGGCCAGGAGGATCTCGCCCACCGTGGCGAGGTTCCACAGGGAGGTGTCGATGAGCGCGAGCGGGACGAGGAGGATCGCCTTGGCCGCGTGCGAGGGCCGTATCAGCCTGAAGAGGTCCGTGACCAGGCGCGGCCGGGCTTCCGCTTTCTGGTCAGAGGCAGGTCCCCTGGGCCGCGGGAGTTCTGGAATGTCTGCCGATTCGACGACGTACATGCTTTTCCCGTCACTTCAGAAGAAGACTTTCGCCAGTGACAGCGCGCCCTGCCGCCACGCGTCGCGGCTGGTCTGGCCTGCGCCCCGCGGTGAGCCGGCGGCGCGATGCTCCCGCCACCAGGCGTACGTGCGGAGGATCGCGTCCCGGTTGGACAGCCGGGGCCGGAAGCCGAGCCGGTCCCTGGCCTTGTCGATGCTGACGTAGGAGTCGGCGAGCAGCTTGTGCACCAGCCGCCCGTACACCGGGGACAGCCGGGTCCGCTCCAGCAGCCGGAGCCCGGCCAGGGCCGGCCGGACGGGCAGCGACACGACGCGCCTGCCGTGCCCGGCCGTGTCGAGCACCGCCTGGAAGTCCTCCCGCAGCGTGCCGAACTCCGCGGCCGCGAGGTTGTAGGTGTCGTTCGCGACGTCCGCCGGTGCCGTCAGGACGCCGGCCACGGCGTCCACCAGGTCCTCTATGGCGAGCATCTGGATGCGTACGTCCCCGCGGCCGAGGACCGGGAAGTTCCGGCCCTCCTCGGCCCACTCGAAGAGCATCGCGAACAGGCCCATCCGGCCGGGGCCGAGGAAGGTCTTGGGGCGCAGGATCGGCACGCACATCCCGCCGGCCCGATACTTGTCGGCCAGCTCCTCCGCCTCGGTCTTGGCCCTGGTGTAGGGGTCGACCGGCTCGCGCGGATGCTCCTCCGGGGTGGGCACCAGTTTCGGGAGCCCGTACACGGCGGTGGAGGAGATGTGGACCGTCCGCTCCACCCCGGCCCGGCGCGCGGCCTCCAGCACGCTGTGCGTGCCCCCGACGATCAGGCTCTGGATCTGCTCCGCCGGATAGCTCGGCAGCGCGCCGGCGCAGTGCACGACCGCGTCCGCCCCGGCCATCGCCTCGGCCATCAGCGCGACGTCGCGCACGTCGCCGACCCGGTGGCTCCATCCCGGGTCCGGGTCGGACGGCGGGCGCAGGTCCACGCCGACCACCTCGTGGCCCGCGAGCACGAGCCGCCGGACCAGGTTGCCGCCGAGCATCCCGGCGCTGCCGGTCACTACGACCCGAGAGGCCACCGCGATCCCACCTTCTCCCGCACGAACCGGGCGAGCAGCCGCGGCAGGCCCTTGGCCAGGGTCTTGTCGAGGCTCTGCACGAAGTACTCGACGTCGTCGGGTTCGATGGCGAGGGTCGGCGCGACGACGAGGGGGTTCTCGACGTTCGGGCTGTAGTACGACACGATGTCGTGCTCGCTGTAGAGCTCGGCGATCACCGAGAGGGTGATCAGCTTGGTACGGAAGTGCGGGTCGCCGGAGAAGCCGGGCACCAGCTTTCCTGCCAGGTCGAGCACCTTGGGCCCGCCGGTCAGGAACACCCCCCACAGTGCCCCCGTGCCGGTCACCTGGCCGACCACGTCCGGGTAGCGCTTCTGGATGTTCTCCAGGCCGGGCTTCAGGATGCGCTCGATCTGCCGCGCCCGCGCGGGAAAGTCCTCCTCGACGATCACGTTGATCGCCTCGATCGCGGTGACGGTCTCCTCGCCGAACCCGTAGTAGGTCGTGCTGTGCAGGATGACGTCGGAGAGCCGGTCGTACGCCTTGCGGAAGATGGGCTCCCGCGCGGTGTACCCGGCGATCGACGCCTTCCCGCCGCCCAGCGACTTCGAGTAGACGAGGATGTCGGGCAGCAGGTCCGGATAGCGCATGAAGTAGAAGAGGCTGCCGGTCTTGCCCCAGCCGGTGTACACCTCGTCGAAGATCATGATGATGTCGCGCTCGTCGCAGAGCCGCCGCAGCTCGCGGAGGTCCGACTCCGACCAGGAGCGCATGCTGGAGGCGCTGAACGGCTCGACCATGATCGCGTAGACGTCGCACTTCCCGTCGGGGGTGCGCGCGGCGTCGACCGCCGCCCGCACGGCCGCGAGGTCGCCGTACGGGTGGACGACGATCCCCGGGAGTCCGGGGAACCGGAACGAGTTCTCCGACGACCCGGTCAGGCTCCCCGCCCCGAGGGTCTTGCCGTGGAAGCTGATGTCGGAGCGCAGGATGGTGTTGCGCCGCCCGCCGTGATACTTGTACGCCATCTTGATGGCGCCCTCGTTGGCCTCGGCACCCGAGTTCGGGAAGTAGGAGATGTTCAGGTCGCCGGGCAGCAGCGTGGCCACGTTGTGGCTCAGCGCGGCCACGTACGGCGAGAAGAACGCCTTGTGGACCTCCATACGCTTGGCCTCGGCGAAGCGGCGCCGGGCCGCCAGGATGCGCGGGTGGTTGTGGCCGTGGTTGAGGACGCCGACCCCGCCGGTGACGTCGAGGATCCGGCGGCCGTCACGGGTCCAGATCCAGGCGCCCTCGGCGCGCTCGGCGAGCTCGCGGCCGAAGCCGAACGAGGTCATGAGGTTGACCTGACTGCGGCTGACGTACTTCCCGTACAGGTTCTGGACCTGTTTCACGGTAAGGTTTTCGCACTCATCGATGCCGATTAGCTCCGACACGTTCGCCCTTTCCTGGCGTCTTTCCGCGATTTTGCAGCTGCTGGCGTCACAGGTGAGTTCGGTCCGAGGATGGCAATCGTCGCGAGGTGGGTGCCCATGGGGCTCCTGCGGCAGCGCCGCCGCTGTCACCGGCCGGCCCCTGGGTCTTCCTGCGCAAGGTGCCGGCCTTCTCTCTAGAGGTATGAGAAGACGAGAGACATCTCGCTAATGGTGTTAAATGCGGCTATACCTCGCACCATACAAATCTGTATAGGTCGATGCCGTGACGCGATGAACCGCGAGCGGAAAAGGGCGATGTGACGCGCCGGCTCGGGATTTCGTCTTTCGGAGAACCCGCGGGCGTCGCGTTCACGTGTGACGATGATTTCGGGCATACCGGATTCCGCGATTACGGCGGGTGGGTATGGGAATATTTCCAGCGTGTAAATTCCCGGGATTACGGCCGATGGGCGTGCGAGTTATTTCCGGCGTGTAATGTTTTTAGCCGGTCCCGATCGCTCATTCTCGTCGCCGCCGATCGGGTGGAGCGCTCCCACTCGGCGAGCGGTGACTTCCGGCGCGGCCGGCGTGGCGATCTCGCCTCCGCGGTCCCCGGACGCTCCGCCGCCGGACCGGCGACTCCCCGGGGGAGCCCCGGTGTCCCTAGCCGCCCCACCCGTACGACGGCCGGTACCGGACGACGCCGCGGGAGATCGGCAGGCCGGTGCCGTCCCCCGCCGCGCCGGGCACCTGGCGCGCGGTGGAGATCAGGTCGGCCATCTTGGCGTTGAGCCATCGGGGATCGGCCGTGCAGCCGTCGGGCGGCATGCCGAAGCGGCCGAGCGCCAGGCGGCCGAACTTGGCGTCCCGCCTGGTTCGCCGGTTGCACACGTCACCGAGAGTGCACGCGATGAGGAGGGAGCTGTGCAGCGCCCGCCGTACGGCCTGCACCTGCTCGTCCTCGGTCTCCTCCTGCCGGGTCCGTTCGCGGGCGAACAGGCATAGCAGGTCGTGCATGCGATACCGGTCCACGTCGCGGGCCTCGAGGAGCTGGACGTCCGCGAGATGATCCAGGAGATCCGCGGTCTGTTCCTCCGAGCGGTCGGCCAGCGCCGCGGCGACCGCGACGCTGATGTCGGACCCGCCGAGCAGGCCCAGCAGCCGGAACATACGGGAGTGCTCGGCCTCCAGGCTGCGGTAACTCACCATGAAACAGGCCCGGACCGCCCGGTCGTCGGCCTGCAGCTCGGACAGGCGGTGGTCCTCGACCGCGAGCCGGGCGGCGAGGACCCGCAGCGACAGGCCCGGCCGGGCGATCAGCCGGGCGGCGGCGATCCTGATCGCCAGCGGCAGGCCGCCGCAGAGCCGTACGATCGCGCGCGCCGCCCGAGGGTCGGCGGCGACGCGCTCCTCGCCGATCAGGCGGCTCAGCAGGGTGGTCGTCTCGTCCTCGGCCATGACGTCGAGGCGCAGATGCGTGACGGCGTCCAGAGAGGTCAGCATCCTCCGGGCGGTGATCAGCACGCAGCAGGTGGGGCTCGCGGGCAGCAACGGCCGTACCTGCGCGGCGTCCCGGGCGTTGTCGAACAGGAACAGCAGGCGTTTGCCGTCGGTCAGCGAGCGGAACCGCGCGGCGGCCTCGTCCACCTCGGTCGGCACGGCCGCGTCGTCGCCGCCGAGGGAGCGTAACAGGCGGGCGAGGACCTCGGCCGGGTTCAGCGGCTTGACGTTGGGGGTGGAACCGTGCAGGTTCACGTAGAGCTGCCCGTCGGGGAACCGGTCCGCGATCTGGTGGGCGACGTGCACGGCGAACGCCGACTTGCCGATCCCGGCCGCTCCGGCGACCGCGGAGACGGCGATCCGGCCCGGGCCCGCGGAGATCAGCGCCGTCCGCAGCCGTGAGATCTCGGCGGCCCGCCCGGTGAAGGCGGCCGAGTCGATCGGGAGCTCGGCCGGGGCGAACACCCTGCGGGCGATGACCGACGGTGACGGCGCCGCCAGTACGGAGTCGTCGATGAGGATCTGCTGGTGCATGCGGATCAGGTCCGGGCCGGGATCGACGCCCAGCTCCGCGGCGAGCATCTCCCGCGCGCGCTGGTACACCGCGAGCGCGTCGGCCCGGCGGCCGGAACGGTACAGGGCGAGCATGAGCTGCGCCCGGAGCCGTTCGTTCAGCGGATCCCTGCGCGTCAGCGCCTCCAGATCGGCGAGCACCTCGCCGTGCTGGCCCAGCGCCAGCCGGGCCTCCAGCGAGGCGTCCACGACGGTCGCCCTCAGCCGCTCCAACCGCGCCGCCTCGCCGCGCAACGGCTCGGGCAGGGACAACCCCTCCAGAACCGCCTCGGCGCGCCAGAGGCCCAGGGCCCGGGTGCACCGTTCGAGCGCGACGTCATTTCTCCCTTCGGATAACATCAGACGTCCTTGAGCGGCGAGTTCTTCGAACAATCTCACGTCTGTTTCACCGGGAGCGACCCGGAGCACGTAGCCGTTGGAGCCCGCCTCGATCCGGGAAGGCGAACCAAGCGCCCGGCGCAGCGCGGAGATATAGGTGTAGAGGTTCGACTCGGCGTTGGCGGGAGCCTGTTCACTCCACAACCAGTCGAGCATTCGGCGGGTGGGGATCGCCTTGCCCGCATTGAGCAGCAGGGCGGCGAGCAACACCCGCTGTTTGCGCCGTCCGAGGGCGATCGGCTGCCCATTGGCCGTCCGCACTTCGATCGGTCCAAGAATCTTGAAATCCATCGGCATCACTCTTCAGCGCATACCATGCACCAACATGAAACGTACAAATACGTATAATTCCTGTTTTACATAGCGACTCATGATCGCGGTCCTCAACCTTCGGAGGGTACTCACCTGAAGGGAAGAAAAAGATTACGCGGCAGACATCCCCGGACGCCCGCACTCCGGTGCGGCGTTCCGCGGCGCGTATTGTGATCGCCCCTGCCCGGCCGCTCCGACCAGGGGCGTCGCGCGGGACGGGAGGGGCACGTCACGGCGCGCGCCCTGGGCCGGCGGGCCGATGCCGCCCGCGCGCCCGGCGCGAACATCCACCGTTCCCGGGTCCGCCGGATCCGGCCGGCCGGGTCACCCCGCGGGCGTTCGGCCGCGTGGCCGGAGGAGTCCGGCGACCCCGGACGCGAGGCGGCCGCCGGTTCCTCGTGTTCTCGCGCCACCGGGTCACCGTGCTCTCCCGGTGGCGGGCGACGGGGGCGGCCGGTCTCCCGGCTCAGCCCTCCGCGCGCTTCTGGCGCTCGTTGTAGGCCCTCATCCGGGGGGGATAACCGGTCAGCTGCACGTCGTAGACCGGCAGGGCCAGGTCACGGGCCACCTTGCGGATCACCGCGGGGGAGCCGACCCTGCGCCGGGTCCACTCACCGTCGTCGGCGACGGCCACCGCCGTGGTGTTCGTCGCGAAGGTCTCGGGCTCGACGTAGAACTCGACGCCCCGGCGCGACTTCGCGAAGGCGATGAGGGACTCGACGTCGGCGTCGGTCGTGGCGCGGTCGAACTTGGCGATCCTCGGCCCGCGCAGGCGCCTCAACCCATAGCGATCTCGCCATCTCATATTTCCTTGTATACCTCTCCTGCTCGTTCCATGGCGGAAGGCCAGGGATGGGTCTCAGGGGCTTATGGGGGTTCATCCTGATATACGGGGCCGACAATCTGGACGAGCATTGAGGTCGAAGCGGCGACGAAAGGGTATCGGTCTCATGGCAGGCACAGCGACACCAGCGGGCCCGGGGCACGGGGGAGTGCCTGCGACAGGTCCTCAGCCCGGCCACGCGGGGCTTCGGGTCAGCAACCAGGATCGTGAGCGGGTGGTCGAGCACGTCCAGGCCGCCTACGCGGAGGGAAGGCTCGACAAGCTCGAGTTCGACGACAGGCTGGAGCGGGCGATGACGGCCCGCGTCCACGGTGACCTCGTCCCGATCATGAACGAGCTGTACGGCACGCATCCGGCCCGGCCCGTGACCTACCCGCCCGTCATGGGCCGGGTTCCGGCCGCGTACGGTCATCACGGCCGCCTCGGCAGGCGGGGTGAAACCGGAGGAGAGCGTCTGGGCGCGATGGCGTCCCACCTGCTCCCGCTGGTCGGCCTTCCCGTCATCGGCCCGGCGGTCATGATGCTCACCGCGGGCAAGACCTCGCCCTACGTCCGGGCCCACTCGGTCGAGGCGCTCAACTTCCAGCTGACGATGCTCGCGGCCACCATCGTGCTGGCGATCACGTTCATAGGCTTCGTCCTGACGCCCCTGCTCTGGATCGGCGGCGTGGTCCTGTCCGTGGTCGGCGCCGTGGCCGCGGCGGGTGACGGTGACTTCCGGTACCCCCTCACGCTGCGTCTCGTGAAATGACGACCGCGGCGTCCCGGGAGCCGGCGACGCCGGTGTCCCGGGAGCCGGCGAGCGCGGCGTTTCGGGAACGGGCGACCGCGTGGCGGGACGTCAGAGCATGAGGGAGCGGACCATGTCGACGGTGTCGGCCTGGTCCGCCGTCTTGTCGGTGCGGTAACGGATGACCCTGGCGAAGCGCAGCGCCATGCCGCCGGGATAGCGGCTCGACTGCTGCACGCCGTCGAAGGCGATCTCGACGACCGTCTCGGGGCGGACGGTGACCGTCCAGCCGTCGGTGGGGCCCTCGGCGATGCCGAGGAAGCGGTCGGTCTGCCAGGCGAGCAGCTCGTCGGTCAGGCCCTTGAAGGTCTTGCCGAGCATGACGAACCCGCCGGTCAGCGGGTCGCGGGCGCCCAGGTGCAGGTTGGAGAGCCTTCCCTCGCGGCGGCCGCTCCCCCATTCGGCGGCCAGGACGACGAGGTCGAGCGTGTGCCGGGGCTTCACCTTGATCCAGCCGGCTCCGCGCCGCCCGGCGGCGTAGGGCGCCAGGAGCGACTTGACCACCACGCCCTCGTGGCCGCTCCTGATCACGTCCTTGAAGAACGCCTCGCCGTCCGCGACGTCTCCGGTGACCAGGCGGGGGGTCACCAGCTCCGGGGGCACGGCGGCGGCCAGGGCCGCGTGGCGCGCCTCACCCGGCAGGTCGAGCAGGTCGGCGCCGTCGACCCGCAGCGCGTCGAAGAAGAAGACGCTCAGCGGGGTCCTCTCTCTCGCGCGCGGCACGTCGGTGCGGCTGGACACGCGGCCCGAGGTGACCTGGAAGGGCTCGGGGCGGCCGTCGGCGCGCAGCGCGATGACCTCGCCGTCGAGGACCAGGTCGCGGGAGGCCAGGGTGCTCATCGCCTCGACCAGCTCGGGCACCTGCGCGGTGATGTCCTCGAGGGCGCGGGTGAAGACGGTGACCCGGTCGCCCGAGCGGTGCGCCTGGACCCTGACGCCGTCGAGCTTCCACTCGACGGCGACCGGCCCGCCGAGCTTGCCGAACGCGGCCGCGATGGAGGTGGCGCTCTGGGCGAGCATCGGCGACACCGGGCGGCCGACCTCCAGGCGGAAGGCGCGCAGTGCCTCGATCCCGCCGCCGAGGGCGGCGGCGCCGACGGCGGGAAGCCAGCCGCGCAGCGTCAGCGCCCGCCTGACCTCGGCGGCCGGCACCCCGGCGGCCTTCGCCACGGCCTCGACCATCACTCCCTCGAGCGCGCCCTGGCGCAGCTCGCCCCGGAGCAGCCGCGACAGGAAGACCTGCTCCTGGCGGGTGAGGGCGCCGAACAGCTCGGCGACCAGCGTCCTGCGCGCGTTCTGCGAGCCGGGGCCGACCAGGGCCTTGATCCGGTCGAGGAGGTCGTGGACCCCGCGCAGGGTGGCGGTGGCGGCCAGCCGGGGTTCGGGCGGATCCTGCAGACTCGTCCAGCCCACGCCGACGTTGCGCTGCGGCAGCTCCCCGGAGAGGTAGGCGATGGCGATCTCCGCCTCGTCCGGCTCGACCCTGCCGAGCAGCTCCGCGAGGTGGGCGGTCTTCGCCAGCCGGGCGGAGCTGGCGGTCACGGCCGCCGAGGTGCGCGCGAGGTCGATCAACAACACAATGGCCAGCTTAAGAGCTACAAGCGGCATTTCGGTGAGGTGAGGCGCTGCTTTTCGGAGTCACCGCGTTTCCGGGAGGGCGCGGGGGAGTGACGGAACACGTCGGGCGGGCCACCCGTCGCCGGTGAGGCCCGCCCGTGCCGTCTCGCCCCGGGGCGTCAGCTCACGCCGAGCAGGTCCACGACGAAGATGAGCGTCTCGCCCGGCTTGATGCGGTTGCCCGCGCCGGCGTTGCCGTAGCCGAGGTGCGGCGGGATGGTGAGGCGGCGGCGGCCGCCGACCTTCATGCCCGCGACACCCTGGTCCCAGCCCGCGATGACCCGGCCCCCGCCCAGCGGGAACTGGAAGGCGTCGCCGCGGTTCCACGACGCGTCGAACTCCTCGCCCGTCGAGAAGGCCACGCCGACGTAGTGCACGGTGACCTGGTGCCCCGCCTCGGCCTCCGGGCCGTCCCCTACGACGATGTCGACGATCTCCAGCTCCGAGGGCGGGGCGCCTTCCGGAAAGTCGATCTCCGGCTTCTCCAGTGCCACGTGGTTCTCCTTGGTTGGATACGCGCCGGTCGATTTCCGACCGGCCGGACGACTCTACGGGGTCCGGCGCCGCCACGAGAGACATGGGGCCGGGGTGGCTTCCGCGTCGTCCCCTTCGGTCGTCCCCTTCGAAAGAGCGAGCCGTCGTTCTCGAAGGAGCGCGGGTGGGCGGCCTCGCGCACGGCGGCGAGACGTGTCACCCGGGATCCCCCCGTACGGGGGCGGCGGTCATCGGCGCCGCGGGTGCCGGCGGCGCGGGGAGCCATCGGGAGAGTCACTGGGGAGCGCTCTCTGAGAAAGAGAGTGACCCGCTCCGCGGGGAGTGTCAAGAGCTCGGCGCGGCGTCATGGAACATGAAGGAAACGCGACCTTAATGTGACCTTTCGTCGTGGGAGCGCTCCATTCACGAGAAAATTCAACCCATAAATCCACCTGACCTGCTGAAACATTCAAAGCCTTGGGAGAGCGCTCTCCATGAAAAGCTGATCGACGAGCTCCGATCGGCGTCGGGGGGACCGTTGACACGTAACCCGCTTGGCCTCAATCTGCTCAGGGAGCGCTCTCTCCATGATCACTTATGAGGACCCAGGAGGGTTCCATGCGTACGTTACGCCAGCGGTTCCTCGCCCCGATGGTCGCCGTTTCCGCCCTGGCCCTGGGCCTGACCGCCTGCGGCGGTGGTGACGCCGAGACCACCGGGAGCGGCGGAGCGGCCTCCGCGCCGGCCGAGAAGATCAAGCTGACCGTCGGGCTGTTCAGCGACTTCCATTACGCGCCGCTGTACGAGGAGTTCAAGAAGACCCACCCCAACGTGGAGATCGTGGAGCGCCGCGCGCAGTTCAACGACCACCACACCAACCTCATCACCCAGCTGACCACCGGCGCGGGCGCCGCGGACGTGGTCGCCGTCGAGGGCGGCTACATCGGCGCCTTCACCCCCGTGCCGGACAAATTCCACAACCTCAAGGAGTACGGCCTGGACAAGCGCCAGAGCGAGTACCTCGACTGGAAGTGGAAGCTGGGCGTCTCCAACGACGGCTCCGCCCTCCTGGGCCTGGGCACCGACGTCGGCGGCCTGGCCATGTGCTACCGCCCCGACCTGTTCAAGAAGGCCGGCCTGCCCACCGACCGCGAAGAGGTCTCGGCGCTCTGGCCCACGTGGGACGCCTACATCGAGACGGGCAAGAAGTTCGTCGCCGGCAAGGTGGAGGGCGCCAAGTTCACCGACGGTCCCGGCGAGCACTTCCGCGCCATGGTCGAGCAGGCCCCCGTCGGTTTCTACGACGCCCAGTACAACATCGTCGCCGCCACCAACCCCGAGGTGCGCAAGGCGTACGACACGGGCGTGAAGATGATCGAGGCCGGCCTGTCGGCCAACCTCGCCGCCTTCTCGCCGCCGTGGAACACCGGCATCGCCAAGGGCACCTTCGCCACCATGGTCTGCCCCGCCTGGAAGACCGGCACGATCAAGGACCAGAAGCCCGGCGAGGGCACCTGGGACATCGCGGCCGTGCCCGGGGGCGGCGGCAACCAGGGCGGCACCCACCTGATGCTGCCCAAGCAGGGCAAGCACCCCAAGGAGGCCGCGGCGCTGATCGACCTGCTGACCAGTAAGGAGAGCCAGATCAAGCTCTTCAAGGAGGCCAGCGCGCTGCCCTCGCTGCCCGCCCTGTACGACGACCCCGCGGTGAAGGACTACGTCAACCCGTACTTCGGCAACGCGCCGATCGGCAAGATCTTCACCGACGCGGCCAAGTCGCTCAAGCCCCAGCCCGTGGGCCCCAAGGCCGGTGACGTGCTGCAGGCGATCGGCAACGGTCTCCAGCGGGTCGACCAGGGCAAGCAGAACGCCGAGGAGGCCTGGGCGCAGGCGCTCAAGGACGTCAGCAGGATCAAGTAGTCGCCCCCGGCCGGCTGGTCTCGCACCGGTCGGCCACCTGCTTGTGCCGCTGTCCCCGCGGGCGGCACGCCCCCGTGCCGGTGAGCCGCGTGGCTCCCGCCGCGACGGGCCGCATGCCCCCCGCCGTCTGACAAACGCCGTCTGACAAACGCCGTCCGGCAAACGCCGTCCAACGAATCGCCGAAAGGAGCTGCCATGGCCACCCGCGCGCCCGATCGCCTGGCGGCGGTCCCACCGAACAGGCCGGTGCGACCTCGCCGCCTCCGCCGCCACCTGGTTCACCAACTCGACGTCAAGGGCTCGCCGTACGCCTACGTGGCCCCGTTCTTCCTGCTGTTCTCCGCCTTCGGGCTGTTCCCCCTGGCCTACACCGCCTGGGTGAGCCTGCACGAGTGGACGCTGCTCCAGGACGAGCATCCCTTCGTCGGTCTGGACAACTTCAGGACGCTGCTCGCCGACGACTACTTCTGGAACGCCACCTTCAACACCCTGTCCATCGGGGTGCTGTCCACCGCGCCGCAGCTGCTGCTGGCCATCTGGCTGGCCCACCTGCTCAACCGGCCGCTGCGGGCGCAGACCTTCTTCCGCATCACGCTGCTGCTGCCCAACGTGACCAGCGTGGTCGCGGTGGTGGTCATCTTCAGCCAGCTGTTCGGCCGGGACTTCGGCATGATCAACTGGGTGTTCTCTCTGGTCGGCGTCGACGGTGTCGCCTGGAACGAGGGGGTGCTGAGCTCCCACTTCGCCATCTCCACCATGATCATGTGGCGGTGGACGGGCTACAACGCCCTCATCTTCCTGGCGGCCATGCAGGCCGTGCCGCGCGAGCTGTACGAGGCGGCCACCATCGACGGCGCGAGCGGGATGACCCAGCTCCGCAAGATCACCATCCCGATGATCAAGCCCACGATCATCTTCGTCGTCATCACCTCGACGATCGGCGCCATGCAGATCCTCGCCGAGCCGCTGCTGTTCAGCTCCTACATCATCACCGGAGGGGTGGACCGGCAGTACCAGACGCTCGCGTTGTTCATCTACGAGAACTTCACCAAGCTCGACTTCGGCTACGCCTCGGCCATCTCCTGGATGATGTTCGTCTTCATCGTGGTGATCGCCGGCATCAACTACCTGCTCACCCGTCGCGGGAAGGGAGGGCTGTCGTGAGCGCCCACACCGCCGTCTCCGCGGTCCGCCGTCGCTCCGGGAGCACGGCCCGCAGGCTCACCTACCTGACGCTGACCGCGGTGGCGTTCTTCTCCATGCTGCCGCTCTACTACAGCATCGTGGTGGCCTCCCGCGACAACGCGGCCCTGGCCGACGTCCCGCCGCCGCTGATCCCCGGCGGCAACTTCTTCGCCAACGTCGCGCGCGTCTTCGACACGGTCCCCTTCGCCCTGGCGATGCTCAACTCCGTCATCGTCTCCGGCTCCGTCGCGATCGCGGTGATGTTCTTCTCCACGCTGGCCGGGTTCGCCTTCGCCAAGCTGCGCTTCCGCGGCCGCAACGCCCTGCTCCTGCTCACCGTGGCGACGATGATGGTGCCGACCCAGCTCGGCATCATCCCGCTGTACATGCTGATGGTGAAGCTGGAGTGGACCGGCACCATGTACGCGCTGATCGTGCCCGCGCTCGTCAACGCGTTCGGCGTGTTCTTCATGACCCAGTACCTCTCCCGGGCGCTGCCGACCGAGCTGCTGGAGGCGGGGCGGGTCGACGGCTGCAGCACCTGGGGCCTGTTCTGGCACGTCGTGCTCCCGGCCGCCCGCCCGGCGGCGGCCGTGCTCGGCATGCTCACCTTCATGTCGGTCTGGAACGACTACTTCTGGCCGCTGGTCGTCCTGACCCCGGAGGACCCGACGGTCCAGGTCGCCCTGTCCACACTGGCCAGCGGATACGTCAACGACTACGTGCTCGGCCTGGCGGGTACCACGCTCGGCACGCTGCCACTGGTCATCGTGTTCGCGCTGCTCGGCAAACAGATCATCGGAGGAATCATGCAGGGAGCGGTAAAGGGATGACCGTCGTCGGCACTCGGGGGGCCACCCTTACGGAAGGGCGTGCGGACTTCCCCACCGGTTTCGTCTGGGGCGCGGCCACCGCGTCCTACCAGATCGAGGGAGCCGTGAAGGAGGACGGCCGCGAGCCCTCGATCTGGGACACCTTCTCTCGCACCCCGGGCAAGGTCGTCGGGGGTGACACCGGCGACGTGGCGTGCGACCACTACTTCCGCCACGCCGACGACATCCGGCTGATGACCGAGCTGAACCTGGCCGCGTACCGGTTCTCGGTGGCCTGGCCCAGGGTCCAGCCGTACGGCAAGGGGCCCGTCAACCCGCGCGGCCTCGACTTCTACAGCCGCCTGGTGGACAGGCTGCTCGAGGCGGGCATCACGCCGTACGCCACCCTCTACCACTGGGACCTCCCGCAGGCGCTGGAGGACGCGGGCGGCTGGCCCGAACGCGACACCGCCCACCGCTTCGAGGAGTACGCGGCGGCCGTGCACGCGCGGCTGGGCGACCGGGTCCGCAACTGGGCGACCCTCAACGAGCCGTGGGTGGCCGCCTTCCTCGGCTACGGCAACGGGGTGCACGCGCCCGGCAGGACCGACGCCGCGGCGGCCTTCCGCGCCGCCCACCACCTGCTGCTGGGGCACGGGATGGCGGCGCGGGTGCTCCGCGAGGGCGGTGCGGAGGAGATCTCGCTGGTCCTGAACCTGTCACCGGTGATCACCCCCGCCCAGGTGGACGACCCGGGGGCCGAGATCTCCGAGGCGGACGCGGAGGCGGTCAGCCGGGTCGACACCCTGCTGGTCAGGCAGTTCGTCGACCCGGCGCTGCGCGGGGAGCACCCCCCGGGGTTCCTCGACATCGTCGGGCGCAACGGCGGCCTCGACCACATCTGGGACGGCGACCTGGCGACCATCAACCAGCCGATCGACCTGGTGGGCATCAACTACTACAACCCGTGCGTCGTGGAGGCGGGGCCCGGCCAGGCGGCCGACGCGGCGTGGCCGGGCAGCGAGGACATCCGGTTCTGCCCCGCGGACGGCGTGCCCGCCACCGCGATGGGCTGGCCGATCGTGCCGAACGGGCTCTCCCGCCTGCTGGTGCGGCTCTCCGACGACTACCCGGAGGTCGGCCTGCTCATCACCGAGAACGGCGCGGCCTTCGACGACGTCGTGGAGGACGGCCGCGTCCACGACACCCGCAGGACCGAGTATCTGGACGGCCACCTGCGCGCCGTGCACGCCGCGATCGCCGACGGGGCGGACGTGCGGGGTTACCTCGTCTGGTCTCTGCTGGATAATTTCGAGTGGGCCGAAGGGTATCGGCGTAGGTTCGGAATCGTGCACGTCGACTTCGCCACCCAGCGGCGTCTGCTCAAGGACAGTGCGCTGTGGTATCGCGATGTCATCACGCGTAACGGACTGTAACCGACCGTAGGGGAAGAACACGATGAGACGACCCACCCTGGAGGCGGTCGCCGCCCGTGCCGGGGTCTCCCGGTCGACCGTCTCCCGGGTGGTGAACGGCCAGACCACGGTCACCGCCGACATCCGGGACCTGGTCATGCGCGCGGTGAACGAGCTCGGCTACGTCCCCAACGGGGCGGCGAGGAACCTGGTGACCCAGACGACCAACTCGGTCGCGCTGGTCGTCTCGGAGTCGCCGAACCGGGTGTTCTCCGACGACCCGATGTTCTCCACCGTCATCCGCTCGGCCAGCCTGGAACTGGAGGCCGTCAACAAGCAGGTCGTGCTGCTGCTGGCCGGGTCGCCGGAGAGCCACGCCCGGGTGGAGCACTACATCGCCGGCGGCCACGTCGACGGCGTCATGCTGGTCTCCAGCCACGGCGCCGACCCGCTGCCGGTCGCGCTCACCCGGCTGCGCGTCCCGGTCGTCTCCTACGGCAGGCCCGCCGTGCCGGTCGCGATACCGTACGTCGACAACGACAACGTCGAGGGCGCCGCCGCGGCCGTGCGGCACCTGCTGGAGCGGGGCAGGCGGCGCATCGCCACCATCGCCGGGCCGCTGGACATGATCGGCGGGCAGGACCGGCTGGCCGGGTACCGCGAGGTGCTCCGCGACTCCGACCGCCGCTCGATCATCGCGGTCGGCGACTTCACCCGGGAGTCGGGGGCGGTCGCGATGCGGCAGCTGCTGGCCGACGACCCGGAGATCGACGCGGTCTTCGCCGCGAACGACCTGATGGCGATCGGCGCGATGCACGCGCTCCGCCAGGCGGGCCGGCGGATCCCCGAGGAGGTCGCCATCGTGGGCTACGACGACATAGAGGCCGCCCGCTACACCGACCCGCCGCTGACGACCATCCACACGCCGCACGCCGAGCAGGCCGCGGCGATGGTCCGCCTGCTGCTCTCCCTCTTCGAGGGCGGTCCCGCCGAACCGATGATCGTGTCCACCGAGCTGGTGGTCCGGGCGTCCTCGTAGTCCCCGGCCCGGCCCTCCCCGGCCGGGTGCCGGGCGCACGTACCCGGTCGTCGCGGCCGGACGACCGGGCGGCGGGGTCCGGCCGGTGTTCAGGACGCGGTGGACTCCCGGACGACCAGCTCGGTGGGGAGCATCACCTGTGCCTTCTCCTCCAGGTCGAGGACCATGCGGGCGAGCCTGCGTCCCATCTCGACGGTCGGCTGCCTGACGGTGCTCAGCGGGGGCTCGGTGTAGGACGCGGCCGGGATGTCGTCGAAGCCGACCACCGCGACGTCGTCGGGGACCCGCCGGCCCGCTTGGCGCAGGGCCGGCAGCGCGCCCAGCGCCATCATGTCGTTGGCCACGAACACCGCGTCGATCTCCGGGTCGTCGGCCAGCAGCTGCCGCATCGCCGACGCCCCCGACTCCCGGGTGAAGTCGCCGACCGCCACGATGGAGCGGCGGTCGGAGTCGCGCAGCACGGCGCGGTAGCCGTTGAGCCGGTCGATCCCGGCGATCATGTCCTGTGGTCCCGCGATGGTGGCGATGCGCCGCCTGCCCCGCTCCATCAGGTGCCGCACCGCGCGCTCGGCGCCGCCGGCGTTGTCCATGTCCACGTACGGCAGGCTGCTGGGCACGGTCGGCCGGCCGCTGCACACCACCGGTACCCCGCGCCTGGCGAGGATGCCCGGCAGCGGGTCGGTACCGTGCATGGACGCGATGACCACGCCGTCCACGTGGCCGTTGGTGGCGTAGCGCTCGACCCGCTGGTAGCCGCCCGTCATGCCGGTGAGCATCAGCACGAGCTGCTTGTCGGCCTCCTCGATCTCCATGCTGACCCCGCGGATGATCCCGGCGAAGGTGGGGTCGTCGGAGAAGACGCGGGTCGCCGGCTCAGGGAAGACGAGCGCTATGGAGTCGGCCCGCTGGGTGACCAGGCTCCGCGCCGCCTGGTTGGGCACGTAGCCCAGCTCCTCCACGGCGCGGTTGACCGCGTCGCGGATCTGCGGTGCCACGCGCGTGGAGCCGTTGACCACGCGCGAGGCGGTCGCCCGGGACACCCCGGCCCGGGCGGCCACCTTCTCCAGGGTTGGCCGGGCTCTCACAGCCCGTTCCGGCGTATGACCTCGCGGTACCACAGGGCGCTGTCCTTGGGGGTGCGTCGTTGCGTCGCGTAGTCGACGTATACGACGCCGAACCGCTTGCGGTACCCTTCGGCCCACTCGAAGTTGTCCAGGAGTGACCAGACGAGGTAACCGCGCAGGTCGGCGCCGCCCTCGATGGCCGCGTGCGCCGCGCGCAGGTGCCCGTCGAGGTAGGAGAGACGGCCGACGTCGTGCACCTCGCCGTCCTCGACGACGTCGTCGAAGGCGGCGCCGTTCTCGGTGATGATCAGTGGGGTGCCCGGATAGTCGCGCGACAGCCGCAGGAGCAGGTCGGTCAGGCCGAACGGCTGGACCGGCCATCCCATCGCGGTCCGCGGCGCGTCGGCTCCGCCGAAGGCGATGCCCTCGCTGCCCGGGTAGACCGGGTTGGCGGGCTCGCCGGTGCGGGCGGTCACGGTCTGCGGGTGGTAGTAGTTCACGCCCAGCAGGTCGATCGGCTCGCTGATGATCTCCAGGTCCCCGTCGTGGACGAAGGACCAGTCGGTGAAGCGGCGGGCCCGCTCGACGACGTCGGCGGGATACTCCCCGCGCAGCACCGGGTCCAGGAAGATCCGGTTCTGCAGGCCGTCGACGAGCTCGGCGGCCGGGGTGTCGTCACCGATCACCGGGGAGAGGTTGAGCGTGATGCCGACCGTGGTGGCGCCGGAGGCGCGCAGCGCCTGGACGGCCAGGCCGTGGCCGAGCAGCAGGTGGTGGGCGGCGGCGAAGCCCAGCGCGGGCTCTGCGAGACCGGGGGCGTGGATGCCCGACGCGTAGCCGAGGAAGGCCGAGCACCAGGGTTCGTTCAGGGTGGTCCACGTCTCGACCCGGTCACCCAGCCTGCCGTGCGCGATCGCGGCGTAGTCGGCGAAGTGCGCCGCGGTCTCCCGGTTGGTCCAGCCGCCGCGGTCCTCCAGGGTCTGCGGCAGGTCCCAGTGGTAGAGCGTCACGATGGGAGTGATGCCGTTGCCGAGGAGCTCGTCGACGAGGCGGTCGTAGAAGTCCAGGCCGCGCGGGTTGGCCGGGCCGGATCCGTCGGGCTGCACGCGGGGCCAGGAGATGGAGAAGCGGTAGGAGTGCAGGCCGAGGTCGCGCATGACCGCGACGTCCTCGGGATAGCGGTGGTAGTGGTCGCACGCGACGTCCCCCGTGTGACCGGCGTGGACCTTGCCGGGAGTCCGGGAGAAGGTGTCCCAGATGGAGGGGCCCCTGCCGTCGTCCCGGGCGGCGCCCTCGATCTGGTAGGCCGCGGTGGCGGCGCCCCAGACGAAACCCTCGGGAAACCTCAGCACGCCGGAGTCCTGAAGGTCGTAGGACTTTTCGGCGGACATGGTCATGTCCTCACCGCCCCATTCTGTTCGGCTGTCACGTGAGAGCGCTCTCTGGAGCATCACGGTATCGCACCGATCGTGTCAAGAAAATTGAAACTGTAACCGTAATATCACAGTTCTTGACATCGCGTGGTGGGCAGACAATTCTTCCAGAGAGCGCTCTCACACTCCCCGGCAATTGTGTATATGGAGGAAGGTTCCATGTCGCTCCTCTCTCGGCCTCGGCGCACCGCCCTTGCGGCGGGCACCATTGGGCTGGCTTTGGTCGTCACCGCCTGTGGATCCTCGGACCCCGCGCCATCCGCGGGTGGCGGCGCCAGCGCCGCTCCCGAATGCGCTGCCTTCAGCCAGTACGGCAAACACGAGGGCAAGACCGTCAGCATCTACTCGCCGATCCGTGACACGGAGGCCGACCTCTTCGAGCAGGCGTGGAAGCCGTTCGCCGACTGCGTCGGAATGAAGATCACTTATGAGGGCACCGGCGAGTTCGAGGCCCAGATCCAGGTCCGCGCCGACGGCGGCAACCCCCCCGACATCGCCTTCTTCCCCCAGCCGGGCCTCCTGGAGCGCTTCGCCAAGGCGGGAAAGCTCAAGCCCGCCTCCGAGGAGGTCAAGAAGCTCACCGCCGAGGGCTGGTCGGAGGACTGGGCCAAGTACGCCACCGTCGACGGCGTCTTCTACGGCGCCCCGCTGGGCGCCAGCGTGAAGTCCTTCGTCTGGTACTCGCCGAAGATGTTCACCGAGAAGGGCTGGGCCGTCCCCAAGACCTGGGACGAGCTCATGACGCTCACCAACACGATCGCCGGCACCGGCGTCAAGCCGTGGTGCGCGGGCATCGAGTCCGGTGACGCGACCGGCTGGCCGGCCACCGACTGGATCGAGGACCTCATGCTCAGGGAGGCCGGTCCCGAGGGATACGACGACTGGGTGAGCCACAAGACCCCGTTCAACGACCCCAAGGTCACCGCGGCGGTCGACAAGGTCGGCGCGATCCTCAAGAACGAGAAGTTCGTCAACGGCGGCTACGGCCCGGTCAAGTCGATCGCCAGCACCGCCTTCCAGGAGGGCGGCGTCCCGATCACCGAGGGCAAGTGCGCCCTGCACCGCCAGGCGTCCTTCTACGCCAACTTCTGGCCCGAGGGCACCAAGGTGGCCGAGGACGGCGACGTGTTCGCCTTCTACCTGCCGGGCAACGACCCGGCCAGCAAGCCGGTGCTCGGCGCGGGCGAGTTCGTGGCGGCCTTCGCCGACCGTCCCGAGGTCCAGGCCGTCCAGGCCTACCTCGCCGGCGCGGAGTTCCCCACCACCCGCATGAAGCTGGCGACCTACGTCACCGCGCGCAAGGGCGTCGACCCGGCCAACGCCCAGAACCCGATCGACAAGCTCTCCATGGAGATGCTCCAGGACCCGAGCACGGTCTTCCGCTTCGACGGCTCTGACCTGATGCCGGCCGCGGTCGGCGCGGGCACGTTCTGGAAGGGCATGACCGACTGGATCAATGGCAAGGACACCAAGACGGTCCTCGACTACATCGAAGCCTCCTGGCCTAAGTCCTGACATATCCCGATGGGTCCGGCCCCGCGTGACGCGGGGCCGGACCGTCGCCCGGCCCGATCCTTCCGGGAGATCCTCCGATGGACTTCGACTTCGCCGCCGAACTGCCCAAACTCGTCCAGCTGCTGATCGGCGTCGCCGCCTTCCTCGTGGTGGTCGCGGTGGTCCTGGTGCTGGTCGACCGCGCTCCGATGCGGCGGCGCGCGTGGACCCACGCCACGATCCTGCTCCTGCCCGCCCTTCTTCTCCTCGCCATCGGCCTGGTCGTGCCGGCCGTGCGAACCACCCTGCTGTCGTTCATGAGCGGTGACGGCAAGCTGTGGGTCGGCCTGGACAACTACGCCTGGATGTTCACCCAGCCCGAGGCGGTGACCGTCCTTCGCAACACCCTCGTCTGGGTACTGCTCGTCCCGCTGCTGGTGACCTCGGTCGGACTGGTCTACGCCGTCCTGGTCGACCGCACCCGCTTCGAGTCGCTCGCCAAGTCGCTGGTCTTCCTGCCGATGGCGATCTCCTTCGTCGGCGCGGGCATCATCTGGCGCTTCGTCTACGCCTACCGCTCAGAGGAGCAGGACCAGATCGGCCTGCTCAACCAGATCACGGTCGCCCTCGGCGGCGAGCCGCAGCAGTGGCTCCAGGAGGCGCCGCTCAACACGCTGTTCCTGATCGTGGTCATGGTCTGGATCCAGGCGGGGTTCGCCACCGTGGTGCTCTCCGCCGCCATCAAGGGAATCCCCGCCGAGATCGTCGAGGCCGCCAAGCTGGACGGGGCGACCCCGCTGCAGATGTTCTTCCGGGTGACGCTGCCGTCCATCCGCTCGGCCGTGATCGTGGTGCTGGTCACGCAGTCGATCGGCACGCTCAAGCTGTTCGACATCGTCCGCACCATGACCGGCGGCCAGTTCGACACCAGCGTCATCGCCAACGAGATGTACAACCAGGCGTTCCGGTACGGGGAGACGGGCAAGGGCGCGGCCCTCGCGGTCTTCCTGTTCGTCCTGGTGACCCCGATCGTGATCTACCAGATCCGCCAGCGCAGAGAGGCCGTCAGGTGACCGGGCGAGCAGGCAGGCCCGGCGCCGCGAGCACGCGGCGGGCGAAGGAGTCCACATGGCCACGTTGACCCAGACCGTGGTGCGGCCCGAGACGACGACCGCGCCGCAGCGCGTACGGCGGAGGCTGAGCGGCCGGGTCGCCAGCGCCGTCGCGATCGTCATCGCCGTCCTGTGGACCACACCGACCTTCGGCCTGCTGCTGTCCTCGCTGCGCCCGGAGGACCAGATCAAGAACAGCGGCTGGTGGACGTTCTTCTCCAGCCCGCAGCTCACGCTGGAGAACTACCAGGAGGTCCTGTTCGGCACCTCCTCGTCCTCCGGCCAGATGATGAGCTTCCTGATCAACTCGATCGTCATCACGATCCCGTCGGTGCTCTTCCCGCTGGCCCTGGCCACCTTCGCCGCCTACGCGCTGGCCTGGCTGCCGTTCCGCGGGCGCGAGTGGATCTACATCGGCATCTTCGCGCTGCAGATCGTGCCGCTGCAGATGGCGCTCGTCCCGCTGCTGTCGTTCTTCTCCGAGGGCGTGTCCGTCTTCGGCCTTCAGCTGATGCCCGCCTGGGATCTGGAGGGGCCGGCCCGGTTCATCCAGGTCTGGTTCGCGCACACCTGCTTCGCGCTGCCGCTGGGCGTCTTCCTGCTGCACAACTTCATGTCCGAGCTTCCGGGCGAGCTGATGGAGGCGGCCAGGGTCGACGGGGCCAGCCACGGGAAGGTCCTGCGCACGATCGTCCTCCCGCTGGTCGGGCCCGCGCTCGCCACCTTCGCGATCTTCCAGTTCCTCTGGGTCTGGAACGACCTGCTGGTGGCCCTGATCTTCGCCGGGGGCACCCCGGAGAGCGCCCCGATGACGGTCCGGCTGGCACAGATGGCCGGAACCAAGGGCAACGAGTGGCAACGCCTGACCTCGGGGGCGTTCGTCTCGCTGATCATCCCGCTGATCGTCTTCCTGTCGATGCAGCGCTACTTCGTCCGCGGCCTGCTGGCGGGCAGCGTCAAGGGCTGAGCCGCGGCACCCGGCCGTGCCTCCGCCGCGACCCGGCGGGCGCCCCCTGTGGGGGCGCCCGCCGGGTTTTTCCGTGCGTGTCTCGGGAGTTTCCGGTACGCGCCTCAGGAGCCGGGCCGCTCCTTGGCGGCCGACGCGGTGGAGCGGTCGGGAGAGGTGGGCTGAGCGGGGATCTGGTGCTCGGAGGTGTCGGGCCGTGCGGGGGCGGGGCGCTCCTCGGTGTCCGGCGAGGTGACCGAGGAGGCGCTCGGGGAGGTGCTCGGTGACACGGGGGCCGGGGTGTCCTCGGTGGCGGGCCCGGCCGGGGCGTCCGCGTGCGAGGGAAGGTCGGAGGTGGCCGCTCGCGGGGCGAAGTCGGGGGTGACCGGCTGCGGGGGGAGGTCGGAGGAGACCGGGCGGCCCGAGATGTCGGGGGCGGTCGGCTGCGGGGGGACGTCGGTGGCGAGCGTCCGCGGGGGAGCGGGGTTGCTCGGCGTGGTGGTCCCCGCGGCGGCCGGGTCGTACAGGCCGGCGGACGGGGGAACCTCGACCACCACGGTGTCGGCCGGACCGGGGGTGGACTCCAGGACGGCCCGCGCGTGGTCCATGTGCGAGGCCGCGACCAGCACGTCGTAGCGGCCGGCGACGATCGCGCTGCGCGAGGCGAAGTCACGCTTGCCGCCGGTGAACAGGTGGTTGATGAACCCGAACGCGGCGCCCATCACCGCGCCCCACAGGGCCGCCCAGAGCACGAGCACGAAGAACGACAGCGTGGTCGAGGTGAACAGGCCGAGGAACATCCCGACCACGGCGCCGAAGGCCGCGCCGCTCCCGGCCCCGGTGAGGGCGGCCCGCCCGTTGGTCATCCGGCCGGTGACGGTCTCCTCGAGTTTCAGGTCGCTGCCGACGATCGCCACGTTCTCGACGGGAAAGCCCGCGTCGGAGAGCCCGTCCACGGTTCGCTGCGCCGCGAGGTAGTTGTCGTAGCCTGCCAGGACCCTCCGGTCCACGACGACCTGCGTGTCCAGGCCGGTGGGCGTTCCGTTCATGTTCGCTCGCCTTTCGGGGGTGGGAGATGGCTCGACGGGCCGACTACCCCGTGTTCGTGGGACGATGCGCGTCTCCCGCCGGGATCTGGCCGCTGGTGGCTGACTCCGGCAATCGCGGGTGGGGCCCTGGGAACCGCGCGTGTGGCGGACCTCGGGAACCGTGGGCGGCGAATCCGGGAACCGCGGCGGCCCAACCTCCATGAATCGGGAAAGAAATCCGTACAATTAGGACATTGGTAAGGGCTTACCGTTAGGGTTCCCACAAGATGGCGCCAGTGGAGGCGGGAGACGGGACACCGGTGTCAGGGTCACGAAGGAGCCGGAAATGATCGTGCTCATCGTGGTGGTGGTGGTGGAGGTGGTGCTGGTGCTCGCGGCCTTCGCGGCGGTGTACAGGCTCACCCGCTACCGGAGCAGACCGATGTGCCTGGAGGACCGCAGATCCGACACCCGTGCCGACCCCGATGGCAGGGCACCGCGGACCGGCGGGAGGTGACCGGCGAGAGCGGGCGCCACGCGTACGGCGGCGCCGCGCTCCCGCGGGTGGATCACCAGCTCTGGTGGAGCGGCATGCCCTCGGTGTAGCCGGACGAGCTCTGCACGCCGACCACCGCCCGCTCGTGGAACTCCTCCAGGGTGGAGGCGCCCGCGTAGGTGCACGAGGAGCGCAGTCCGGCCACGATGGCGTCGATCTGGTCCTCGACGCTGGGCATCGCCGGATCGAGATACATCCTGGAGGTGGAGATGCCTTCCTCGAACAGTGCCTTGCGCGCCCGGTCGAAGGGGGAGTCCTCGGCCGTGCGCAGCCGCACCGCGCGGGCCGAGGCCATGCCGAAGTTCTCCTTGTACTTGCGCCCGTCGGCGGAGGTGCGGGTGTCGCCGGGCGACTCGTAGGTGCCGGCGAACCACGAGCCGATCATCACGTTGGACGCCCCCGCGGCCAGGGCCAGGGCCACGTCGCGGGGGTGGCGGACACCGCCGTCGGCCCACACGTGGCGGCCCAGCCTGCGGGCCTCGGCGGCGCACTCCAGCACGGCGGAGAACTGCGGGCGGCCCACGCCGGTCATCATCCGGGTGGTGCACATGGCGCCCGGGCCGACGCCGACCTTCAGGATGTCCGCCCCGGCCTCGACGAGATCCCGCACGCCCTCGGCGGTGACGACGTTGCCCGCCGCGACGGGCACGTCGGGGCCGAGCGCCCGGACCGCCTTCAAAGCGCTGATCATCTTCTCCTGGTGGCCGTGGGCGGTGTCGACGACCAGGCAGTCCACCCCGGCGTCGAGCACCTCCTTGGCCTTGGCGGCCACGTCGCCGTTGACCCCGACGGCCGCCGCGACGCGGAGCCTGCCGGAGTCGTCGACGGCGGGCCGGTACAGGGTGGCGCGCAGCGCGCCCGTCCTGGTCAGGATGCCGACCAGCCTGCCCTCCGCGTCCACGACCGGGGCGAGCCGGTGGCGACCCCCGTGGAGGCGGTCGAAGGCCTCGCGCGGGTCGAGCCCGGCGGGCAGCGTGAGCAGGTGATCGGACATCACCTGGGAGAGCTGGGTGTACATGTCCACGCCGGAACAGTCGCTCTCGGTGACCACACCGGCCGGGCGGTTGTCCCAGTCGACGATGATGATCGCGCCGTGGGCCCGCTTGGGCAGCAGGTTGAGCGCCTCGCCGACGGTGTCGTGCGGGGTGAGCGTCAGCGGGGTGTCGTGGACCAGGTCGCGCTTCTTGACCCAGTCGACGACGTCGGCGACCACGTCGATCGGGATGTCCTGCGGGATCACGGTGATCCCGCCCCGCCGCGCGACGGTCTCGGCCATCCGCCGTCCCGCCACGGCCGTCATGTTGGCGACCACGACGGGGATGGTGGTTCCGGTGCCGTCCCGGCTGGAGAGGTCGACGGCGAGCCGCGAGCCGACGGAGGAGAGCGACGGGACCATGAAAACGTCGCTGTAGGTCAGGTCGTAGGCCGGTGCCATCTCATTGAGAAATCTCACGTTGATCCACCTTATCCCGTGAATTGCCAAAGATGAGCGTTCCCCTTTTCCGCTTCTCCGAAGAGGACCGGCAGGTCGGGCCGGAGGCTAAGATCCGGTTTGCGCGAATAAGTGGATGGCCATGAGGAGGCATTGTGATCGTGGTTGATCGGCCCGAGATGCTCGTCGTAGGTCATGCCGTACGGACGTCGAACGCCGACGAGGCGGAGCCGGGCCGGGGGAGGCTCGGCGCGCTCTGGGCGCGGGCGGGATCCCCGGGGGCCTTCGCCCACGTGCCGGGACGGGTCGACGAGAACATCTACGCGGTGCTCACCGACTATGAGAGTGATCATCACGGTGCCTACACCCAGATCGTCGGAGTCGCGGTGCGCAGCGCCGCGGCGCTGCCCGAGGGCATGGTGGCGGTACGGGTGCCCGGGGTGCCGTCGTTGAAGATCGAGGCCCGCGGGCCGATGCCGGGCGTCCTGCTGGAGGCGTGGCAGCAGTTGTGGAAGCACACCGAGTCGGGAGGCACCCCGCCGAGGGCCTTCACCACCGACGTGGAGGTGCACCACCCGGGAGGCGCCGACATCTACGCGGCGGTGCTGTCCCCGATGCGCTGAGCGGGACCGTTCCCGATGCGCTGAGCGGGACCGTTCCCGGCGCCGCCGGGCCGGTCGTCCGGCGCGCTGGGCGGTGCGGCCCCGGAGCGGCCCGGTGCGGCCCCCGTGGCCGTACCGGACCTTCCTGTCGTGCCTTGTCGTGCCGGGATCCTGCCGCCGTACGAGCCGCTTCCGGCCGGTTCGCCCATTGGGGGCTCAGACGTCGTCGCCGGGCGGGTCGGGCAGCCGCCAGCCGGAGATGACCAGCGGAAGCACGAAGTGCGTCAGGCCCAGGGCGAGTGCCAGGGCGAAGAACGCGTCTCCCGGCATGGAGTAGTCGCGGCCCTGCGTCATGCCCAGCGCGATGGCCGTGACGAAGACGGCGACCAGGATGCCCATCGTGACCCGGTGGGCGATGGCGACGGCCCGCAGGCGCTCGCCTATCTGGCGCTCGTCCAGGTCGCGCTCGGACAGCTCGACGACGCCACGAGTCGCGACGTTGAGAAGCGAGACGGCGGGAAAGTAGATGACCATGCTGAGCGCCAGGAGCGTGAAGTCGGACAGGTCGGCGCCGTCACTCGGCGCGCCGGCCCAGGAGACGGCGACGTCCGCCCACAGGAGCGTCAGCGCGAGGACCACCGCCGAGGCGATCAGCCGCCTGCGGCCCAGGGTGGCGTACCAGCCGGGCAGGTAGTCGCGCTGCATGACCTCCACGCGGGTCTGGCGCCAGCTTTCCTTCCATGTGCTCATCGAATACCTCCGAAGGAGACCCCGGCTTTCCGGCCGGGGAGGGGGTCAATCGGCCTGGCCGCTGCCGAGCCGGGGGAACGGTTTGAGGGAGAACACGACTTCCAGCGGCACTTCGAAGTGCTCGGCGATCCGCATGGCGAGGAACAGGCTGGGGCTGTACTCGCCGCGTTCCAGATAGCCGATCGTCTGGTAGTGGACTCCCAGCGCGGCGGCCAGGTCCTTGCGCGAGATGCCGCGCTCGGCCCTCAGCACCGAGATCCGGTTGTAGACGTCTTCCGCTGACATTCCGGCGACCCTCCTGACTCAGGGGAGCCGCGCGGCCGGTGGCGGGGACGGGGTGCGGATACGTGATGCAGTACTCATGTGAATGAATGTAGTACATCTACTACATATGAATCAACACCTACAACGAACAGAGGTACAGCTACGGCAGGCGTATTCCTCGTGAAGTCCCTCGTGGATGCCCCGTGAGCAGGCCGGTCGGAGCGGAGAAGCCGGTCGGGCCGGAGGGGTGTGAGCGGGGCCGATCGGGCCGGAGGAGCCGACCGGGCGCGGGAGTTCGGGGCCGGGAAAAGGGCCGGGCCGCCCGGCCGGTTCGCGGTGGCGCGTCCGGCCGGGCGGCCCGATCGGACGCGCCGGTGCCTCAGGGGAGGCGGCTGAAGCTCGGAGGAGACTGTTCCTTCGAATTACCGGGGGAGGCCGTTTCGCCGAGCCTGAGGGGAAGGCTGATCCGCCGGAAGGGGGCCTTGGGGCGCCGGGCTCAGCCCTCCTGCTTCCACAGGGGCTCGGGAACCTCGAAGCCGACGTCCTGGCCCCACCGGTTGCGGTAGCTCACCTCGTGCGCCGGGCGGCGGGGCGCGACGCCCCAGCGCCCGGTGGGATAGCCGAAGGTGACCGTGCAGGCCAGGGTCCAGCCCTTGCCCTCGGGCACGCCGAGCACCCGCAGCGTCTTCTCGGCGTGGAAGATGCCGAGCACGCTGGTCAGCGCGCTGCCCACCCCGTGGGCGCGGGCGGCCAGCTGCGCGCTCCACACCGAGGGGAAGATCGAGCCGCCGGACGGGTCGTTGCGGACGAACGCGAACAGCAGCAGCGGATAGCCCTCGAAGTGGTCGGCCAGGTGTTTGGCCGACTTCAGGACGTTGAGCGTCCGCGTGTCGCCCTCGGCCTCCGCCTTCTCGCGCATCGGCCGGTAGTGGCCCTCGAAGAGCCGCCCGAGCGCGTCCCGGTACAGAGGGCCGAGCCGCTCCTTCACCGCGAGGTCGTCGACCAGCAGGAAGCGCCAGCTCTGCACGTTGCCGCCGCTGGGCGCGCGGACCGCGGCGTCCAGGATGCTCCGCTGGACCTCCTCGGGGATCGGGTCCGGCTTGACCCTGCGCATCGCCCTGGTCGTGTAGAGGGCCTCGAAAACGTCCATTCCCGCCGGCCCGCCCGCTGCCCCGGCGGCCCCGGTGTCCTCGGTGCCCGCCGGTCCGTCCTCGGTGCTCATGTCCCGCGTGCCCTCCATGCCTGCCGTGCCCTCCGTGTCTGCCGTGTCTGCCGTGTCTGCCGTGTCTTCCACGCCGGCCGTGCCCTCCGTCGCCTTCGTGCTCGCGGGACCGTCGCCCGTCGCCCCCCTGCCCGCCTCGCCGCCCATCAGGCCAGCACCCCGGCCTCGCGCAGCCGCGTCGCGGTCTCGTCGGGCAGCCCCCAGGAGGACAGGTCCGCCAGCCGGGTGGCGGGGGAGAGGTCCTGCTCGGGCACGCCGAGCAGGCGCGGCGCGGGCGCGGGCTGCCTGACCCCGCCCACCTCGACGAACATGCCCCTGGCCTTGTTGTGCGGGTGGTCCGCGGCCTCGCCCCCCTCCAGCACGGGGGAGACGCAGGCGTCCGTGCCGTCGAACACCGCCTCCCACTCGGCGCGGGTCCTGGACCTGAACGCCTCGGCCAGCCGCTCGCGGAGCGCGGGCCACTGCGACCTGTCGTCGCGGTCGGGCAGGTCCTCCAGGCCCATCAGGGTGACCATCTCGGTCCAGAACTGGGGTTCCAGCGCCCCGACGGCCACGTACCGGCCGTCGGCGGTCTCGTAGGTGTCGTACATCGGCGCGCCGGTGTCGAGCAGGTTCGTGCCGCGCGGGCCCCAGCCGCCGGTCTGCACGCCGTGGTGGAACATCGCGAACAGCGTCGCCGCGCCGTCCACCATGGCGGCGTCGATCACCCGGCCCTCGCCGGTCCGCTCCCGCTCGATCAGCGCCAGCAGCACGCCGTACGCGAGCATGAGGCCACCCCCGGCGAAGTCGCCGAGGATGTTGATCGGCGGGGTGGGAGGCTCGCCCGCGCGGCCCAGCATCGACAGCACGCCGGAGACGGCGATGTAGTCGATGTCGTGCCCGGCGGTCGTGGCGAGCGGGCCGTCCTGGCCCCAGCCGGTCATCCGCCCGTAGATCAGGCGCGGGTTGACCGCGTGCAGGTCGGCCGGGCCGATGCCGAGGCGCTCGGCGACGCCCGGCCGGAAGACCTCGACGACCACGTCGGCGTGGCGGGCCAGCTCCTTGAACGCGGCCACCCCCTCGGGGGACTTCAGATCCAGGCCGACCGTCCGTTTGCCCCGGTCCATCACGTCGGGGCGCGGCCTGTCCCCGGCCCTGGCGACGACGCTCGCGCGCTCGACGCGCAGCACCTCGGCCCCGTGGTCGGCCAGCATCATCCCGGCGAAGGGCCCGGGGGCCAGCCCCGCCAGTTCGAGCACGCGGACTCCGGCCAGCGGGCCCTTCCTGGTCACGTGCTCCATCGGCATTCTCCTCGGGTGCGTTCGGGGTCTCGTCGGTACGGCGTACCCGGGCGATCGCCTGGTTGCGAGCACTGCCGTCCTCCCGCCCAAGTAGAACAACATTCGGCTTTCTATGGCAAGACACATCGCGAGGAGCCGCGTGGCGCCCGCGCGCGTATGGGAAACTTGCGCCCTCTCCGAATGGGACCTAGGGGTTTTGCGATGACATATCCGCACAGTGAACGGGTGGTCGCTGGGCGCTATCGACTGCTGCGGGAACTCGGCAGGGGTGGGATGGGCGTCGTGTGGGAGGGCTACGACATCCTCCTCAACCGCTCGGTCGCCGTGAAGGAAGTGCTCCTACCGCCCAACCTCTCCCCGGCCGAGCACCAGGTCCAGCTGACCCGCACCTCTCGCGAGGCCAGGACGGCGGCCAGGCTCAACCACCGCGGCATTGTGGCGATCTACGACGTGGCGGAGCAGGACGGCCGCCCCTGGATCGTGATGGAGCTGGTCAGGGCCCGCGGGCTGGACGAGGTCGGCCTGCTGCCGGTGCGCCAGGTCGCCGACATCGGCCGCCAGGTCCTGTCGGCCCTGCGCGCGGCCCACGAGGCCGGGATCCTGCACCGCGACGTCAAGCCGAGCAACATCCTGCTGGACGCCGAGGGCCGCGCCGTGCTCTCCGACTTCGGCATCGCCGTCATCGAGGGCGACACCTCGCTCACCCAGACGGGCATGGTGACGGGCTCGCCGAGCTTCCTGCCGCCCGAGCGCGCCACCGGGGTCGACGCCGGCCCCTGGTCCGACCTGTGGGCACTCGGCGCCACCCTCTACGCGGCCCTGGTCGGCCAGGGGCCCTTCGAGCGCCGCGACGCCATCTCCACCCTCGGCGCGCTCCTCACCGAGGAGCCCGACTTCGGCGTGGTGCCCCTGGAGATGCGAGCGGTGCTCACCGGCATGCTCCAGCGGGAACCCGCCCACCGGCTGACCGCGCAGCAGGCCGACGCCATGCTGGCGGAGGTCATCGACGACCCGTCGGCCGCGGCCCGCCGTACCGGGGAGACCGCCGTCCGCCAGGGGCGAGGCACCGGGAGCCACCGTACGGGAGGGGCCCCGAGCCGTACCGAGGAGAACTTCAGCCACATCGGCAAGACCTCCCACCGCACCGGGGAGCGGGAAAGGCACGAGACCAGGAATTCGGCCGCGCCCGGCCGCCGCCGCGGCGGAGGGCGGCTCCCGCTGATCGTGGGGGCCGTCGTCCTGCTGGCGGCCGGGGGCGCCGCGGCGGCCGTGGCGATGTCGCAACCCGACCAGCGGCCGGTGGCGCGCTCCGCGCCCACCGTCGCGGAGGCCACGCCGGAGCCGGTGGAGGAGACCGAGCCGGCGACCGCCACCCCCACCCCGACCCCCACCCCCACGCCCACCAGGACCAGGACGGCCGCGCCCGCCGGAGGGCTGAAGACGTGGCGGGCCCGGCCTCCGGAGAACTGGTCGATCAGATACCCGGCCGGATGGAACGGCGACTGGGCGGCCGAGACGGGCTACACCCAGTGGCTGCGCCGCGACGGGGCCGCCCACCTGTCGGTGGAGCCGCTGGAGGGAGGCCTCGAGGGCCTGGACTCGCTCCAGGCGACCGTCAGGGAGAACGTGGCCCAGTGGAGCGACATCCACTCCGAGGACACGGCCAAGATCCCCCTCGCCTACGGCGCCGGGCTCCAGTGGGAGTTCACCTGGACCATGAAGGACAGCGGAGGAGCCCCCTGGGCCACCGCCGGGGTGACCTACCGCGAGATGCGGCGGTTCATCGAGGTGGGCGACTCGGTCATGGTGCTCAGCTGGACCACCCACGACACCGACTGGGTGGCCCAGCAGGCTCTCATGACCCGCGTGTTCGACAGCTTCCACCCCCGAGGAGGCGAGTGACATGAACCAAAGGCGCTCGGACCGCGTGCCCGGCGGTCCTCCCCCCGTGGAGGCGAGCGGTCTTCACCGCGTGGAGGCGAACAGCACGCCCTGGAAGGTGCTCGCGCTGCCGCCCCTCCCCGAGGAGGCGGTGCGCAACCTGCTCGGCTCGCTCGGCGACCGGGTCGCCGTGTCGGTTCCCGCGGCCCGCGACCGGGAGTCGCTGCTCGCCGCCCTCGGCGACGCCGAGATCGTGGTCGGCGACTGGAGCGGCGGGCTCGCCCTGGACGCCGAGGCCGTCCGGGCCGCGCCGGGCCTGGCGTTCGTACAGCAGCCCTCCGTGGGGGTGGACGGCCACGATCTCGCCGCGCTCGCCGAGGCGGGCGTGCCGCTGGCCAACACCGCGGGGGTGAGCGCGATCGGGGTGGCCGAGTGGTGCCTCGCCGCCGCGCTCGCGCTGTCGCGGCGGCTGCTCGACGCCGACGCCGCGGTCCGCGCGGGACGCTGGCCGCAGCTGGACCTCGGACCCGCCGAGCTGTACGGCTCGCGCGTCGGCATCGTCGGGTTCGGCCCGATCGGCGAGGCCGCCGCCCGGATGTTCGCCGCCCACGGATGCGAGGTCTCCTACTGGACCCGCACGCCGCGCGAGGTGCCCTACACCTACCGGGAGATCGGCGATCTCGTCGCGAGCTCCCACGTGCTCGTCCTGGTCATCCCGCTGACGGAGGAGACCAGAAGGCTGATCGACCCGTCCCTGATGCCCGCGGGCTCGCTGCTCGTCAACGCGGCGAGGGGGCAGGTGGTCGACTCGGCGGCGCTGCTTTCCGCCCTGGAGTCGGGGCACCTGGGCGGCGCCGCGCTCGACGTCTTCGACACCGAGCCGCTGCCGCAGGACGACCCGCTGCGCGGCAGTCCGAGGGTCCTGCTCTCGCCGCACGTGGCCGGGGTGACCCCTCAGTCGACCGGTCGCCTGATCCGGTGCGTGCTGGACAACCTGGAGGCGGCGATCGAGGGCCGGCCTGTGGCCAACGTGGTCAACGGGGTTGATGCGGTGGTCGGCCGAAGATCGTAAGAAGGACGGTCGTAGAGTTTTCCCGTGTTTAACGCGCCCTGCCTGGCTCCGGAGACATCCGAGTTATAACGTGCCTAGGGGCGATCTTTCCAACGAGGTCATGGGGGTGATCACCGTGCGGCAGATGACGGGGATGTCTGCGCACCGGCAAGCGGTGGAGCAGATCAGGGAGTCCTACGCCGCCATCCCGGGAGGCGCGGTGCCCCGGCTCTCCAAGGCCACCACCAACCTGTTCCGGTTCAGGGACGGCGCCCGGTCGGCGAAGCTGTCGGCCAGGGACCTGGACCAGGTCATCGAGGTCGACCCGGTGACGATGACCGCCGAGGTCCAGGGGATGACGACCTACGAGAACCTGGTGGACGCCACGCTCGCCCACGGGTTCATGCCGTACGTCGTGCCGCAGCTGAAGACGATCACGCTGGGCGGGGCGGTGACGGGGCTCGGCATCGAGTCCACCAGCTTCAGGGAGGGGCTGCCGCACGAGTCGGTGGAGGAGATGGAGATCCTCACCGGCGACGGCAGGATCGTGGTGGCCCGTGACGACAACGAGCACCGGGACCTGTTCCGGGCGTTCCCCAACTCCTACGGCACGCTCGGCTACGCCCTCCGGATCCGGATCAAGCTCAAGCCCGTCCAGCCGTACGTCAGGTTGACCCACATCCCGTTCGGTGACGCCGACAAGTGCATGCTCGCGATGCGCGAGATCTGCGAGCGCGGCGAGTACGAGGGCGAGCGCGTCGACTTCGTGGACGGCACGTTCTTCGGCCCCGGGGAGCTCTACATCACGGTGGGCCGCTTCGCCGAGCGGGCCCCCTACCTCTCCGACTACACCGGGATGCGCATCTACTACCGGTCGATCCAGACCAGGACCCGCGACTGGCTGACCGTCCGCGACTACCTGTGGCGCTGGGACACCGACTGGTTCTGGTGCTCGCGCGCCTTCGGCGTGCAGACCGCGCTGGTGCGGTCCCTGATGCCGCGCAAGTGGATGCGCTCGGACGTCTACCGCAGGCTGGTCGGCCTCGACCGCAAGTACGGGGTGATCGCCAGGGTCGACCGCTGGCGCGACCTGCCCGTGCAGGAGTCGGTCATCCAGGACATCGAGGTGCCTGTCGAGCGCGGTGCCGAGTTCCTGGAGTTCTTCCACGACAAGGTCGGGATGGCGCCGGTCTGGATGTGCCCGCTGAGGTCCACCGGCGAGTGGCCGCTCTACCCGCTGGAGCCGGGACGGCTCTACGTCAACTTCGGCTTCTGGGGAACGGTCCCACTTCCCAGGGGGCAGTTCGACGGTTACCACAACCGTCTGATCGAGAACCGGGTCCACGAGCTGGAGGGGCATAAATCGCTGTACTCCACTTCGTTCTACCCGGAGGATGAATTCTGGCGGTTTTATAACGGAACCGCCTACTGGCCGGTCAAGCGGGCATACGACGGGGGTGGCCGGTTGCTCGACCTCTACGACAAGTGTGTTCGGGGGCGTTAAGAGAGGCTGATTCTGTGTTGCTCGCAGAGATCTTCGAGAAGGTCATGGGGCCCGAGGCGGACGTGCGCTTCGTCGCCTACGACGGAAGCAAGGCCGGACCGGCCGGCGCCGACATCAGTGTCGAGGTGAAGACCCCGGCGGCCGTCGCGTACCTGGCGCAGGCCCCCGGAGAGCTGGGTCTGGCCAGGGCGTACGTGTCCGGCCACCTCGACGTCGACGGGGACATGTACACCCTGCTGTCGCGCATGTGGTCGCTCACCGTCAACGACATCCCGGTCGGGCAGAAGCTCGCGGCCATCCGAGCCCTCGGGGTACGCCCGCTGCTGACGCGGATGCCGCCGCCTCCGCAGGAGGTGCGGCGCAGCATGCTCGCCCGGATGGGCAGCAGGCACGCCAAGCAGCGCGACGCCGAGGCCATCCACCACCACTACGACGTCTCCAACAAGTTCTACTCGTGGGTGCTCGGCCCCTCCATGGCCTACACCTGCGCGGTCTTCCCCGAGCAGGACTCCACGCTGGAGGAGGCGCAGCTCGCCAAGTTCGAGCTCGTCGCCCGCAAGCTGGACCTCAAGCCCGGCATGAGGCTGCTGGACGTCGGCTGCGGCTGGGGCGGCATGGTCATCCACGCCGCCCGCGAGTACGGCGTGAAGGCGCTGGGGGTCACCCTCTCGCGCCAGCAGGCCGAGTGGGCGCAGAAGGCCATCGCGGAGGCCGGTCTCGGCGAGCTCGCCGAGGTCCGCCACATGGACTACCGCGACGTGCCGGAGACCGGCTTCGACGCCGTCAGCTCGATCGGCCTGACCGAGCACATCGGCAAGGAGCAGCTGCCCTTCTACTTCCGCTTCCTGTACGACAAGCTCGTCCCCGGCGGGCGGCTGCTCAACCACTGCATCACTCGCCCCACGGGCACGGAGAAGACCCTCAACGCCGGCGGCTTCATCAACCGCTACGTCTTCCCCGACGGGGAGCTGGAGTCGGTCGGTTACCTGGCCCGCCAGATCGAGGACACCGGATTCGAGATCCGCCACGAGGAGAACCTGCGCGAGCACTACGCGCAGACCCTCCGCTTCTGGTGCGCCAACCTCGACGCCCACTGGGACGAGGCGGTCAAGGAGGTCGGCGAGGGCACGGCGCGGGTCTGGCGCCTCTACATGGCGGCCTGCGTGGTCGGCTTCGAACGTAACAAGATCCAGCTCCACCAGGTCCTCGGGGTGAAGCTCAACGCCGACGGCACGGCCGGTTTCCCGCTCCGCCCCTCGCTCGACTGGCCCTGACACCCGGGACACGCGCACGCGGGGAGCCCCCGCGCGGGAGACGCTCGTACGGGATGTTCCTCTACGAGAATCCGCGCGGGCGCTCACGCGAACGCGTTCCCCCCGGACCGTACGGCGGCCCCTGCCGCGGACACCTCGGGGCCGGGTTCCCCGCGGCGTGTCGCGCCGCCCGGAACCCGGCCCCGCCGCCGTGGCCTCATCGGCCGGGCGGATACGGGCCCCTCAGCGGAGCTCGCGCTTGAGGATCTTCCCGGTCGCGGTCATCGGAAGCGTGTCGCGGAACTCGACGATCCGCGGATACTTGTACCCCGCCATGTTCTCCCTGCCCCAGGCGATCAGCTCGTCCTCGGTGACCGTCGCGCCGGGGGTGCGGATGACGTACGCCTTGACCTCCTCGCCGTGCGAGTCGTGGGCGACCCCGACCACCGCCGCGAGGGAGACCTCGGGGTGGGTGATCAAAACCTCCTCGAGCTCGCGCGGGTAGACGTTGAAGCCACCCCGGATGATCATGTCCTTGGCCCGGTCGATGATGGAGTAGTAGCCGTCGGCGTCGCGGGTGGCGATGTCGCCGGTGCGGAACCAGCCGTTCCGCATGACCTCGGCGGTCGCCTCGGGCCGGTTGTAATAGCCCTTCATCACGTTGTGCCCGCGGATCGCGATCTCGCCGGGACCCTCGCCCTCGATCGTCTTCCAGTCGTTGTCGATCAGCTTCATCTCCACGCCCCAGATCGGCGTGCCGATCGTGCCGGGCTTGGTGGGCCTGCCGAGCTGGTTGAAGCTGGCCACCGGGGAGGTCTCCGACAGGCCGTACCCCTCCAGGATGCCGATCCCGAAGGTCTTCTCGAAGTCCTTGAGCACCTCGACGGGGGAGGAGGCGCCCCCGGCGGCCGCGATCCTGAGAGAGGTGGGCACCTCGTCGCCGTCGGCGTGGATCTTCGTCAGCATGGCCCAGTACATGGTCGGCACGCCCGCGAACAGCGTGATGTTCTCGGCGCGCATCAGCTCCAGGGCCGGGCCCGGCTCGAAGCGCGGCAGGAGCACGACGGTCGCCCGGCGCCGGAACCCGGCGTTCATGACGACGGTCTGGCCGAAGGAGTGGAACAGCGGCAGCACCGCCAGGTAGGCGTCGCCGCCCTCGGTGCGGGGGAACATCTCGTCGGAGACCATGGCGTTGAGCAGCATGTTCTGGTGGCTGAGCTCGGCACCCTTGGGCTGGCCCGTGGTGCCGCTGGTGTAGAGGATCACCGCGGTGTCGTCGGGCGAGGTCTGCACGGTCTCGAACTCGCCGGACACGCCGTCCAGCGCCGCCCACAGCGTCTCCCCGTACTCGGACTCGGTGGCGAACGCGGTGGCGGGCAGCACGAAGAAGTGTTCGGCGGAGGACCCCTCGAAGCCGGCCCTGCCCCGCTCGCCCAGTGGCAGCTCGGCAGTGCCCTCGAAGCAGAACAACGCCTTGGCCTGGGAGTCCTCCAGGTGGTAGGTGATCTCCCTGGACTGCAGCAACACGTTGAGCGGCACGACCGTGGCGCCGGCCTTGAGGATCCCGTAGTAGACGAACGGGAAGTAGGGCAGGTTGGGGCAGGCCAGCGCCACCTTGTCGCCCTTGCCGATCCCGCGGGAGACCAGCAGGTTGGCAACCTGGTTCGCGACGGTGTTGACCAGGGAGTACGGCAGCCGCAGGTCACCGAAGACCAGTGCGGTGCGGTCGGGGGCCTCCCTGGCGCTGTCCTCCAGTGCGATCGACAGGTTGAGCATCGTACGTCCTCCTCCGAGCAAGCTCTGACCCGCTCATACTGGCAGCCCGAGATACCGACCGGTAGGTAACACGATGACAAATTGACGGGCAAACCGTGGGGGAGTAAGCAGATAAGAGCGCGCTTACGGGGAGGCGAGCTGGCCGACTGTGCGATGAAAGGTCAGTGAGCGTGGAGTACGACTACGTCATCGTGGGCGCGGGGTCAGCGGGATGCGTGCTGGCCAACCGTCTTTCCGCCGACCCCGGCACGAGGGTCGCCCTCATCGAGGCGGGCGGTTCCGACCGGAAGCTGGAGGTCCGGATGCCGGCCGGCTTCTCCAAGCTGTTCAAGACCGAGCGCGACTGGGACTTCACCACCGCCAAGCAGCCCGAGCTGTCCGGCAGGGAGCTCTACTGGCCGCGCGGCCGGATGCTCGGCGGGTCCTCCTCGATGAACGCCCAGATGTGGGTGCGCGGGCACCGCGCCGACTACGACGGATGGAACGTGCCGGGCTGGTCCTACGAGGAGGTCCTCCCGTACTTCCGCAGGGTCGAGCGCCGCGCCGGCTCCAACCGCGGCGGCGTGTACGGCACGGAGGGCCCGATCCACATCTCGGAGCTGCGCTCCCCGAACCCCGCCACCGCGCTCTTCCTGCGGGCCTGCGAGGAGCTGGGCATCGCCCGCCTGGAGGAGCTGAACGGCCCCTCCAACGAGGGCTGCTCGCCGACACCCGTCACCCAGCGCAGGGGCCGTCGCTGGAGCTCCGCGGACGCCTACCTCGCACCCGCGGCCAGGCGGCCCAACCTCACCGTGCTCACCTCCTCGCGCGTACGCCGGGTGCTCGTCGAGGACGGGCGCGCGACCGGGGTGGAGTACGGCGGCGACGGCGGCGACGGCGACGTCGGCGGCGGTGACGGCACTGTGGTGGCGCGGGCGCGCGGGGAAGTCATCCTGTCGGCCGGGGCGATCGGCTCACCGCACCTGCTGATGCTGTCGGGGGTCGGCCCGGCGGACGAGCTGCGGTCCGCGGGTGTCGAGCCGGTCCACGAGCTGCCCGGGGTCGGCGCCAACCTCCAGGACCACCTCGCGTCGGGCGTCTTCCTGCACTGCCTCAAGCCGATCACCCTCGCCGGCGCCGAGTCGACCGCCAACCTGCTCCGCTTCCTGGCCGGCGGCCGGGGCATGCTCACCTCCAACATCGGCGAGGCCGTGGCGTTCATCCGCACCTCAGAGGAGGAGCCCGCCCCCGACATCGAGCTGATCTTCGCTCCCGGCTCCTTCGTCAACCATGGCCTCACCCCGCCGCCCGGCCACGGCCTGACCATCGCCTCGATCCTGCTCCGGCCGGAGAGCCGCGGCCGCCTCTCGCTGGACGGCCGGGACGTCGTGATCGACCCCGGCTACCTGACGGCGGAGGCCGACGTCCGGCGGCAGGTCGCCGGGCTGCGGAAGGCGAGGGAGCTGTTCACCACCGAGGCGCTCCGGCCGCTCGCGGGGCCGCCGATGGACCCGTACTGGGACCCGAGGACCGAGGAGGAGCTCGTCCGCTGGATCCGCGAGCGCAGCGAGACCCTCTACCATCCGGTCGGCACCTGCCGGATGGGCGACGATCCCGGGTCGGTGGTGGACCCCGCACTGCGGGTCCGGGGGATCGCCGGCCTGCGGGTGGCCGACGCCTCGGTCATGCCGCTCATCACCCGGGGACACACCCACGCGCCCACCGTCATGATCGCCGAAAGGGCCGCCGACCTCATCGCCGCAGGCCGCTGACGGCCGGGCCGTCGGCCACCGGGCCATCGGGCCATCGGATCGCGTGATCGCGTGATCGCGTGATCGCGTGATCGCGTGATCGCGTGATCGCGAGGTCGGGAGACCGCCGTGGCCGCCAAGGCCATGTGACCGCCGAGGGGCCGCGTGGACGGATCAGCTCGGCCAGGTCGTGGTCTTCCTTTCGCGGGGTTTCAGGGAGGAGCATGTTCCCAGGCCGGGCGCCTCCCGCATCGGGAGCGCTCCGGGAAGGTCGACGATCTCGTTCCGAGCTGGTTGAGCCGAGGGTCCTGTGGCAGGATCCATGAAACAGAATGCGGTTCTAGTGGAGGCTGGCGTGACGGTTTCACTCGCGGACATCGATCTGTCGGACATCTCCTTCTGGGAGCGGCCGATGGCCGAGCGGGAGGCCGCCTTCGCGGTGCTCCGCGCGCAGCCGGGCCCCATCCTGTTCGCCGAGCCCGAGATCCCCTTCGCCCCGCCCGGCCCCGGCTACTACGCCCTGGTGCGGCACGCGGACCTCATCGAGGCCAGCCGCCACCCCGACGTCTTCTCCTCGGGCCGGGGGGCGACGTCCATCCAGGACCTCGGCCCCGAGTTCGGCGAGTACTTCGGTTCGATGATCAATATGGACGATCCCCGGCACGCGCGGCTGCGCAGGATCGTGTCCCGGGCGTTCACCCCGAAGATGATCAAGCAGTTCGAGGCCGACGTCGACGCCGCGGCCGTGCGGATCGTGGACGATCTGATCGCGAAGGGGCCCGGCTGTGACTTCGTGACCGAGGTGGCCGCCAAGCTGCCCCTGAAGATCATCTGCGACATGATGGGCATCGGTCCCGAGCACTACCAGGCGGTCTTCGACGCTACGAGCATCATCTTGTCGGGCGGCGATCCCGAGTTCATCGCCGACGTCAGCCGTGCGGCCGAGTTGCTCCTCGGCGCGGGGCAGGGACTTCAGAGCCTCGTCATCTCCCTGGCCGCCGAGGAGGGAGACAACCTCATCACCGCCCTGACCAGCGCCAACATCGACGGTGAGAAGCTGACGATGCAGGAGCTCGGCTCGTTCTTCATCCTGCTGGTGGTGGCGGGCAACGAGACCACCCGCAACGCCATCTCCCACGGCCTGCGCCTGTTCACCGAGCATCCCGGCCAGCGGGAGCTGCTGCTGCAGGACCTCGACGGGCGCCTGCCCGGTGCCGTCGAGGAGATCGTCCGCCTCGCCTCGCCCGTCGCCTGGATGCGCCGCAGCCTCACCCGCGACCACGAGATGAACGGCCACCTCTACCGCGCGGGGGAGAAGGTCCTGCTGTACTACTGGGCCGCCAACCGCGACGAGAGCGTCTTCACCGACCCGTACCGCTTCGACATCCGGCGTACCGAGGGGCCGCACGTCGGCTTCGGTGGCCCGGGGCCGCACTTCTGCCTGGGCGCCCACCTCGCCCGCCGAGAGATCACCGTGATGTTCCGCGAGTTGTTCACCCGCCTGCCCGGAATCCGTTCCGTGGGGGAGCCCGACCGTCTGCGTTCCAGCTTCATCAACGGCATCAAGCACCTTGACTGCGACTTCTGAGGACGGCGTCGAGCATCTCGACCGCGACTTCCGTGCGCCGCCCGGGGACATCGCGTTGACGCGAGCGTTTGCTTCCCCGAATTCCGGGAGTCGCCGAGGGGCTCGCATTGACGCAAGCGTTTGCTTTCCCAAAGGATGGGCGCCATGAGCGTGACGCCAGCCGAGCGGAAGCCGATCGTCTCCGCCGGCGACTTCGATCTGTCGGACCACGACTTCTGGTCCAGGCCCATGCCGGAGCGGGAGCACGCCTTCCGGCTCCTGAGGGAGCTGGAGCGTCCCGTTTTCTACCAGGAGATGGAGAACCCGCTGATCCCGCGAGGGCCCGGCTACCACGCGCTGGTCAAGCACGCCGACATCCTGGAGGCCAGCCGCACTCCCGAGGTGTTCTGCTCGGGAGACGGCGGGGCCACCAACATCCTCGACATGCCCGCCGAGTTCGCCGAGTACTTCGGTTCGATGATCAATATGGACGATCCCCGGCACGCGCGGCTGCGCAGGATCGTGTCCCGGGCGTTCACCCCGAAGATGATCAAGCAGTTCGAGGCCGACGTCGACGCCGCGGCCGTGCGGATCGTGGACGATCTGATCGCGAAGGGGCCCGGCTGTGACTTCGTGACCGAGGTGGCCGCCAAGCTGCCCCTGAAGATCATCTGCGACATGATGGGGATACCGGAGACGGACTACCGCGCTGTCTTCGACAGATCCAACATCATCCTCGGAGGGTTCGACCCCGAGTACGTCGGCCTCGACATGAACACCGTCGCGGAGAGGCTGCTGACCGCAGGGATGGAGCTCCAGCAGCTCGTCCAGGACCTCGCCGCGCACCGGGCGGAACATCCCACGGCCGACCTCACCTCGTCGCTGGTCAACGCCAACATCGACGGTGAGAAGCTGACGATGCAGGAGCTCGGCTCGTTCTTCATCCTGCTGGTGGTGGCGGGCAACGAGACCACCCGCAACGCCATCTCCCACGGCCTGCGCCTGTTCACCGAGCATCCCGGCCAGCGGGAGCTGCTGCTGCAGGACCTCGACGGGCGCCTGCCCGGTGCCGTCGAGGAGATCGTCCGCCTCGCCTCACCGGTCAACTACATGCGCAGAAAGGTCACCCGCGACCACGAGATGAACGGCCACCTCTACCGCGCGGGGGAGAAGGTCGTGTTCTACTACTGGGCCGCCAACCGCGACGAGAGCGTCTTCGCCGACCCGCTCCGCTTCGACATCACCCGCAGTCCCAACCCCCATATCGGCTTCGGCGGCCCGGGACCGCACTTCTGCCTGGGCGCCCACCTCGCCCGCCGAGAGATCACCGTCATGTTCCGCGAGTTGCTCCGTCGCGTCCCGCGGATCGAGGGAGGCGCTCCCGAACGGCTCCACTCCAGCTTCATCAACGGGATCAAGCGGATGGAGTGCACCTTCTAAGCCGTTCGCGGCTTTCGGGAACTCCTACGGGGTGGTCACTGCCCCGCCGTGCGGATCGACTTGAAGACGGTGTTGATGTCGGGGAGCAATTCCTTCCTGCTGTCCGGCACCGACATGTAGACGATCGAGGGCAGGTCGGCGCCGGTGCTCACCGCCGCCACGACCATGGTCGTCTTCGAGTCGCCCGAGGTGATCTCGTACGCCGCGAGCTGGCCGGGCAGGCCGTTCACCGACAGGGTCTGCTGGGCGGTCTTGCGGGCGGTGTTGCCCTCGGGGAAGAACTTGTTGCGCCCGCTGGAGGCCACCGCGTTGATCACCGGTGCGAGGTTCTCCGGTGAGGTGTACTTGCTCTTCAGGCGCGGGGAGAGCGGGCCCGACATCAGCTGCGCGAACTGGGTCTTGCCCGTGGAGTCCGTACCCGCCGGGAGATACTGGCGGGTCGTGAAGCCGTAGGAGGCGGGCATGCCGGGACGCTGGTCCTGCCGCCAGGGGGCGCCGAGCTGCGGCAGGGTGATCCCCGCCTGCTGGTCGGTGAGCGTGCCCGCCACCGGCGACGCCTCACCGGTGAAGCGCGGCAGGCGGCCGATGGCGGCGGGCTTGGCCGGTTTCTTGGTGGCCGCCGCGGAGGGCTTGGGGTCGGAGGGGATCTCCTCGCCGCCGGCCAGCGGCCCGGCCAGGAACGCCCAGAGCACCGCGCCGAGCAGCGCGATGACCACGGACCCGGCCAGCGCGAAGATCCAGACTGGCCGTCCCCGCTCCCCGAGCTCGTCCTCGTCCTCGATGGCCTGGTAGTTGTCGCCGAAGACCGTGTTCCACAGCTCCTGTTGGCGCTCGGGCGGAGGTGTCTTCGGGCCGCTGATCTGGCCCGCGGTGACGAACGGCTTGTTCGGGTCGGAGGGGTCGCGGCTCAGGTGATGGCCGGGCTGGCCCGGATGCCCAGGCTGGCCGGGGTGACCGCCATGTCCGGGCTGGCCCGGCTGGCCCGGGTGGCCGGGCTGGGGCTGGGACGGCCCGGGGCCGGCTCCGGGGTGAACGGGGGCCTGGGGGGCGGGTGCGCCGGAGGCCGCCGCGTTCGCGGCCTGGGCCCACATGGCGGGGGTGTCCGGCACGCCGTAGCTGCGCCGCGCGTTCCCGGTGCCGTCGCCGTTCGGGGCGCCGTTCGGGGCGCCGGCCTCAGGTGAGGCGCCCCCAAAGGGGGGACCACCGGGGGCGACGCCGGAAGGGCCGCCCTGGGCGTTTCCCTGAGCGGTGCCGGGATGGCCGTTCCCGAACGGAACGGCCGGAGCGTCGGTGCCCGCCCAGGAGACGGGGAACGCCGAGGTCTGCGCCTCGGCGGGACCCGCGTTCCCCGAGGAGGGGACCGGAGGCCACGCGCCACCGCCCGCCGGGGCCGCGGGTGGCCAGGGGGCGTTCTCCGCCGGCGCAGGTGAGGACGGCCACCCACCGTTCTCCGTCGGCTGTGCCGGAGGCCAGGCGGGGGCGTCGGTTCCTGGCGCGGTGGCCTGCCACGTCTCGCCCGCCGGTGCACCGGAACCCTGGCGGCGCGCGTCCCCCTGCGGGCTGGTCGCCTGTGCCCAGCCGTCCCCCTGCGGGCTGGTCGCCTGTGCCCAGCCGTTGTTCTGCGGGCTGGTCGCCTGTGCCCAGCCGTCGGCCTGCGGGCTCTGCGTACGGCCGTCGTTGGTCGGTACGCCGGCCTGCGCCCAGCCGTTGGAAGAGCCGGTCTGGAGGGCGGAGGTGGGCTGGGCGTTGCGGTCCTGTGGCGGCGTGGACTGCGGCCATCCGTTGTTCGGGGAGGACGGGTGGCCGTCGCCGTCGGCCTGCGGACCCGAGGCCTGCGCCCAGCCGTCCTGCGCGGAGGTGGATTGCGGCCATCCGTTGCCGGGGGAGGTCTGGTGCGAGCCGTCGGCGCCCTGCGGGCCGGAGGCCTGCGCCCAGCCGTCACCTTGAGCGTTTGATCCCTGCGTGCCTGATCCCTGCGGACCGGAGGCCTGAGACCAGCCGTCACCCTGGGGGGCGGTCGCCTGCGCCCAGCCGTCGTTGCGCGGGCTGAAAGCCTCCGACCAGCTGTCGCTCCGGGGGTTCGACGCCTGTGCCCAGCCGTTGTCCTGGGGGCTGGTCGCCTGTGCCCAGCCGTCGGCCTGCGGGCGCTGTGTGCGGCCGTCGTCGTGGGGCGGGGGGCTCTGAGGCCGGCCGCCGGGAGAATCCGCCGGGGAGGCGGCGGGACGCTGCCCCTCGCCGCCGGGTGAGGTCTGCCACGAGGAGCCGTTGCCGCCCTGTGACTCGTCCTGCGGGCGAGGGAGCCGAGGGCCGGTACCGAGGGGGTCGTTCGTCCACGGGGGCGACGGCTCGGCAGCCTCCGGCCATGCCGAAGGCAGGTGGGACTGGCTGGACTGCTCCGAGGCCATGCTTTCCTTACCTCCCGCGCGGGTGCCCGAATTAGGCGTATTGGGCATGGTCTCACGTGAGACGGGGGGGCTCGCAGGGAAACCGGAGAACGCCCCCCTGAACTGGAGTCCGGTGGGGTCGGTCGGTGGATCCTGCATCGGCAGGCCGACCTCCATCGGATCCGGGCCCTGCCCCGGCTCTGCTGAATGTGCCACGGTTAGAAGAGTAAACGTGAGAGACATACGAGGTCACAACAGGCGCATAGCCATCGGGTCTCGTTGACCCGCGAGTACGGGAACCCCATTCTGCCGACCTGGCCGGATCCTGTCCCCCGCTTGCCGCGATCGGCCCTGTTTTCCCTGGCCATGAATACGCCTTGCGGGCTGCGATAGTCTTGGTCTATGCGTGCCGCGACCCTGCTTATCGGGCCGCATCGGCTTTCCCGTCCCTGAGTGCCCTGCCGATGCGGCTGCCCTCCGCGTGAGCGGGGGGTTTTTGCATTGGGCCGGACGGGTCAGACCATCCACGCAGACACACCCCGAGGAAACCGACGTGAGCGAGCGAGCCGACATGCAGAGCGACGAGCAGCACTATGACCCGCAGGCCCTGCAGGTCAAGTGGCAGCGCAGGTGGGAGGAACTGGACCCCTTCCGGGCCTCCGACGACCCCGCCGACCCGCGTGAGCGGCGCTACATGCTCGACATGTTCTCCTACCCCTCGGGCGACCTGCACATGGGACACGCCGAGGTGTTCGCCCTGGGCGACGTCATCTCCCGCTACTGGGTCCAGCGCGGCTACAACGTGCTGCACCCCGTCGGCTGGGACTCCTTCGGCCTGCCCGCCGAGAACGCCGCGATCAAGCACGACGCGCACCCGGCGGAGTGGACCTACGCCAACATCGAGACCCAGGCCAACTCCTACCGGCGCTACGCGATCTCCTTCGACTGGTCCCGCCGCCTGCACACCAGCGACACCTCGTACTACAAGTGGACTCAGTGGCTGTTCAACCGCTTCTTCGAGCGCGGCCTGGCCTACCGCAAGGGCGGCCTGGTCAACTGGTGCCCGAACGACCAGACCGTGCTGGCCAACGAGCAGGTCAAGGACGGCAAGTGCGAGCGCTGCGGCGCCGAGGTCGTCCGCCGCGAGCTGACCCAGTGGTATTTCAAGATCACTGATTACGCCGACCGGCTGCTGGACGACATGGCCCTGCTGGAGGGCGGCTGGTCCGAGCGGGTGCTGACCATGCAGCGCAACTGGATCGGCCGGTCCGAGGGCGCCGACGTCAACTTCGTGATCGAGGGCCGCGACGAGCCGGTCACCGTCTACACCACCCGTCCCGACACCCTGTACGGCGCCACCTTCTTCGTGGTCGCCCCGGACGCGCCGCTGGCCGAGGAGATCGTCACCGACGACCGGCGCGAGGCGTTCGAGGCCTACCGGGTCGAGGTCTCCAAGCTGTCCGACATCGACCGGCTGTCCACGGAGAAGGAGAAGACCGGCGTCTTCCTGGGCCGGTACGCCATCAACCCGGTCAACGGCGAGCGCATGCCGGTCTGGGCGGCCGACTACGTGCTGTCCGACTACGGCCACGGCGCCATCATGGCCGTGCCCGCGCACGACCAGCGCGACCTGGACTTCGCCCGCGCCTTCGACCTGCCGGTACGGGTGGTCGTGCACACCGGCCTGGCCGATCCGGGCGAGACCGGCGTCGCCACCTCCGGTGACGGCGCGATGGTCAACTCCGGCCCGCTGGACGGCCTGGCCAAGACCGAGGCGATCCGGAAGATCATTGAGGTGCTGAGCGAGCGGGGCACCGGACGGTTCACGGTCAACTTCCGGCTGCGCGACTGGCTGCTGTCCCGCCAGCGCTTCTGGGGCTGCCCGATCCCGATCATCCACTGCGCCGACTGCGGCGAGGTCCCCGTCCCCGACGACCAGTTGCCCGTCACCCTGCCCGACATGCGCGGCGAGGCCCTGGCACCCAAGGGCGTCTCGCCGCTGGCCTCGGCCGAGGACTGGGTGAACGTCTCCTGTCCCAAGTGCGGCGGCCCGGCCAAGCGCGACACCGACACGATGGACACCTTCGTCGACTCCTCGTGGTACTTCCTGCGCTACGTCGACCCGGCGTACGAGGACGGCCCGTTCGACGTCGAGCGCGTCCGCAGGTGGGGGCCGATCGACCAGTACATCGGCGGCGTCGAGCACGCCGTGCTGCACCTGCTGTACGCCAGGTTCTTCACCAAGGTCCTGCACGACATGGGGATGATCGACTTTGTCGAGCCCTTCACCCGCCTGCTGAACCAGGGGCAGGTCATCAACCAGGGCAAGGCGATGTCCAAGTCGCTGGGCAACGGCGTCGACCTGGGCCAGCAGATCGACGCCTACGGTGTCGACGCGGTCAGGCTGACCGTCGTCTTCGCCGGACCGCCCGAGGAGGACATCGACTGGGCCGACGTCTCCCCGGCGGCGTCGCAGAAGTTCCTGGCCCGCGCGTTCCGGGTGATGGCCGAGGCCGGCGCGGCCTCGGCGCCCGGGGTGGACGTCACCGCCGGAGACCTGAACCTGCGCAAGGTCGTCCACCACACCATCGACGAGGTCACCAAGCTGGTCGACTCCCACCGCTTCAACGTCGCGGTGGCCCGCATGATGGAGCTGACGAGCGCGGCCCGCAAGGCCATCGACTCCGGGCCCGGCGCCGCCGACCCTGCGGTCAGGGAGGCCGCCGAGACCCTGGCGGTCATGCTGTCCCTGGTCGCGCCGTACGCGGCGGAGGAGGGCTGGGAGCGGCTGGGACACTCCGCCTCGGTCGCCACCGCTGGCTGGCCGGTCGCCGACCCGGCACTGCTGGTCCAGGAGTCGGTCACCTGCGTCGTCCAGGTCGCGGGCAAGGTGCGCGACCGGCTGGAGGTCTCCCCGGAGATCTCCGAGGCGGACCTGGAGGCGCTGGCCCTGGCGTCGGAGAAGGTCCGGTCCTTCCTGCCCGGAGCGCCGCGAAAGGTGATCGTCCGCGCGCCCAAGCTGGTCAACATCGTTCCCTAGACGGCCGGGGAAGCTCTGAGAACGCCGGAGGGGTGGTGTCCCGACATCGGGACACCACCCCTCCGGCGTGTCGCGCGCCCTCCGGCGTGTCGCGCGGAGGCCGGAGGCGCGTGGTGTGGAACTCGCGTCGGAACGACGTGTTTCGAAGCTCGCTCAGCAGGCGCGGAGAAGAACGGTCCGGAGCTCGCCCCGGGACGCTCGCGTCAGAGCTCGCGGTCGCGTCAGAGCTTGCGGAGGACCGCCACGACCTTGCCGAGCACGGTGGCCTCGTCACCCGGGATCGGGTCGTAGTTGGGGTTGTGCGGGACCAGCCAGACATGGCCGTCTCTGCGCTTGAAGGTCTTGACCGTGGCCTCGCCGTCGATCATCGCCGCGACCACGTCGCCGTTGTCGGCGACCGGCTGCTGGCGTACGACCACCCAGTCACCGTTGGCGATGGCGGCCTCGATCATCGAGTCACCGGTCACCTGGAGGAGGAAGAGGGTGCCCTCGCCGACAAGCTGCTTGGGCAGGGCGAAGACGTCCTCGATGCTCTCCTCGGCGAGGATGGGACCACCGGCGGCGATCCGGCCCACCAGGGGGACGTAGGCGGCGGTCGGGCGGCTGACCGGGGCCTCGTCCTCGCCGGAGTCGGGGTCCACCCACAGCACGGGCTCGCCGGGAAGGCGGACCTCCAGGGCGCGGGGGCGGTGCGGATCACGCCGCAGGTAGCCCTTGCGCTGCAAAGCCGTCAGCTGGTGCGACACGCTGGAGGTGCTGGTGAGCTGCACCGCCTCACCGATCTCCCGCATGGACGGCGGGTAGCCGCGCTGCTGCACGGAATCGCGGATCACCTCAAGGATCTTCCGCTGCCTGGGGGTGAGGCCAAGGGAGTCACGCCTTCGCACTGCCAGGTCGCTGGCGGCCGAACCGTTCTCTTTGTGCTGGCTCATACGAACTCCTCGCCTCCCGGTCTGTATTTAACGCGTCGCACACAGCGACCATACCTCGGCCGAAGATCATATTCAAACAATTGTTCGAATGTCCTCGAAATCGGCGACGCCGTGGTGTACAACATCGTACGGGAGTTCGATCGACATCGTGTTCGATTCGCCGATCTTTCTTCGACATATGTTCGGCCAGGTCGAGGGGATGGGGGTCACCATGAAACCGACCACGACGACACCGCGATCCAGGACCGCGACGGCATCCCGGGCGGCGCGGCGATCACCGGAGGCGCCGCGCCTGCGGCTCGTGCCGCCCCCGCGGCCGGAGCTGGAGCCGGAGGCCGAGCGAAGGTCCGAGACGGGATCCGGGCGGGAGTCCAGGCAGGGGTCCGAGTGGGTGTCCGAGCGGGCGTCCGGGCGCGAATCCGGGCAGGGGTCCGGCCCGGAGTCCGGGCGGCCGTCCGGGCGTGAGCGGAGACGGCGACCCGGTCGCGAGCCGGGCCGGAGGCCTGGCCGTGAGCCGGAGCGAGGGCTCGGGGGCGGATCCGGGCCGAGGAGGGCGCCGGGATCGGCGGTGGCGCCCGTGGTGCGGGCCCGCCGTTCCGGCGTCGCCCGTCCGGCGCCCGTCCGACGGCCACTCCGGCTCACCAGGCGTGGAAGGATTGTGGCGGTGACGGTGCTCGCGCTCCTCACCCTGGGGGTGCTCTGGATCGGCGGGCGCATCGACATGGCCTCGGCGGGCGGGCGGCCGGACCTCGAGGGCCTTCCCCGGATCACGGTGCACGCGGGCGACACGCTGTGGGAGATCGCGGACGCGTTGACGGAGGAGGCCGACGCCGGCCCCATGGTCCGCCGTGTCATGGACCTCAACGGGCTGTCCGGCTCGACGGTCCGGCCCGGGACCCGGCTCTATCTCCCCGAGGGCCTCGTCCGCTGAGACCCGGGAGGGCCTGTCCCCCGAGGCGGGCACTCGAGGCGGGACTCCCGAGGTGGGGGAGGGGTGGCGGCGTACGTGGGGGAGGGGTCCGAGAGGGCGGTCGGCGGGCGGGGAGAGGGAGTGCGGGGCGTCTCGCCTGACAGATCGCCCGGGGCGTGTGTGAGGGAAGGGGTGCCCGGGACGAGAGGGGTCTCGCCCGGGTGGCGACACGCCGGAATGTGACGGCTGATCAGCGACTTCGTCCGGCAAGGTCGTTTCAACTTGCGTTCATGGTCGCGCACTTCTACGGTTGGACCACAACATCTAGTGGCTGCATCGCAACCCTTCACCACAGATTGTGTTTCCATTACCGCGCCTCGACTATTCGAAGGTGTGTGCGCGAGCGTCTGGGCGTGCGCGTGGTGGGTAGGTGAAGTGGGTCGGCCGCTTCGGTAGTCAAGGAGGCGACACGCGTGCATTGTCCGTTCTGTCGCCATCTCGACACGCGAGTCATCGACAGCCGGGCCACCGAGGACGGTGGGGCCATCCGCCGCAGGCGCACATGCTCCGAATGCGGGCGCAGGTTCACCACGCAGGAGACCGTCCTGCTCATGGTGAGCAAGCGCAGCGGTGTGACGGAGCCGTTCTTCAGGGACAAGGTGATCGCCGGGGTCCGGCGGGCCTGCCAGGGGCGGTCCGTCAGCGAGGACTCCCTGGCGCAGCTGGGCCAGCGGGTCGAGGAGAGCATCCGGGCCACCGGGTGCGCCGAGATCGCGGCCCACGAGGTCGGGCTGGCCATCCTGGGCCCGCTCCGCGAGCTGGACGAGGTGGCTTACCTGCGGTTCGCCTCCGTCTACCGGGGGTTCGAGACCCTGGCCGACTTCGAGGCGGAGATCGAGCGGCTCCGGGCGGAGCGCTCCACCGAGCAGGACTGATGCAGACCCCGGGCGCCGGGGGTGAGGCGGCGCGTTGGTGTGGTCCGATTCGAGGGTTCTACGGAGCCCCAGGAGGGGGAAGTCATGACGGAGACTGTCGGCGCGGTGACACGTGGGGGCAAGAGGCCTCGCAAGGGCCTGAAGATGAAGCGCATCTTCACCACGCCAGGCGTGCATCCCTATGACGAGCTGACCTGGGAGCGCCGCGACGTCGTCATGACCAACTGGCGCGACGGCTCGATCAACTTCGAGCAGCGCGGCGTCGAGTTCCCCCAGTCGTGGTCGGTCAACGCCGCCAACATCGTGACCACCAAGTACTTCCGCGGCGCGGTCGGCACCCCGCAGCGGGAGTGGAGCCTCAAGCAGCTGGTCGACCGGGTGGTGGGCGTCTACACGCGTACGGCGGTCGAGCACGGCTACTTCGCCACCGACGAGGACGCCGAGATCTTCGACCACGAGCTCAAGCACGCTCTGGTCAACCAGGTCTTCAGCTTCAACTCGCCCGTCTGGTTCAACGTCGGCACCGCGTCGCCGCAGCAGGTCAGCGCCTGCTTCATCCTGGCCGTCGACGACCAGATGGAGTCGATCCTCGACTGGTACAAGGAAGAGGGCGTGATCTTCAAGGGAGGTTCGGGCTCCGGCGTCAACCTCTCCCGGATCCGTTCCTCCAAGGAACTGCTCTCCAGCGGCGGCACCGCCAGCGGCCCGGTCTCCTTCATGCGCGGCGCCGACGCCTCCGCGGGCACCATCAAGTCCGGGGGCGCCACCCGCCGCGCCGCCAAGATGGTCGTCCTCGACGTCGACCACCCCGACATCGAGGAGTTCGTCGAGACCAAGGCGCGCGAGGAGGACAAGATCCGCGCCCTCCGCGACGCCGGGTTCGACATGGACCTGGGCGGCAAGGACATCGTCTCCGTCCAGTACCAGAACGCCAACAACTCCGTGCGCGTCTCCGACGAGTTCATGCGCGCGGTGGAGAACGGCGAGGAGTTCGGCCTGCGCGCCCGCCTCACCGGCGAGGTCATCGAGAAGATCGACGCCAGAGAGCTGTTCCGCAAGATGGGCAAGGCCGCGTGGGAGTGCGCCGACCCCGGCCTCCAGTACGACGACACGATCAACGACTGGCACACCAGCCCGGAGACGGGCCGCATCACCGCCAGCAACCCCTGCTCGGAATACCTGCACCTGGACAACTCCTCGTGCAACCTGGCGAGCATCAACCTGCTGAAGTTCCTGAAGGACGACGACACCTTCGACATCGCGAACTTCGTGAAGATCACCGAGCTGGTCATCACCGCGATGGACGTCTCCATCACCTTCGCCGACTTCCCCACCGAGAAGATCGACGAGACCACTCGCGCCTACCGCCAGCTGGGTATCGGCTACGCCAACCTCGGCGCGCTGCTCATGGCCACCGGCCACGCCTACGACTCCGACGGCGGCCGGGCGGTCGCCGGGGCCATCACCTCGCTGATGACCGGCGTCTCCTACCGCCGCAGCGCCGAACTGGCCGCGGTCGTGGGCCCGTACGACGGCTACGCCCGCAACGCCGACGCGCACAAGCGGGTCATGCGCAAGCACAACGACGCGAACGACGCCCTGCGCACGTTCGACGAGATCGACGGGGCCATCCACCGCGAGGCCTCCAGGCAGTGGGCCGAGTGTCTTCGCATCGGCGACAAAAACGGATACAGAAACGCGCAGGCGTCGTTGTTGGCGCCCACCGGGTGCCTGACGGGTGAAACGCTGATCACCACGGACCGGGGACTCGTCCGCCTGGCCGAGATCGCGGACGTGTACGGCGATCGCTGGCAGGACCTCGACATGACGGTCTCCACCGACGAGGGACCGCGCCGGGCTACGAAGTTCTTCGTCAACGGTGAGGAGCCCACCCGTCTCATCCGCACCCACGGCGGCTATCGCGTCCAGGGCACGCTGACCCACCGAGTCAAGGTCGTCGACAGCGCGACCGGAGTATGGGAGTGGAAGCGCCTGGCCGACATCGAGCCGGGCGACCTCGTTCCCATGCAGCTGCAGACCCTCGTCGGTGAGCACCGTGCGGTTCCCCTGCCCGTGCTCGACCAGGCGTACTACGCGGGAGATCGCTCCATCGTCGTCCCCGACCTGGTGTCGCCGGAACTGGCCGAGCTGGTCGGCTACTTCATGGGTGACGGTAGCCTGCACGCCAAGGGTGTCCGGTTCTGTGTCGCGGACGCCGACCTCGATGTGGTCGAGCGTCTTCGCATCCTGTCCAAGGAGCTTTTCCACCTCGAACCGGTGCTCACCCAGCGGGAGGGATACCAAGAGGTCGTCCTTCAGTCGGTGCGGCTCGCACGCTGGTGGCAGGCCTCCGGTTTCGCGAAAGAGCTTCCCGGTACCGACCACTCCGGCAAGGGCTGGACGCCGCGGATCCCCTCGGCAATCCTTGAGACCAACGACAGCGAGATCTACGGCGCCTTCCTACGCGGTCTCTTCGAGGCCGACGGCACCGTCCTGGAGGGCGTGCCGAGCCTCTCGACGGCTTCCGGCTCCTTCGCGGGTGAGATCCGGACGCTGCTTCTCGCCCTCGGCATGGCCACCACGACTCGTGAAACGGTCAGTGGCTTCGGCGGGCCGATCTTCCAGGTGCGGTTGCGCAACGTCGACCACGCCCTGAACTTCGACGAGATCATCGGGTTCATGGGAGACCGCAAGAACAAGCTCATGACCGAACTGGAGCCTGAGCGGTCCGCCAGGAAGGACCAGGTGTTCCTGTCCCGCGAGGTGTGGGAGACGATCCTTCCCGAGGGGCATTCCCTGCGCGAGACCGTGTTCCAGTCGGTTCGCAGGAGCGGTGGTGTCGCTCGCATGCTGGCCAAGCGGGTCTTCGCCGAGTTTCCCGACAAGCGGCTCGGCCATGCGCTCGGTTACCTCTTCGAGCGGGTCGAGGCGAACGAGGACGGCGGCGTGCAGCCGACCTACGACCTGTCCGTCCCGGACAACGTCACTTATGTGGCCAACGGTATGGTCAGTCACAACACCATCGGCCTGATGATGGACTGCGACACCACCGGCATCGAGCCCGACCTCGCCCTGGTCAAGTTCAAGAAGCTCGTCGGCGGCGGCTCCATGCAGATCGTCAACCAGACGATTCCCCGCGCGCTGCGGCGGCTGGGCTACCAGGAGGAGCAGGTCGAGGCGATCGTCGAGTTCATCGCCGAGCACGGCCACGTCGTCGACGCCCCCGGCCTGAGGCGCGAGCACTACGAGGTGTTCGACTGCGCCATGGGCGAGCGCGCGATCGCCCCGATGGGCCACGTCCGCATGATGGCCGCGGCCCAGCCGTTCCTGTCCGGAGCCATCTCCAAGACGGTCAACCTTCCCGAGTCCGCGACGATCGAGGACATCGAGCAGGTCTACATGGAGGGCTGGAAGCTCGGCCTGAAGGCTCTGGCCGTCTACCGCGACAACTGCAAGGTCGGCCAGCCCCTCTCGGCCTCGGGCAAGAAGACCGAGGAGAAGGAGACGCCCGCCGAGCCGGCGATCCAGGTCGTGGAGATCAGCCGCCCGACCCGGCGCCGGATGCCGAACCAGCGCCCCAGCACCACCACCCGCTTCACCGTGGGAGGCGCCAAGGGCTACATGACCGCCTCGTCCTACCCCGACGACGGCCTCGGTGAGGTCTTCCTGAAGATGTCCAAGCAGGGCTCGACCCTCGCGGGCGTCATGGACGCGTTCTCGGTGGCCATCTCCATCGGCCTGCAGTACGGGGTGCCGCTGGAGACGTACGTCGGCAAGTTCGTCAACATGCGTTTCGACCCGGCCGGCATGACCGACGACCCGGACGTCCGCATCGCCGCCTCGGTGATGGACTACATCTTCCGCCGTCTGGCCCTGGACCACCTGCCCTACGACGACCGCGCGGCCCTCGGGATCTTCTCCGCCTCCGAGCGCGCCGCCCAGCAGCGCGGTGAGGACCCGGCCCCGATCCACACCGACGAGGTCATCGCCGAACTCGCCACCTCGGCCCCTATCGAGCAGGCCCCCGTCGAGGAGCAGAAGTCCCGCCCCGAGGCGGTGGCCGTGGAGACCCCGCGCCGCACCGGCTCCCTGGAGTCCCACCAGGGCCGCACCGCCGATGCGCCGCTCTGCATGACCTGCGGCACCAAGATGCGTCCCGCCGGCAGCTGCTACGTCTGCGAGGGCTGCGGCTCCACCAGCGGCTGCAGCTGACTCCCCGAAGTCATCCGGTCCAACCGGAACTCGACGCTTCGGTTGAGGTCTCGGTGATGCCTGGTTCATGAGGAGGTTCGGTCTTTGGGCCGGACCTCCTTGCCGTTGGCGTGGGGTCCTCATGATGTCCCCCGGCTTTCGTGGAGTCGCTGGTCTGCCCCGACTCCACCGAACTCGGGGTGCATCAGAGCCTCCGTCAACACCGGACGGGTTCAATCACCCCGCGCGGAGCCGTGCCAGGTGGTAGTCGAGCAACGCCGCGACCTCCTCGGGCGTGTAGTGCCCGACCAGGGTGGCGTTCACGACGCCCTGCGCGAAGGCGTACAGGATGCTCGCCTCCTTGTCCGCGTCCAGGTGGGCGGCGAGTTGCCCGGCGGCCTGGGCGTCCCTGATCTGCTCGGCGAACAGGGACAGCAGGAGCGGCACCCCGAGCCGCATCGCCGCCGCCTGGTCGTCGTCCACCACCGAGCTCGCCTGGAACGCCAGCCCGACGCGGTTCAGGTAGCTGCGCTCGTCGTCCAGCGGTAACAACTCCAGCACGGTGTCCCGCAGCAGGTCGAGCGGCGTGGACCGGCGCGCGGCCACGGCCGCCACCCGGTTGCCGATCCAGATTCCGATGTGCTCCAGCGCCAGCAGCAGCATCTGATCCTTCGTCGTGACGTAGTACTGCACCGCGCCCATAGACATTTCGGCCTCGGCGGCGACCTCCCTGAGGCTGACGTTCTGCATGCCCTTGTCGTGGATGATGCGGTGCACGGCCTCGGCGATGTGCCGTCGCCTGGCGTCGTGGTCGACGATCTTCGGCATATCCCACCGCTTTCTCATGCGAGTGCATGGAAAAGCCTTCCTGTCCCGTTTATCATGCGAGTGCATGATAAACGGGCGAGGGGTGACGCGGATGCGAGTTCTGATCATCGGGGTCGGCACACGGGGGGACGTGGCGCCGTACACGGGACTGGGAATGCGCTTGCATGAAGCCGGGCACGAGGTGGCCATCGCCGCGCACGAGCCGTACGCGGAGCTCGTGACCGATGCGGGCCTGGAGTATCTGCCACTTCCCGGAGATCCGCTCCTCGCGCTGACCGGCCGCTTCTCTATCAGCGCGTTCAAGGAGTACAGCGAGCAGCTCATGGACGGCTTGGCCCAGATCGCCGAGCAGGAGGCAGATCTGCTCCTGCTGGGCGTGGCGGGCGCGCTGGGCTGTCACGTCGCCGAGGCGATGGGCGTGCCCAGCATGGGGGTACACCTGCAGCCGATAGACCCCACGGGGGACTTTCCGCCGGTCATGAGCCTGTTCCGTCAATCGCTCGGACGGTGGGGAAACCGCAGGGCGGCCCGGCTCGCGTTCGAGTTGCCCGCCGCCGGACCGCTGTTCGCCGGGATGAGCACGAAGATGCGGGCCCGGCTCGGGTTGCCCCCGATGACCCCGCGCGCCCTCTACCGGCGCCGGGAGAGCACGCGCTGGCCGGTCTTCCACGGGGTCAGCCCGCTGGTGCTGCCGCGCCCGGCCGACTGGCGGCCAGGGCTGGAGATCACGGGTTACTGGTGGCCGCCCCGGCCGCGAGGCCGGCAGCCGGATCCGGTGCTGCGCGACTTCCTGACCTCGGGGCCCACGCCGGTCTTCGTCGGCTTCGGCAGCCTGGCGGACGCACGGGCCGAGCAGTACACGGAGCTGGCCGTGCAGGCGCTGCGGCGGGCCGGGCTGCGCGGCGTGTTGCAGACCGGCCTGCGGGGACGCATCTCGGACGACGTGCTGGCGGTCGGCGACGTGCCGCACGACTGGCTGTTCCCCCGCATGGCCGCCGTCGCCCACCACTGCGGCGGCGGCACCACCGGGGGCGGGGTGCGGGCGGGGGTGCCCGCCGTGGCCGTACCGGTCATGAACGACCAGCCGTTCTGGGCGTCCAGGCTGATGGCACTCGGCGTGGCCCCGGCCGCGATCCCGTTCCGCCGCCTGACACCCGCACGGCTGGCCGCCGCCCTCACCACCGCGGTCACCGACCCGGCCTACCGGCAGCGGGCCCAGGCCCTGTCGGCCGGGGTCTCGGCAGAGGACGGCGCGGCGCCCGTCGTCGAGGTGGTGAACCGGCTCCACGTCACCCGCGGGCCCGGCCGCCGAACAGGGTGACAGCCGCCGAACATCCAACACGTTTGGCTGACCAGTAAAAACGGCGCTTCGGATCGGTTGCGGTGCCCGATGACAAGGGGGGCCGGAGTCGGGTCCGGCCCCCTTCCGGCGTTCGCGGAAGGTCGTAACGGCGAAAGAATGGGTGGCCGATGGCCGATGCGGACGGCCGGCGGGAAGCACGGACGGGCGAGCAGGTGCGCAAGTACCTGCTCGCTGAGATCAACGCGGCTCTCCGCCGGCCGGGCATGTTCGGCGGAGAGATCGCCCTCAGGATTCACTTCGACGCGATGGCGTTCGCGGACGATCGTGAACGGCTCTGGAGTGAGGAACGGGACTCCCTCCAGGGTCGAAGGGCTTTTCTCTCCACGGGGGTGCGGGGTGCCTTCGAGTCTCTCTGGGGTGCCGGAACCGATGACATGGCCGCGTCCGTCTACGCCGAGTTCGCCCATCGTCACGGGTGGCTCCACCTGGACCGCGTCCTGTCGCGGGACGAGTACGACAAGCTGATCGGCGTCACCACGGCCTGGTGTGAGAGCGATCGAACCCTCGGACAGACCCTCGGCATGTTCGGGCCGCCCTCGATCTACTGCGGTGGTACGAGCCCGTACTTTCCCAAGGCCCTGGTATACGCGACGGGGCACCCTCGAGATCCTTTGCTCTGCTTCCATTTCTGGAACGAGTTCCTTGATTCGCGTACGGATCGGACCGCCCTGTATGACGAGCCCATGCTCCTGGCCGTCCGGGGCGGGGGCTCCGGCTTCGCCGACGGCTTCACTTTCACGCCTGCCGGCACGAACCGGCGCGGGGGAGCCTAGAGGAGCGACCAGTGTCCTCGGCGCTGGCGGTGACGGAAGCCCTCGTCGTCCATGTGCCCGGACAAGGGTCCCGTGTTCTAAGTTCAGGGCTTATGAGCCAATTGCGCACGCTGTCTGCCGCGGAGCTTCCTTCGGAACGACTCCTGCTTCGCAGAGCGTTGCACGATGCCGACCGTGAAGGATTCGTCGAGCTCTCGACCGATCCCGAGGTTCAGGCGTACCTCGGTGGTCCCCAGCCTCGGAGTGACGTCGAGCAGCGCTTCGACGCGGCGATCGCCAACGCGACATCCAGGCCCGGTAACTATGTCATCGCGGACAAGACGACGAACCGGTTTGTCGGGACATTGATGCTCGCCCGCCGTTCGACCGATTCCTCCGGGCACGTCACCGAGGAGGGCGAGGAACTGGAACTGGGTTACGTACTGCGGCGCGGTGCGTGGGGCGCGGGGTTCGCGTTCGAGGCCGCGACGGCCGCGTTGCGCGCCGCGGCTGACGAACTCCCCGACCAGCCGGTCCTGCTCGTGACCCAGACCGCGAACGAGCGATCTCTGAAACTCGCCGCCCGCCTCGGCTTCCGCCCCGTCGGCACGTTCGAGGAGTTCGGCGCCGAGCAGACCCTCTGCACGGCTCCCCTGTCCATGTTCCGAAGCCGAACATGGTGATACCCGATCGGCGACGCCGGCACCGCACCCTCACAAGCGGTAGACCCGGCGGGCGGTGGCGGCGAAGACGTTCTGGACGACCTGGGGGGACCGGCCGGCGAGGACCTCCTGCCAGGTGGAGACCAGGGTGGGCAGATCGGTCCAGATCTTCTCGATCGGGAAGTTGCTCCCCCACATGCAGCGGTGCGAGCCGAAGGCCTCCAGGCAGGTGTCCGCGACCGTCTCGATCAGCGAGCGGTCCACGCGGTGTACGAACGTGCCCTGACCGGTGAGCTTCACCACGACGTTGGGCCGCTCGGCGAGCAGTCTCATGCCGCGTTTCCATTCCGCCACCCGGGACACCTCGAAGTCGTCGAGCATCCCCGCGTGGACCAGGACGAACGTGACGTCGGGGAAGTCGTCGACGAAGCTCGCGGCGTCGGCCATCTGCCCGGCGAACACCTGGAGTTCGAACAGCCAGCCGAGGTCGGCGAGCGAGGCGATGTTGCGGCGGAAGACGGGATCCTTCATGCGGTCGGGGGCGGAGGCGAAACGGAACTCCGGCCGCTCGTGCCAGTGCAGCTGCAGCCGGGTGCCCCTCATGAGCGGGGTGAGCGCGGCCTGGCGGCGCATCACGTCGGCCGCACCCTCGTCGAAGAGGTCGGCGGACCCGATCACGGCCGTGGGCCATCCGGTCTCGGCGTGCGTCTCGCGCAGCCAGCGCACCTCGTCCAGGGAGCGGTCGAGCGGCCAGTTGGCCTGCACGTAGACCGCTGAGGTGATGCCGCAGGCGGTGGCCTCCTCGACGTACTCCGACACCGGGTAGTCGCGGCGGATCGGTTCGTAGGGGCCGAAGATGCGCGGGATCATCTCGCCCTGGAGCCAGGGCAGGTCGGCGGCGCGCCAGATGTGGTGGTGGGCGTCGACGATCCCGTCGGGAGCCGGACGGGCGGTGGCGTCGTTCATCGGATACCTCCGGCGTGGAGGCCCCCGGCCTCGGCCCCGGGAGGGGGCCCGTCCGCGGGGGCCGTCGTGAGCGGGCTCCCGCTGGGCGTGGAGCGGGATCGGGAAGCGGGGGGAGGAGCAGGCTGGGGAGCGGGCCGGGGGGCGGGGCGCGGGGTGGCCCACCGCCTGGCCGCCGCGCGCCGGGGGCCGGACAGGACCGCGGGGAGGCGGCGGACCTCCGCGAGGGCGGTGGGCAGGTCTCGTACGCCGCCGAGGTGGTCGAGGTGGGGGAGGAGGGCGGCCATGGCGCGCGTGACCGGGCTGTAGGCGGGAGAGCACGCCAGCGGTGACCACCAGACGAGCCGGTGACCCAGCCGGGACAGGCGGGCGGTCGCGCGGACCATGGGGACGTGGTCGCCGCGTTCGAGCCCGTCGGACAGCACGATCACGAGCGCGCCCCTCGCGAGCGCCACGAACCGCGGAACGCCCAGGAACTCCCGCAGCGCGGTCCCGATCGCGGTGCCGCCGTCGGCGTCCGTCACCCGCTCGGACACCGCTCGCAGCGCCCGGCCCGTGTGGGGGTGCGACAGCGCGGAGGTGATCCTGGTGAGCCGGGTGCCGAAGGTGAAGACCTCGGTGCGGGCCGGTGCCGCGCGCAGTGCCGTGTGCGCCAGGCGGAGCAGGTCGGGGGTGTGCCGCCGCAGCGAGCCCGAGACGTCGACCAGGATGAGCAGGCGGCGCGGGCGCGGGGGCCGGGCGCGCCGGCGCAGCTCGATGATCTCCCCGTCGTGGCGGTGCGCCCGCCGCCAGGCGTGCCGCACGTCCAGCCGGTCGCCGGTCCGCGCCGGGCGCCGCCGCCTCGACGGGGTCGAGGGCAGCACGGCGGGCCAGGCGGCCTCCAGGGCCCGGGTGACCGAACGCCACCGGTCGCCGGCCGCGTCGAACTCCCGCCTGCCGTACGTGCTGAGCGTGCTGGCCTCGACGCCGTCGCCGGGCAGCACCTCCCGCGGGGCGGGGTCGTCCTCGCCCGGCCCCTGGGGGGAGGGGACGTCGCTCTCCCCGGCGGGGGGTGGCGGTACGGCGTCCGGGAGGCCGCCCTGCTGAAACCACGCGGCGAAGACCCGGTCGAACGCGGCGAGCTCCTCGATGTCGTGCAGCAGGGTGATCCTGGCGTACCAGTACAGGGCGGTCAGGTCGCGCGGCGGTGACTCGCCGACGACCCGCAGCAGGTCGGCCTGTTTTGGCAGCGCGGTGGTCACGCCCGCGGCGCGCAGCGCGGACAGGAACCCCCACACGTGACCGGCCGCGAGGACGGCGGGTTCGCCGTCGCCGTACGGCTCCCGCGCGAGGGTGGGGGGCTCAGGCATCGCCGAACAGCTCCTCCGCGTGCCCGAGGAGCAGCCGGGTGTCCTCCTCGTCCTTGATGAGCAGGCCGAGGGCGCGGCGCAGCGCCACGGGCCAGGGGCTGCCGCCCTCGGCCAGGGCCACCGCGCCCCTGGCCCACTCCACCGACTCGGCGATGCCGGGCCGCTTGAGCAGCGGCAGCCCGCGTACCCGCTGGACGGCGCGTACCAGCCCCTCCGCGGCCCGCTCCTCCAGGCCGGGTACGGCCGCGCGCAGGATCGCCCGCTCGCGGTCGACCTCGGGGAAGGCGATCCAGTGGTAGAGGCACCGCCGTTTGAGCGCGTCGTGCAGCTCGCGGGTCCGGTTGGAGGTCAGCACCACGACCGGCGGCGTGCGCGCCCGGACGGTGCCCAGCTCCGGGACCGTGATCTGGAAGTCGCCCAGGAACTCCAGCAGGAACGCCTCGAACTCGCTGTCGGCGCGGTCGATCTCGTCGATCAGCAGGACCGCGCCGCGGTCGGCCTCCAGGGCGCGCAGCAGCGGCCGCCGCAGCAGGAACTCCTCGCGGTAGAGGTCGCCGACCTCCTGGCCGCGGCTCTCGGCCACCCGGACCTGCAGGAGCTGCTTGGGGTAGTCCCACTCGTACAGCGCCTGTCCGGAGTCCAGCCCCTCGAAACACTGGAGCCGGATGAGCTCCCGGCCCACGACGCGCGAGAGCACCGTGGCGATTTCGGTCTTCCCGACGCCCGGTTCCCCCTCGAGCAGCAGCGGCCGGCCCAGCCGCAGCGCCAGGTGGACGGCCGTGCAGAGGCCCTCGTCGGCGAAGTACCCCTCCCGTTCGAGCGCCGCGGCGAGTGCGCGCTCGTCCAGGAGGCGGCCCACCGAGGAGGCCCCGGCGGCCACCGGGGAACCCGCCGGGGACTCGCCGGTCGCCGGGGACTCGCCGGTCGCCGACAAGGATCCACCGTGCACCGGGGGGACCCCGACGGTCGCCGGGGACTCGCCGGTCGCCGAGAAGGACCCACCGGGAGCCGGGGGGAACCCGCCGGCCACCGGGGAACCCCCGACAGGCGTCACAGTTGCGCGTGCTCGGTCGTGAGCAGGTGGACCCGCTGGGTGGTGTGCGCGGCGGCGTCGGCCGCGGCGGCCTTGCCGTGCTCGGAGCCGAACGCGGCGGCGCGGGCGTCCTCGTCGTCGAAGTAGAGCTCGTTCACCGAGTCGAACGGCGCGTCCTCGCCGTTGCTGACACTCACCGTGTACTTGCGCAGCCCGGGAAGCTTCCTGGCGAACTCGACGTGGTCTTCCACGACCCACTTCGCGAACTCCTCGTGGGACATGTTCTCCGCGCGCTTGAGCAGCGAGACGACTTTCAGCATGGGTATCGGTTCCTCCGGATCGGATGGGTGTTCAGGCGTTTCCGCGCGAGGACACCTCGCGCGGAGCGTCCCGCGCGAGGGCGTCCAGCCCGCGCAGGACGCGTTCGGGGGTGAAGGGCATCGCCGTGACGCGCACGCCGCAGGCGTCGAAGATGGCGTTGGCGATGGCCGGGATCGGCGCGTTGGCGGTCATCTCGCCGATGCCCTTGGCGCCGTAGGGGCCGTTGCCCGCCGGACGTTCCAGGAACAGGCTGTGCTGTACGGGAATGTCGGCCGGCCCCGGCATGAGGTAGTCGGCGAAGTCGCGGGGACCGTGGTCGCGCCGCGGATAGTAGGGCTCGGTGGTCTCGAACAGGGCGTGCGACATACCCATCCAGGCCCCGCCCTCGACCTGCTGGGTCGCCATCGCCGGGTTGAGCGCCCGGCCGATCTCGTAGGCGTTGTACAGCTCCAGCACCTCGACCGTCCCGGTCTCGTCGTCCACCTCGACGACGGCGACCGTGCACGCGTGCGCCTGGCAGGAGTCGGGGTCCATCTCTCCCGTCTCGGGCACCGGCACGCTCGGCTCCTTGAGGAAGATGCCGCGCCCGGAGATCGTGCGGCCGTGCTTGAAGTGCGCGGCGAGGGCGAGGTCGGTGATGTGGATGCTCGGCTGGTCCGAGCCCTTGAGCTTGATGACGCCGGTGCCGTCGGTCTCCAGGTCCCCGGCGTCGACCTCCAGCTCCTCGGCGGCGACCTCCAGCATCACGGCGCGCGCCTCGGCCGCCGCCATGATGACGGCGTTGCCGACGCGGTGGGTGCCCCGGCTGGCGAAGGTCCCCATGCAGTGCGGGCCGGTGTCGGTGTCGGCGGTGTTGACCAGGACGTTCTCGATCGGCAGGCCGAGCGTCTCGGCGGCGCACTGCGCGGCGATGGTCTTGATGCCCTGACCGAGGTCCACCGAGGACAGCGTGATCACGAAGGTGCCCGTGGTCGTGGCGTGGATCAGCGCCTGTGAGGGATCGCCGCCGAGGTTCATACCGGTCGGGTAGTTCACCGACGCGTATCCGCGCCCGCGCAGCCTGGCCATGGCCTACAGCCCCTCTCGTGTCGTCGAGGACATCCGGCGGTACGCCTCGGGCAGCTCGTGCCCGGACATCTCCGCGGCCTTCTGGATCACTTCGACCAGGGCGGTGCCCTCGGCGACCTTGCGGTGGGCCTTGAGGTCCCCGTCGCGGTAGGCGTTGAGGAGGCGCAGCTGGAGCGGGTCCATGGACAGGGCCCTGGCGATCCGGTCCATCTGCGACTCCAGCGCGAAGTCGCCGATGGTGACGCCGAACCCGCGCATCGCGCTGGACGGCGTGCGGTTGGTGAACACGCAGTGGCAGTCGGCCCACACGTTCGGGATCGAGTACGGTCCCGGCAGGTGGGCGGCGGCCTTGGTGGTGCCGTACGGGGTGTGCCGGGCGTAGGCGCCGGAGTCGACGTACAGCGTGACCTTGCGGCCGATGATCCGGCCGTCGTCCATCACGGCGTCCCTGATGTAGATGCGCTCGGCCGCGCGCGGCGAGGAGACCTGCATCTCCTCGTACCTGCTGTAGACGAACTTGACCGGGCGGTCGGTCACCATGGCGGCCACGCACGCGACCGGCTCGACGACGACGTCGACCTTGCCGCCGAAGCCCCCGCCGACCGTCCCGCCGACGACGCGCAGCTTGTTGAACGGGGTCTGGAGGATCAGCGCGGTGTTGTCGAGGGTGAAGAAGCACGCCTGGGTGTCGGAGTGGATGCGCAACCGGCCGTCGGCCTGCGGGACCACCACGCAGCCGGTGGTCTCGGTGGGGGCCTGCTCGATCGGCGCGGACTCGTAGCGCCACTCGAAGACGTGGTCGGCCTGCCCGAACGCCTTCTCCACGTCGCCGAACCGGATCCGCCGGCAGTGGTGTCCCTCGTAGGTGAAGAAGTTGCGGCCGTGGTACTCGTTGACCAGCGGCGCCCCCTCCGCCAGGGCCTCCTCGACGTCGAAGACCGCCGGCAGGTCCTCGTAGTCGACCCTGATCCTGGCCGCGCCCTCCAGGGCCGCCGCCTCGGACTCGGCGACCACCGCGCAGATCGGCTCGCCGAGGTAGCGGACCTTGTCCACGGCCAGGATCGGCTCGTCGTCCGGCCCGACGCCGATCAGCTTGAGCGGGGTGTAGATGTTGTTCGGGATGTCGGCGTGGGTGAGGATCCGCGTGACGCCCGGCACCTCCAGGGCGCCGGTCAGGTCGACGTTCCTGATCCTGGCGTGGTGGCGGGCCGAGCGGTGCATCTTCAGGTGCAGCATCCCCCGGGGGGCGACGTCCTCGAAGAACTCGGTCCTGCCGGTGACGTGCCCCAGCGCGTCGGAGCGCTGGACGACCGAGCCGATGACGGTGAAGTCGTCCTCGCGCTCGGCGGCGAAGGAGCCCTTGTCGATGGGGGCGAGCCGGTAGGTCATCGCGACACGGTCCCTTCCACGGGCTGTCCCTGCTCGGTGCTCTCCCCGCGCCTGCGCCTGGCCGCGTCCAGAATGGCGATCATGATGGGCTGGTAGCCGGTGCACCGGCAGACGTTGCCCGAGATCGCCTCGGCCACGTCCTCCTTGGTCGGGTCGGGGTTGCGGTCCAGCAGGGCCTCGGCGACCATGATCATGCCTGCCGTGCAGAACCCGCACTGGGTGGCGAAGTTGTCGACGAAGGCGCTCTGCACCTCGTCGAGGTCCCCGCCGGCGGCCACTCCCTCAAGGGTGCGGACCGAGCAGCCCGAGACCGTTTCCACGGCGACCAGGCACGCCGTCACGGGCCGGTCGTCGATCAGCACGGTGCAGGTGCCGCAGCTGCCCTGCGCGCAGCCGCGCTTGGCCGCGGTGAGCCCCAGCGAGTCGCGCAGGGTCGCCAGGAGAGTGGTGCCCGGTCTGGCGATGAACTCCCGGGGTTCGCCGTTGACGACGAGCGAGACGATCTGTGACGACATTGTCCGGCCCTTTCTGGGGGGTGGGCGCGTATGAGCACGTGAGGGCGCGGAAAACCGCTAGCCGGTGAAGGCCCGGCGCAGGTGCACGGGCAGGACGCGCACCCGGTACCACGCGCTGGCGTAGGCGTCGTCGAAGGGCGCCGTGTCGGAACGGGCGGCCTCCCCGGCCTCGGTCAGGACCTCGGGGCTCAGCGGGCGGCCCGCCAGCAGCCGCTCGGCCGACACCGCGCGCACCGGGCGCGGAGCGACGCCGCCGAGGGCGATCCTGGCCGAGGTCACCACGCCGTCCTCGGTGCGCGTCACGGAGGCGACGGTCACGATGGACGCCGAGTTCAGCTTGCGGCGCATGGCCTTGTGGTAGTACCAGGTCCCCGGTTCCGGCAGGGCGATCACCACCGCCGTGACGAACTCGCCCGCGGCGACCCCCGAGGCGAGCACGTCGGCCACCGGGGCGTCGCGCCGCCCGCCGGGGCCCGCGATCTCGCACAGCGCGTCGAGGGCGAGCAGGCAGACCGCCAGGTCGCCGTACGGCTGCGCGACGAACAGGTTGCCGCCCACGGTCGCCAGGTTGCGGATCGTGGGGGAGGCGATGGTGCGCACCGCCGGGCGCAGGAAGCCGAGCTCGGGATGCTCCTCGACGGAGGAGAGCGGAGCCGCCGCGCCGATCCTGGCGACGCCGTCGCGGACCTCGATCCCCGCCAGCCCGGCCCTTCGCAGGCTGATCAGCTCGCTCCCGGTCGCGGCGCCGCCGCTGACCAGCGGCATCACGACGGTGCCGCCGCCCATGATCTGGCCGCCCCTCGCCGAGTGGACCGCCACGGCCTCGGCGGACTCTGGCACGTGGACCGCCTGGATCATCATGTCCGGACCCCCTGCGTTACAAGCGGGTTAACTATCGATAATTGATTATCGGAACCGTAGGCTGAGGGTCGTCCCTGAGTCAAGGGGAGGTCAAGAGGAGATCGATGAACGAGAATCGACACTCGGTAGGATGCGCTCCATGACCGAGGAGATGACGGGGGAGCCCTCCATGCTGCCGCGGCTGACGCTGTCGCGGCAGATCCGCGACTCGCTGGTCAGCCGGATCGTCTCCGGCCAGTTCAGGCCCGGTGAGCGGCTGGTGGAGACACGTCTCGCGGCGACGTACGGCACGAGCCAGGCACCCGTCCGCGAGGCGCTGCGCGAGCTGGAGGTCATGCGGCTGGTGGAGACCCAGCCGCGCAGGGGCACCTTCGTGCGCCCCTTCGTCCACGAGACGCTCAGGGAGAGCTACGTCGTGCGGGCCGCGCTGGAGGAGACGGCCATCCGGCTCGCCATCCTCGCCGGGACCGTCCCGCTGGAGGCGCTCGGATCGGACGTGGCGGCGATGCGGGCGGCGGCCGTCGAGGGCGACGGCGAGGCGTCCATGCGGGCGAGCGTGTCCTTCCACCGGCGCATCGTCGGGGCCGCTCGCAACGAGCTGCTCAGGCTCTCCTGGGAGGGGCTGCAGATCGAGGCGCGCACCTCGGTCACGATGCTCGCGACCGGCGTGGACCTCCACGACATCGCCCGCGACCACGCCGAGCTGCTGGCGGTGATCGAGCGGGGCGACCTGGAGACGGCCTGCAAGCACGCCCGCGACCACCAGTGGCACTACGCCGACCTCCCGCACGACGCCCACGGCAGGATCCGCGACACCGCCGCCGGCTGAATCCCATCTGAATCCCGCTGAATCACCTCGTATCCGGAGGATTCGCGGTTGGAAGCCGGTGACCGGGGTAGCCGGGCTGGGCTGTCGTCATCACCGGCCGGAACGGCGGGTCGCCCGATCCTTGTGAGGGGCCGGCGCCCGCCGCGGCACGGACGGCGAGATCGTGCGCGGCGCGGGAGCCCGCACGACCTCACCGCCCCGGCCGGGGTGCGGGAAACGCGGATACGGTTCGAGGAAAGGTGAGATCGTGACGAGCAACTCTGGACAGACCGGTTCCGAGGCGGCGACGGCCGCGGCCAGGACGCTGGCCGACCCCAACGCGACCGACGAGGAGAAGTCCGCCGCCGCCAGCGCGCTCTCGCAGGCCCCGGAGAGCCACGGGGAGACCGGTGCCGAGGCGGCGTCGGCCTCGTCCAGGACGCTGTCGGACCCGGCGCAGGGCGACGAGGAGAAGTCGGCCGCCGCCAGCGCGCTGTCGCAGACGCCGGAGAACAACAGCGACAAGTGACGATCGCGGCTGCCCGGAGGTCGCCTCCGGGCAGCCGCCGCCCAGGTCGTCAGGAGGTCGCCACGAGGTGCCTCCGGGCGGCGAAGGCCTGCGCCAGCAGCACGCTCGTCCCCTCGGCGAGCAGCTCGCGGGCGATCGCGAAACCGATCCCGGCCCGCCTGCTCACCCCGGTCACCACAGCGACGCGCCCCGCCAGCGACCCCCCGCCGTTACCGTCGTTCGTCTCGATCGCCATGGTCCGATCCTGCCGGAGGGGGCGGTGCGCCCGCGATCGGCCTCCGCGAGCGCACCGCCCCCTTCCGTGACGGACGAGCGGCCGTGGTCCTACTCGCCCGGGAACGGGAGCCGTCGCTCCGTCTGGCACCCTGGTCGGGTGATCGAGGAGTTCGAGGCGGAGCGGCCGAGGATGTTCGGCCTGGCGTACCGGATGCTCGGGTCGGCCACCGAGGCCGAGGACGTCGTCCAGGACGCCTACCTGCGCTGGAGCGGCGCCGAGCGCGAGAACATCGGCTCGCCCGGGGCCTGGCTGGCCAAGGTGGTCACCAACCTCTGCCTCAACCGGCTCTCCGCCGCCCGCGCCACCCGCGAGCGCTACGTCGGCTTCTGGCTCCCCGAGCCCGCGCCGACCGGCGCGCTCGGCCCGCTGGAGAGCGCCGAGCGGCGCGACGCGGTGTCCATGGCCTTCATGCTCCTGCTGGAGCGGCTCACCCCGGCGGAGCGGGCCGTGTTCGTGCTGCGCGAGGCCTTCTCGTACGGGTACCGCGAGATCGCCGACGTGCTCGACCTGTCCGAAGCCAACTGCCGCCAGCTGTACGGCAGGGCCCGGCGCAGGGTCGGCGAGACTCCCCGGTTCGACGCCCCCGGCGAGCAGCGGCGAAGGATCGTGGAACGGTTCCTGGCGGCCGCCGCCGGCGGCGACCTGGCCGGGCTGGAGCGGTTGCTCGCCGACGACGTGGTCACCTGGTCCGACGGCGGAGGCAGGGTGAACGCCGCGCTGCGGCCGGTCGCGGGCCGCGAGCGGGTCGTCCGCTTCCTCGCCGGGATCGCCGCCAAGTTCGGGCAGGACGTGGAGTTCGGCCACGTCGACGTCAACGGTCAGGAGGGGATCCTCGCCCGGCGCGGGGGAGAACTCATCACGGTCTTCGTGATCGAGATCTCCGGCGGTCTGATCGTCGGGGTGCGCGCCGTGCTCAATCCGGAGAAACTGTCACATCTGCGGGAGCTCACCGGTTCTTAGGGGTATGACGGAAAACATCCTTGTCACCGGCGGTACGGGCACTCTCGGCCGCCACGTCGTGGACCGGCTCGCCGCGGCCGGTCACCCCGCCCGCGTGCTGAGCCGCACGCGCGAGCCCCACATCGGGGACCTGCGGACGGGGGCGGGGCTCGACGCCGCCCTTGACGGGGTGGGCACGGTCGTCCACCTCGCCAGCGACCCGCGCGACTCCTCGGCGGACGTCGAGGGCACCCGGCGGCTGATCGCCGCGACGCCCGCGGGCACCCACCTGGTCCACATCTCCATCGTCGGCGTCGAACGGCACCCGTACTCGTACTACCGGCGCAAGTACGAGGCCGAGAGGATCATCGAGGACTCGGGGCTGCCGTACACCATCCTGCGCGCGACGCAGTTCCACGACCTGGTCCTGTTCGCGCTGGAGGCGCTGGCGAAGGCGCCGGTCATGCTCGTTCCCGCCGGGACGAGCCTCCAGCCGGTGGAGGTCGAGGAGGTCGCGGAGCGGCTGGTGGAGCTGGCGCTGGGCGCGCCCGCCGGGAGGGTGCCCGACATGGGCGGCCCCGAGATCGTGAGCGTCGCCGGGCTCGCGCGGACCTACCTGCGCGTCACCGGCCGGCGCAGGCCCGTCGTGCCGCTGCTCCTGCCGGGCCGGGTGGCCGCAGCCTTCCGGCGGGACGCGCACCTCGCGCCGGACCACCCCGACGGGCGCGGGACGTTCGCGGACTTCGTGGCGTCGGCCTCGGGCCGGAGCGGGTACGGGACACGGGCGCGGCGGTGACCGGGACGGTCCCCGCCGCGCGGGATCGCGACCCGTCGTGCGCGCTGCCGCGCCGGCTCCGGTTCTCACGGGAGAGGCCTCCCGGGCCGGTGACCCCGTGCCCGCTTCGCCCGCCGGGGGATCAGGTGGCCCGCGTGCCCGTCCGGGCGGCGATGTGGTCGGGAGGGGCGATTCCGGCCGGAAGCAGGGGGTCGGGGACCGGGGCGAGCCAGGTGGTGGCCAGAGGCAGCCGGCCCGCCCAGAGCCCCAGCTCCGCGTCGGGCCCCTCGCCGTCGTCGGGCGGCCCGGAACTCACCTTGACCGACGCCTCGGCCAGGGAGATCGCGAGGATCGTCGTCGCGGCGAGCTCCTTGCGGCTGGGCCGCCTGGCGTAGTCCCACTGGCCGGGGGCGGCGCGCTCGGTCAGGATCCGCAGCGCGGCCAGCTTCTCCTCGCCCTCCAGGGAGCGGGGCACGCCGTAGACCATGGCGGAGCGGTAGTTGACGCCGTGCTCGAACACCGACCTGGCCAGGATGAGGCCGTCCACGTGGGTGACCGTCACGCAGACCGTTCCCCTACCCGGGTCCGCCGCGCCCCCCGGCTCGTCCGTGCCGGCGCCCGTCGTGGTCCCGGGTTCGTCCGGGCCGGTCAGGCTCCTGCTGGCCACCGAGCCGTGCACGTAGAGGTGGTCGGCGTCGAAGCCGTAGACGGTGGGGACCACCATGGGCACACCACCTGAGATCACTCCCAGGTGGCAGACGAATCCGGCGCCCAGCACCTCGTACAGGGCGGCGCGATCTGTGCGGCCCTTCTCCCGCAGGCGTCGGTGCCGGGTACGCTCGGTCGCGGACAATTCGCTCATGAGGCGATATTCAATCAGGTGACCTAGGAGTTCGGGTGTCCCGTGGTTCGTGTGTCCCGTCATGTGGACCGCAGGGAAGGGGATCCGCGGCGAGCCTGGGGCCGGGACAGCGGCGGAACGGCGGCCCGAACGGAGAAAGACCCGCCGTGGCGGGTCTTTCGCGAGGAGGGCCGGACGGGGTCAGGCGGCGGATGTGGGGCCGCTCGTCCGTGGAAAGCGGAGGACGTTGCGGCCCGTGTAGGCGCTGAGGTCGACGACCTTGGTGTCACCGCTCACCCCTCGGCGTGTCGCGGAACGAATGTCCCTGATCTTGAGCCGTGCGACATATGGTGGCACGACCATAAGTCTCTTCATTGAGCCCCCCGGCGTGATGGTTCCGTTATAAGAATTATCTACAGATCGCCGCATAAGACTGCCGTAAAGGCCAGGTCAACAGGGACCAGGTCAGTAGGGGAGCGGGCGCCCCGAGGGGGAGCGCAGGTCCAGGCCCGAGGCGCGGTCGGGTCGGCGTGGACGCCGCCGCCGGATGATCTGGGTGCGTCGCCGCATGATCTTCCCCTTTTCCGGGCTCGCCGTGCTCCGCGTCCTGTGACACCGGTTCGCCGGACGCTCGCGCGCCTGGCCCGCACGGTCGCCCGTGCGAGCCAAACCTAGTCCGCCGGACCCCTCTCGATCAACCGTTTTGGCTACGCAGGGTTCCCGCGACCTTGCGGGTGGTGACGGCGATCCGGTTCCACGCGTTGATCGTCGAGATCGTCACGACCAGTGCGGCCAGCACCTCCGGCTCGTAGTGCCTGGCGGCCTCGTCCCACACCTCGTCCGGCACCGTCTCGCCGCGGTCGCTGAGCCGGGTGGCCTCCTCGGCCAGGGCGAGGGCCGCCCGCTCGGCGTCGCTGAAGAAGGGCGTCTCCCGCCAGGCCGCCACCGCGAACAGCCGCTCGTCGCTCTCCCCGGCCGCCTTCGCGTCGTGGGAGTGCATGTCGACGCAGAAGCCGCAGCCGTTGATCTGGCTGACCCGCAGCTTGACCAGCTCCTTCGTGGCGTGCGGCAGCCCGCTCTCCGTCAGGTACTTCTCCAGCCTCAGCATGGCCCGGTAGGCCTCCGGGGCGAGCTCGCCGATATCCATCCGCTCTTTCATCGGACACTCCTCAGTTTCTCGGGGTTCCTCACGATGTCGATCTCGGTGATCCGGCCCTCGGAGACGGTCAGCCCGTAGACGGAGAGCCCGTCTTCCCGCGTCCACAGCAGCCCGGCCCGCCCGTTGACCGTGGTCACCGTCAGCCTCCCGGCGCCGCCGTACTTTCTGGCGACCCCGAGCAGGAAGCGGCCCACCCGCTCGCAGCCGCGGACCGGCCTGCGGGCCGCGCCGACCACTCCGCCGCCGTCGCTGCGTATCACCACGTCCGGATCGAGCAGCGCCATCAGCGCGCCGATGTCGCCGTCCCCGCCCCGGATGATCCGCGCGAACGCCTCGACCACCCTGCGGTGCTCGGCCTCGTCGACCTCGAAGCGGGGTGCCCGCGCCGCGACGTGCCCGCGGGCGCGGGCCGCGAGTTGCCGGCACGCGGCGGCGGAGCGCCCAACCGCGCGCGCCACCTCCCCGAACGGCAGCCCGAACACGTCGTGCAGGACGAAGGAGGTGCGCTCGGCGGGGCTGAGTGACTCCAGCACCACCAGCATCGCCAGGCTCATCGACTCGTCCAGGGTCACCCGGTCGGCGGGGTCGCCCCCGCCCACCACGGGCTCCGGCAGCCACGGCCCGACGTATTCCTCGCGCCGTACGCGCGCCGAACGCAGTACGTCCAGCGCGAGTCTCGATACTGTGACCACCAGCCAGCCCGTGACGTCCCCGATCTCCGAACGCTCCGCCCTGCCCAGCCGCAACCAGGCGTCCTGGACCACGTCCTCGGCCTCGTCGAGGCTGCCGAGCAGGGCGTAGGCCACTCCGACCAGGCGTGGCCGGATGGCCTCGAACTCCGCCGCGAGGGCTTCGTCACCGTTCACGTAAGGAGGACGAGACATGTTCCAAGTCTGTGACATCGCCCGAACCCCACCGTCCTCCGGGGCGTCCTATCCACCGGTGAACGGAGTGTGAGTTGAGCACGACACTTATCGACGGTGATCCGCAGAGGCTGGGCGGCTACTGGCTGGCCGGGCGGCTGGGCGCGGGCGGCCAGGGCGTGGTCTACGAGGCGTACGACGCCGACGGCACGCGCGTGGCGGTGAAGGTCCTGCACGGTGACGCCGGGACCGACCCCGAGTTGCGCGACAGGTTCGGCCGCGAGGCCGCCGCCGCCCGCCGGGTGGCCTCGTTCTGCACGGCGGGCGTGCTGGACGCCGATCTCGACGGGCCCAGGCCCTACATCGTCAGCGAGTACGTGGAGGGCCCCAGCCTGCGCCGGGCCGTCGCGGAGGGGCGCCGCTTCACCGGAGGTGACCTGCACCGCCTCGCGACCGCGATCGCCACCGCGCTGACCGCCGTCCACGAGGCCGGGGTGATCCACCGCGACCTCAAACCCGACAACGTCCTGCTGGGCCCGGACGGCCCACGGGTGATCGACTTCGGTGTCGCCCGTACGGAGGACATGTCGCTGACCGCGACCGGCATGGTCGCGGGCACCCCGACCTACATGGCCCCCGAGATCTTCATGGGCCGGCGCGCGACCGCGGCCGTCGACGTCTTCGCCTGGGGCGGGATCATGGTCTTCGCCGCGACGGGCGCTGACCCGTTCCGTGCCGAGAGCCTGGGCGGGATCATGCACCGCGTGCTGTCGGTACAGCCCCAGCTGGACATGCTCCCCGAGCACCTGCGGCCGTTCGTCGCCGCCTCGCTCGCCAAGGACCCCGGATCCAGGCCCACCGCCAGGGACCTGCTGCTGGCCCTGGTCAGCGGCGACGGGGCCCTCAACACCTCCGACACCCCGAGACTGCTCGCGGCCGGCAGCGACGCCGGGGCCCAGGTCCGGGTGGCCTCGGCCGACCCCGCGCTCGGCACCCTCGCCGAGGACGCCTACCTCGCGCTCGGCCCCGCCGAGCGGGAGCTGGCCCCGGAGGTCTTCCTGCGGCTGGTCACCGTGACCGACGACGACCAGCTGGTCGTCCGCCGGGCGCAGTGGGCCGAGCTCCTCGACGGGCGCCGGGAGGGCGAGGCCGCCGCGGTGCGGCGCCTGGTGGAGGTCTTCGCGTACCTGCTCACCCACGACGACCGGGAGGTGTGGCTGTCGCGGCCCGCGCTGCCGCAGGCCTGGCCCAGGCTGCGCGCGTGGGTCCAGGCCAACCGGGACGGCCTGGCCGTGCACCGGGGCATCCTCACCGCCGCGCGGCGCTGGCAGCTCCAGGGGCGCAGGGACGGGGACCTGTTCCAGGGCGGCAGCCTGGAGAACGCCATGCGCTGGGCGGCCACCGGGCGCCGCAACATCACGCTCAGCCCGGTCGAGCGCGACTTCCTGGAGGCGGGCGCCGCCCTCGCCCGGCGCCGCGTCCGCAGGGGCAGGGCGCTCTCCGGCACGCTGGCCGTGCTGCTGGTCGCCGCGCTGGCCGCCGGGGCGTTCGCCGTGCAGCAGAGCAGGGTGGCCGACGCGCGCAGCGCCGTCATCGCCTCCCAGCGCGACCAGGCGACGGCCGCCAGGCTCGCCGCGACGGCCGACGCGTTGCGGATCGCCGAGCCGGTCAGGGCCATGCTGCTCAGCGTGGCCGCGTGGCGGCTGGCGCCGGTGGTCGAGGCGAGGGCGAGCCTGGCCGGTTCGCTGGCCCAGCGGGAGACGGCCGCCTTCCACGACCCGGCCACCGGGATACAGACCCTCAGGGCGCTGAGCGCCGACGGGCGCACCCTCGTCAGCGCGAGCGACGGCGAGGCGCGCGTCTGGGACGTGCGGACCGGCAGGCGCGTCGGCGGCTTCACCGGGATCGGCGGCGAGCTGCGCGGGATCGCGCTGAGCCCGCGAGGCGGCAGGCTCGCCGTGATCAGCGGTCAGAGGCTGAGGATCTGGGACGTGCGGACCGGCAGGCCGACCGGCGCCGTCATGGAGGTCCAGGGCCGGAACGCGGGCGGCGACACCACCGCGTCCTTCGGGCGGTCCGACGACTGGCTCATGGTCAGCCAGGGGGAGGGGTTCACCGTCTGGAACATCGTGACCGGCCAGAAGCACTCCCCGCTCGGGGGGGCCATCGGCAGTGACATCCCGGAGGACGGCCGCGGGCTCGCGACCGGGGATCTCAACGGCGAGGCGGCGGCCTTCACCCTGGACGGCCTGCGCAGGATCCCGCTGGGGAGCCGGTGCAAGCTCTGCGTGCCGAGAGTCGCCTACAGTCCCGACGGCGCGACCATCGCCGTCGGCAAGGGGAAGACCATCGAGCTGCGCGACGCGTTCACCGGGGCGAAGCTGGACACCTTCTTCGAGGAGGGCATGACCGAGGACCTCGTCTTCAGCCCCGACGGACGCTTCCTGGCCTCGGCGGTCGACACGGCCCTGCGGCTCTGGCGGGTCGAGGACGGCAGGCTGCTGCTCACCCAGAGGATCGACGCGTACGAGCCCGTCGTGGCCTTCGACCCGGACGGGCGCACCCTGCGCTACCTCACGGAGGACGCGGTGACGAGCCTCGACGTCTCCGCGCTGACCAGGCCCGTCACGCTGAAGGGCCCGGGTACCCGCTGGGCGGCCCTCAGCCCCGGCGGGCGGCTGCTCGCCTCCAGGGCGGACGGGGCGAGCAAGATCGTGATCCGCGACGTCAGGCGGCGCGCCCGCCTGGGCTCGCTGGAGATCGGGCCCAAGGGCGCCGACAACTTCTTCCAGATGGCCTTCAGCGCCGACGGAGGGCGGCTGGTGGCCAACGAGGGCTCGGACAGCCCCCGGCTGACCGTCTGGGACACCGCCACCTTCAAGCGGATCGCCACCGTCACCCCCGCCCGCGGCGGCCAGACGCCCGCCGCGGCGATCAGCCCCGACGGCACCGCCGTGGCCTCGTACACCCTTTACTACGACGCCGCGACGCAGCCCGAGGGGGAGATCCACCTCTGGGACGTGCCCAGTGGACGGCTCCGCTGGTCGCGGCCCCAGGAGATAACCGAGGGGCTGGTCTTCACCCCCGACGGCGAGGCGCTCGCGGTCGCGGGCGGTGAGCATCGACTGCTGGACGCGGGCACCGGCGAGCCGTTCGGCGAGACCTACGGCTCGCCCACCGTCGGCATCCCGGCGATCGCGCTGGCCTTCGGCGCGGACGGTGCCCGCTTCGCCATCGCCGACAAGAAAGGGCGGATCTCGGTGTTCGAGACCCGGGGCAGGAAGCGGGTGGGCAGCATGATCAGGGGCGAGGAGGGAGTGGGGGCCGACCTGACGTACTCGCCCCGTGGCGACGTCATCGCCGCGGCGATGACCGAGCGGTCGGTGGGGATATGGGACGCCGAGACCGGGCGCCGCCTCGGCCAGCCGATCATCGCCCAGCCCGGAGACCTCCAGACGCTGGCGTTCAGCCCCGACGGCGCCCGGCTGATCGCCGTCGACACGGCGGGCGCCCTGAGCGAGTATCCGGTCGAGCCGGAGGCGGTGGCGCGGGCGGTCTGCGAGCGCGCGGGCCGCACCCTGTCGCGCGAGGAGTGGCGAACCTACCTGGGGGACCTGCCCTATCGCGACGTCTGCCCTGCTTGAGTGACTCGTTCCGACGGTGACGGCCCGGTGACGTCACGGTGCCTTCCCGGCGGGAGTGGCACCTCCGGCCCCACCGCGACCGGGCCCGGCGCTGCCGGCGCTGCCCGAGCTCATCGACATCACCCGCCCGGCCATCCCTTCAAACTCACTTCAATGCGGATTTTGGACTTACTTGGGCGAGACCCTGCCCTGTGTCACCTCGGCACGGGGAATCCATTACCGGAGGGATTTCGGCCGAGCCGTCACAGGTCGCGGGGCTGTCCTGTCTGAGCCGGTGACCGGGTGGCGAGGGGCGCCTTCGGGGGACAGGAAGGGTTGTCATGAAGATCGTGGTGATCGGCGGTACCGGCCTGATCGGGTCGAAGCTCGTGGCGAGGCTCGGAGAGCAGGGCCACGAGGCGGTGGCGGCGTCGCCGAACACCGGCGTCAACACCCTCACCGGCGAAGGTCTCGCCGACGTCCTGGCCGGCGCGGACGTGGTGATCGACGTGTCGAACTCCCCGTCCTTCGAGGCCGCCGAGGTCCTGGAGTTCTTCGAGACCTCCACCCGGAACCTGCTCGCCGCGGAGAAGGCGGCGGGCGTCGGCCACCACGTCGCGCTGTCGGTGGTGGGAACCGCGCGCCTGCCCCAGAGCGGCTACTTCCGGGCGAAGGTCGCCCAGGAGAAGCTGATCGAGGACTCCTCGATCCCGTACTCCATCGTGCACGCCACCCAGTTCTTCGAGTTCACCCGCGGCATCGCCGACGCGGCCACCGACGGAGGCACGGTCCGGATGGCACCGGTGTCCTACCAGCCCCTCGCGGGCGACGATGTCGCCCGGGTGGTCGGAGAGGTCGCGGTGGGTCCGCCGGTGAACGGGAGGGTCGAGGTCGCCGGGCCAGAGAGGTTCCGGATGGACGGGTTCTTCCTGGACGCCCTGGCCGCCTGGGACGATCCGCGCGAGGTGGTCGCGGATCCGCACGCGCGCTACTTCGGAGCCGAACTGGCCGAGGGGTCCCTGGTGCCGGAGGGCGACGACGCGATCCTCGGCGAGATCCGGTACGAGGACTGGCCGGGCCGGGCCACCGCCGCCACCGGAAAATAACGCCTCCCCGCCGGGCGCGGGCCCCCGGCCGGGCGTACCTGAGGGAAGGCGCGCGGGCCGGCCGGGGCCGGGCGAAGGGACCGGGAACACCGGGCGCTCCTCGAGAGCCCGGGGCGATCCGGCGTTCGTCCTCGTCGAGGGAAACATTTTTTCCGCGGGTCGCATCAAACACCGCATGAGAGTGGCGCGGGAGTTGATCGTGGGCGATCCCTGGCGGCTGGGAGGCTACCGTCTCGCCGGGCGGCTGGGGGCGGGCGCCCTGGGCGTGGTCTACGAGGGGTACGGCCAGGGCGGGGAGCGGGTCGTGGTGACGGTCCTGCACGGCCGCCCGGGAGGTGAGGCGCCCGCCGCCGAGGCCGCCGCCGCCCGCCGCGTCGCCTCTTCCTGCACGGCGAGCGTGCTGGACGCCGACCTCGACGGGCCCAGGCCGTACATCGTCAGCCGGTACGTGGAGGGCCCCAGCCTGCGCCGGGCCGGGCGGGTCTTCGGCGGCGACGACCTGCACGGCCTCGCGGCCGCGGTCGCCACCGCGCTGACCGCCCTCCACGACGCCGGGGTGGTCCACCGCGACCTCACGCCCGACAACGTGATCCTCGGCGGCGACGGTCCCAGGGTCATCGGATTCGGGATGGCCCCCGGGCGGGTGACGTCGCTGACCGCCACCGGGCTCAGGGCGCGGGTGCCGTCGTACACGGCGCCCGAGGTGTTCACCGGCGGCGCGGCGGGCACGGCCGCCGACGTGTTCGCCTGGGGCGGGATCGTGCTGTACGCCGCGACAGGCGAGGACCCGTTCGCGGCGGGCAGCCTGGGCGCGGTGATGCACCGGATCCTCTCGCTCGACCCCGACCTGGGCCCGCTGCCCCGGCTCCTGCGGCCGCTGGCCGCCGCCGCGCTCGCCAAGGACCCCCGCGCCAGGCCGGCCGCCCGCGACCTGCTGATCGCCCTGCTCCCCGGGTGCGCCCCGGATCCCGGGACGGCCGCGCTGCTGCGGGCGGGGGCCGAGATGGCGGCCGGGATCCGTACGGCCTGCGACGACCCCGGGCTGGGGGCGCTGGCCGAGTCCGCGTACGCCGCGCTCGGCCCGGCGGACCGGGAGCGCGCGCCCGCGGTGTTCCTGAGACTCGTCGCCATCGCCCCCGATGGGCAGCCGGTCGCCCGCGAGGCCAGGGTGCCCGCCGGATCCGAGCGCGTCCTGCGCGGCTTCGCGGGACTGGTCGCGCACCGGCGGGAGGGGACGCGTCTGGTCCACCAGGCGCTTCCGTACGCCTGGCCACGGCTGGGGGCGTGGATCGAGGCCGACCGCGCCCGCCTCGTGGCGCGCGAGAGGCTCGCCCGGCTGCTTCCCCTGCTGCCGGTCGCGCTGGTGGTGCTGGCGCTGCTGGCCGCCGGGGTGATCGTGGCGGGGCGGATTGTCTGACCTGCGGATACCTGGGTACGACTTTCCCCGGAGAAGCCGATGGTTTTCGGGGGGAAACATGGCGAGCTGTGAAACGTGCGGTAACGACTACGACATGAGCTTCGAGGTGCACGCCCAGGGCAAGGTGCACGTCTTCGACAGCTTCGAGTGCGCGATCCAGCGGATGGCGCCCATCTGCGAGCACTGCGGGGTCCGGATCGTCGGGCACGGTGTCGCGGCGGGGCGGCGCTGGTTCTGCTGCGCCCACTGCGCGAGGAAGGAGGGGGCGACCGCGATCGTGGACCGGGTCGCCGCGGAGGTGTGAGGTACCGGAGTCGCGTCGCGGCCCGGGCCGCGACGCGGTGACGGCGCTCGGCGCCGTCCGGACACCGGCGACGTCGAACTCACCCGGCGGTGTGAGGCGGTGTTAACGAGACTGGCACGATCTGGTATTCCGTGAGTCTGGCTGAGACCGCCTCCTGCCTTCACACTGGGGCCTATGTGGGATTTTGATGTCCTCGTTCTTGGTTCCGGGCCGGGCGGGCAGAAGGCCGCGATCGCCGCGGCGAAACTCGAACGACGTGTCGCGCTCGTCGAGCGGCGCAACATGCTCGGCGGGGTGTGCATCAACACCGGCACCATCCCCTCCAAGACACTGCGCGAGGCCGTCCTGCACCTGACGGGCCTCAACCAGCGCGGCATGTACGGCCAGAGCTACCGGGTGAAGGACGAGATCACCGCGGCGGACCTGGGGATCCGTACCCAGCACGTGATCGGCCGGGAGATCGACGTGATCCGCAGCCAGCTGTCGCGCAACCACGTGGCGACGCTCAACGGGCACGGCCACTTCGTGGACCCGCACACGATCGGCGTGGTCGACGAGCACGGCCACGAGACCAAGGTCACCGCCGACAAGATCGTTGTCGCCACCGGCACCCGGCCGGCCCGCCCCGACACCGTGGAGTTCGACGGCCACACGATCATCGACTCGGACGGCATCCTGCAGCTGCAGGACATCCCCGACTCGATGGTGGTCGTGGGGGCCGGGGTGATCGGCATCGAGTACGCCTCCATGTTCGCCGCGCTGGGCACCAAGGTGACCGTGGTCGAGCGCCGCGACCGGATGCTCGACTTCTGCGACCTGGAGATCGTCGAGGCGCTCAAGTACCACCTGCGCGACCTGGCGGTGACCTTCCGCTTCGGCGAGACCGTCGCCGCCGTGGAGCGCCGCCCCCGGGGCGCGCTGACCGTGCTGGAGAGCGGCAAGCGGATCCCCGCGGAGACGGTGATGTACTCGGCCGGACGCCACGGCATGACCGACGAGCTCGCCCTGGAGGCCGCTGAGCTGTCCGCCGACGCCCGGGGCCGCATCCAGGTCGACGAGCACTACCGCACCGCCGTGCCGCACATCTACGCCGTCGGCGACGTCATCGGTTTCCCCTCCCTGGCCGCCACCTCCATGGAGCAGGGCCGCATCGCCGCCCACCACGCCTGCGGCGAACCGCTGCGCGGAATCCACCACCTGCAGCCGATCGGCATCTACACGATCCCCGAGATCAGCTTCATCGGTCCCACCGAGGACGAGCTGACCGCCTCCCACGTCCCCTTCGAGGTCGGCATCTCCCGCTACCGCGAGCTGGCCCGGGGCCAGATCATCGGCGACACCTACGGCATGTTGAAACTCCTGGTCTCCCCGGACACCCGCGCCCTGCTCGGCGTGCACGTCTTCGGCACCGGCGCCACCGAACTCCTGCACATCGGCCAGGCCGTCATGGGCTGCGGCGGCACCATCGACTATCTGGTCGACGCCGTCTTCAACTACCCCACCCTGGCCGAGTCCTACAAGGTCGCCGCCCTGGACGCCATGAACAAGCTCCGCCGGGTGGCCCGCTTCGAGCTCTGACCCCCGCCCCCCGAAGGCCGGTCCGCCCCGTCGGAGGCCCTGTCCCCGTTGGAGGCCCTGTCCCCATCGGAGACGCTGTCCTCGGCGAAGGCCCTACTCTCGGCGTTCCCGGCGTTTCCGGCGAGAACCCTGTCAGAGGCCCTGCCCGGACCGGGGCGTTCACGGTCGCGGGCGCAGGAGGTAGTCTCCGGCGAGCCTGACGGCCTCGCGCTTGGTGTGCCCGGGGTGGTCCACGACGATGAAGTGGCGGCCGATCGCGAGCGCGAACGCCAGGGTGCTGCGGGCCTCGATCTCGTCGGGATCGGTGACGAACGTGCCGAACATCCTCCGCAGGAAGTCCATGCGCTCGTTGTCGACACGCCGCAGGCGCGTCGCGACGGACTGGTCGTGGCGGGCCCAGGCCCGGACCGCGAGGTCGATCCGGTGGAAGTCCTCGGAGAAGGTCAGCTCGCCGGCACGCCTGATCCTCTCGGCGGCGTCGCCACCGGCGGCGTCGACCTGGGCGAGGACCTCCTTGGTACAGCGGCGCTCCCACTCGTCGAGCATCTCCGCGAGCAGCGCGGGACGGCCGTCGAAGTATCCGTAGAATCCGCCCTTCGTCACGCCGAGCCGGGTGGCGAGCGTCTCGACGCGGACCGCGTCGGGCCCTCCCTGGGCGAGGGCTTCGAGGCCCGCCTCTATCCAGCGGGTTCGTGGTGTACGGGCCACGGCGGGAATCCGGCTCCATCCATTGATCGCGTTGAAGTTGTACGGTACCGTATAAACGAAATATACGGCACCGTATAAGCGAAGGGCCGAACCGTGCCGCGACTCGCAGAGACCACCCATACCGAGCGCCCATGGCGCGTCCACGAACTCACGAGTGACTTCACGGTCGAGGACGTGTGGTCGTTCCGCACCCCCGGAGCCGGGCCCGGCGACTTCCCGGTGATGCTCGCGGCGTTGCGCGCCGCACTCGAATCCACGAAGCAGCCCTGGCCGGTGAGGTTCCTGTTCGCCGTCCGGTGGAAACTCGGCGCGCTCCTCGGCTGGGACAGACCGTCGGCGGGCGTCGGCACGCGGGTCGTCTCGCTCCGCGACCGCCTGCCGAGCGACCTCCGAGACGCTCCGCGCGGCCTGGACGACGTGAGAATGCCCCTCAAGGCGGTCTACGAGCTCGACACGGAGGCCGCGCGCGAGCTGGCGAACAAGACCGTGCACGGCGTGATGCATCTCGGCTGGGTTCAGGGAGCGAGCGGCGACCACGAGCTGCGGATGGCCGTCCTCGTCAAGCCCAACGGATGGTTCGGGCGGCTCTACATGGCCGCCATCGCGCCTTTCCGGTATCTCATCGTCTATCCGGCTCTGACCCGGCAGTGGGAACGCGCCTGGCGCGACCGCGATCGTGCCCGCGCGGGGGCGGGGCACGAGGAAGGACGGTCACGATGAGGTCCGGAAAGCGGCTGCTCCGATGGGCGAGCGGGATCATGCTCGTGCTGGGAGCGGGGCATCTGTCCCTGCTGGCGCTCTTCGCCCGGGAGGACGTCACCGGCTGGGCGGGTCGGGGGATGTGGGCGGCCGTCCCGCTCGTGCTCACGGACGGGGGCGCCGGCAAGACGGCGGAGTCCCTCCGGAACGAGGTCACCTTCTGGGCCGGTCCGGGAAGCTTCGCCGTGCCCCTGGTTCTCCTGGGTTGCCTGACATGGCATCTGGCCGGACGCGGGGTGGCCGTGCCGGCCGGGATCGGCTGGGGCCTCGCGGCGTGGTGCGCGCTGGGCGGCGTCCTTCTCGTGCCGTCCCCGTTCTTCGCCGGGACCATCGCAGGGGCGCTCGTCATCCTGGCGGCGCGGAGGGAGAACCGCCCTGTCACCCGGGCGACAGGGCGGGAACCCCTTCCCCGATCGGCGTAGAGCTCGTCCCCTCACCGGCCCGCCCCACCCTGGCCGAGTCCTGTGGCCCGCTTCGGACTCCGATCCGTTCACGACGGGGCGGTTCCGGAGCCCGATGGTCAAGCGGCGGATCCGGCCTGATCTTTGTGGTGGAATATGCCGAATGGAGAGAGCAAGGCAGCTGGTGGGCGAGATGCTGATCTACTGCTTCGCGGTCGTCCTGCTCACTGGCGGCTTCCTGGCGTTCTTCTACAATCCCGGCAGCCATCTCGTGGTCTACGACGGCAGCTACGCGCCGCTGCAGGGTGTTCCCATGAGTGCCGCCTACAATTCGGCACTGGAGATCAACTTCGAGGTGCGCGGCGGCCTGCTCGTGCGGCAACTGCACCACACCTTCTCGGTCCTGCTCGTCACGGGAGCCGTCGTCTGGACCCTGCTCGGCAAGTTCCGGTACGTGTTCGCGCTGCTGGGCCTGGGCCTGGCCGTGCTCTGCGGACTCTCCGGCTACGGAGCCGTCGACGACCTGCTGTCCGGGACCGTCCTGGGAAGGCTGCCCACGCCCTGGTGGTACGGCCTGCACCTGCTGGCGGCACTGGGGCTGGGCGCCGTACTGGTGATCTCCTCGCGACGAGAGGCCGCCCGGCACCCCAGAACACTCCGGTTCGTGGCACTGAGCCTCGGCCTCACCGTTCTGGTGGTCTTCTTTCTCTAGATGACCGTGGTCGAGCGCCGCGAGCGGATGCTCGACCTCTGCGACCTGGAGATCGTCGAGGCGCTCAAGTACCACCTGCGAGCCCTGGCGATGACCTTCCGCTTCGGCGAGACCGTCGCCGCGGTGGAGCGCCGCCCCTGGGGCGCACTGACCGTGCTGGAGAGCGGCAGGGGACGAAGGCTGAGACTGATTAGGATGACGCCGTATGGAGGGCCTCAACGGGGTGCGCGGGGTTTCGTACGTGGTCGCGTGTGCCGCGCCCGCGGCTGCCGACCTTCGGCGTCTGGTGGGGCTCGCTCAGGCGAGCGGATGGCGGGTGCATGTGGTCACCACGCCGATGGGGGCGCGCTTCGTCGATGCCCCGGAGTTGGAACGGCTGACCGGCGATCAGGTTCGCAGCGCCTACCGCATGCCGGGCGAGCCTAAGGGGCTGCCTCCGGCAGATGCGGTGATCGTGGCTCCGGCGACGTTCAACACCATTAACAAATGGGCGAACGGAATGGCCGACACCTTCGCGGTCGGGTTGCTGTGCGAGGTAATGGGTTTCGGCGTTCCGATCGTGGCCGTCCCATTGCTCAAGGACGCCCTTGCCCGCCATCGCGCTTTCGGACGCAGTCTCGATGCGCTCCGGGAAATGGGGGTGCGGGTCCTGTTCGATCCCACCGCGCCGTCAGACGCGCGCATGCCATCCTGGGAACGCGTCATCGAAGAGCTACACAGCGTCGTCGGAGGGCGAGACTCGCAGGGGTGATGGTGTGGATGCCAGCAGGGAGATCGGTCAGCGGATCGCTAGGACGCGACGCCGTCGCGGACTGTCCCAGTCCGTCCTCGCCGGGCTGATCGGCCGTTCCGAGAGCTGGCTCAGTCAGGTCGAGCGTGGCAAGCGCTCTGTGGACAGCCATAGCGTGATCAGCGCTCTGGCTGAGACCCTGGGGCTGGCAGCCGATGAACTCACCGCGACGAAGACAGACACGATGACGCAGTACCAGGCGACCTCCGGTATCCGTCAGGCCATGATGGGCTACGACGGTCTGTCGTCATTGATCGACCCTCGCCACGTCGAGGGGACACCGGAAAACCTCACCTGGCTGCGCCATGAGATCCGGGTGGTGAACCGGCTCTACCAGGCGACACGCTACGACGAGGTCGGCAGACGACTGCCCGGCCTGATCGTGGCGACCGAACTCGGCAGCCGACACGCCCCGGCGAAACGACGCGGGGCCTACCAGACCCTCCGCTCGCTGACCTACCACTGCGCCACCACCACGCTACGCCGCGTCGGAGAGGCCGAGCTCGCGTGGATGGCCGCCGACCGCTCACTGGCCGCCGCGGAGGAGACCGAACAAGCGTTGCTCGTCGCGGTGAGCGCCTATCGGCTCGGTTATGTCTTCGTGCGGCTCCGCGAACATGACAGGGCCCTTCAGGTGGTGCTGCGCGCCGCCGATGCCCTGCGACACGCCTTTCGGCGTCCCGATCCTCGATCACTGTCCATCCTCGGCGCTCTCAACCTGGTCGCGGTCACCGCGGCAGCCGCCCAGTACGACCAGGCGGCGGTGCGGACGTTCCTCGCGGAGGCGAGGCGAATGGCTGAGCGCATCGGGGAGGATCGCAATGATTTCTGGACCGCTTTCGGGCTGACCAACGTCACCATTTACGAGGTCTCTGCAGCAGTGGAGTTCGGCGATGCTTGTCAGGCCGTGCGCAAGGGCGAGACTCTGAACACCGCCGATCTGGCCGCCGGCCTCGTGGGGCGGCGTGCCCAGGTGCATCTCGACCTCGCACGGGCCTATGCCGTACAGCGCAAGGACGCCGCATCGGTGAACATGCTCCTTGAGGCGGAACGGCTCTCACCCGAACTCGTCCGTTATGGCGGTCGCCCTCATGAGCTGCTGACCCAGCTCCTCAAGCGTGAGCACCGGCCGAGCACTCCACGGCTTAGGGGCCTGGCCACGCGGGCGGGCATCGCCTGACCCGCATTTCAGCGCGGGTTTTTTAGCCTCACGATGATACGGGGCTGACGAACGCGCTCTCCTTACGGTCGCTCCTGACGTGCTGACGACATCAGCTCACCTCGCTGTCAGGAAGGCTAGCCCATGCCGGTGATACGCGGGCAAGTCGCGAAATCCGATCAAATACGTCCGGACAGAACGGATGCCGTGCGTCCTCAGCCGGGTAGTGAGGGCAACCTCGCAGGCAGGTGGGCGCCTTTCGCGGTGAAGCCCTCAGTGGAGGTAATCGCCGCGAAAGAACTCCAAGAGGCTTTGGAGACACACGGCATCACCTCCGACGTGCACGACGGTTACGGGCTGGCGCTGGTGTCGGTCTGGGTGGGGCTGGTGGTGTGGTGCGACGGGGCGCGGTTCTGGTGGCGTACCGGGTGGGACGCCCGGCGGGGACGGTTCGTCTATGCCTGGCATCCGGTGACCGAGCCCGACCGCGCCGCTCGGCGCATCACGTTTCGCTACCGGGAACTGAGGGAGACGCATCCGCTGTCGGAATTGATCGCCGAGAGCATGTCGTGACCGTTCTGGACGCGTGTCTGAGCCCGCACGTGGTGATGGCCCAGCGTGATCATGTCCGGCTGGAGTGGCGGAGGCCGTACCCGGCGCTGGGGCGGGTGCGTTCGGTGGCCTGGACCTGCTTCTGCCGGGCCACGGTCTACGAGTTGTGCGAGGGCGCGGGACGGGCGTTCCTGCGGCGGACCGTCCAGCGCGACGGCGGGGACGACGAGGTCCACGAGACCTCCACGTGGCCGGTCGGTGAGGCTCGGGTGATCTGGACGGCGCTGCTGTCCGGGCGGGCCCGGTAGAGACGGGTGCGGTGGCGTGGGATCTGGAGGGACCCGCGCCACCGTGCCTTCGAGGGCGAACGGCCGCCGGGTGATTCCCACCCCGTGATCACCTCGGGGCGGTCGACCACGGCGACGAGATCCTCGACGCCCAGAACCGTGCCGAGGGTCTCGCCGGGTGACGCCGGGGACGGGCCCGTCACCGGGCCGATGAGGGCTTTTCGCGGTCGCCGGTGACGGGGGAGCCGCGCGCTCCGTCGTACGGGAGCGGCGGGCCGGGACGTGCGGGAAAGGACGTGCGGGAAAGGACGGTGCGTCTCACGGAGCCGGAGCGGCGACGGAGGCCGCGCGGCGTTCCAGGACGATCACCGCGATCACCAGCGCGGTCAGCGCGGTGAGCTGCGCGAGGGCCGACCACAGGCCGAGCGCGACCGTCAGGAGCGAGACCACCGCGCCCGCGGCCCGCAGCCCGTTTCCCCCGATGCCGAGGACGCGCCGGAACCAGGCGTCGCCCGCGACGAACAGGGCGACCCCCGCGGCCAGGGTGAGGGCCGCGCTGAACTTCAACGGGTCCACCGGGTGGCCGATCGCCTTCTTGACGCCCGCGGCGACCGCGACGATGCCCAGCAGCATCGGGATGTGCGCGTAGAAGTAGGCGCCGAGGATCAGCCGGGTGCGCCGCACCGGCTCGGCCGCCTCCAGGGTGTGCTCGGCGCGCGTCTCGTCGTCGCCGCCGAAGTAGAGCCACCACAGGCAGGCGGCCAGCGCTAGGCCGAGCACCGCCGCCAGGCCGAGGGCGAAGCCGACGTGGAGCCCCTTGGCGCCGATGCCGATCGCCACGATCGACTCGCCGAGCGCCACGATCACCAGCAGGCCGTGGCGCTCGACGATGTGCCCGGCCCGGAGGTTGAAGCCCTTCTGCCCGATGAAGTACGGGCTGCCCCAGAGCAGGGCCACCGCGCCCGCCCAGAGCAGGTAGGTGTACGGCGCGGGGACCAGGGCGGCCAGGCCGATGAGCGCGACCCCGCCGAGGTTGAACGGGAGCACCCGGGCGAAGGCCGAGGTGACCTGCAGGTACAGCCCGGCGTGCACGGCGATCAGCAGCAGGTACCCGATGGCGAACGCCAGGCCGTCGCCGTCGAACACCGAGGGGATCGACAGTGCCACGATCATGAATCCGGCCATGCCCAGCAGGATCAGCACCCTGCGGGCGGGACGTGTCGGCGGGACGGCGTTGGTCAGCCAGGCGTAACCGGCGTACATCCACCAGATGGCGCCGAAGACCAGCAGCGCGCGCAGCGCGCTCTCGGCGGGCCTGCCGTCCTGCAGGCCGTCCACCATGAGGCCGGTGAGCTGGGTGACGGTGAAGACGAAGACCAGGTCGAAGAAGAGTTCGAGGGTGGAGACGCGGAGTTCGGTCTCCGGCGGGGCGGGCTCGACCCGCTCCGCGAACCAGCCGGGAAGGCGCATCCGATCATTGTGCGGGTACGGCGCCTCCCCGTGAATCTCATTAAACGGAGAAGAAAGCCCTCTTGTCCTTAAAGGGAGATAAATCTCATTAAATGATCAGCTACCGGAGGGCTCGTCCTTCTTTCCGGCCACGAGGGTGTCGCCGGTCTTGCCGGGCGCGGGCGCCGAGACCGGCGTGGGCGTGGTCGCGGGCGTCGCGGGAGGCACGGACGCGGCGGCACCGGACGGGGGCTTGCGGGTGCGCGTACGGGGACGGGTGGCGGCGGGGAACTCCGCGGTGTCGGTCGCGCCCTCCGAGGTGGGTCTCTCCGAAGCGGGTCCCTCGGCGGACCGCTGCGAGGCGGGCGGAGCGGACTCGCCGGGCTTCTTCCCCCCGGTGGTCCGGGCGGGGGCGGGCGCGGGGGGAGTCTCAGGCTCGCGCAGCGCGGCGATGACGTCGTCGGCCTCGGCCTCGGCGGCGAAGTCCTCGGCGGCCTCGGCCTCGCGGCGCTTGATCACCACCATGTGGTCGACCGACAGGCGGCCCGCGCCGCCGACCGCGAGCAGGATGGCGGCGGCCCCGAGCGCCACGATCAGCTTGGCGTCGCCGCCGGTGAGCGGCAGGCCCGCCTCGCCGCTGGCCAGGATGAACACGGCGAGGGCCTCGGCGAACAGCAGCAGCCCGCACGCGGGCACCGCGAGACCGGCCACCAGCAGCGCGCCACCGATGAGTTCCGTCAGCATGGTGGTGGCGGCCCACACGTAGGGCCCGGAGGCGCCCAGGCTGGTGAACTGCTCGGCGGTGGCGTTCAGGCCCGCTTCGAGCTTGTGCCAGCCGTTGGCGAAGAAGATCCCGCCCACGCCCAGTCTGGCCGCCAGGGAAGCAAGATCATGGAGGGTTTGTCGCACGGTTCCTCATTCTGGTTAGATTCCCCGTTCTTGCCCATGCTTGACCGATAAATGACCGAGCCTAGACCTTCCAAACCCTTTACGAGGGGTCGTTCCCCTGTCCGTCGGGGCGGCGGGGCACCAGGAGCGTCACGGCCAGCGCGGTGGCGCCGAGCAGGAACACGCTCACCGCCACCGTCGCGTGCAGGCCGGAGACGAACGCGACGCGGGCCGCGCCGAGCAGGGCGTCCCCCACGCCGCCGCCGATCTCCCGCGCCACGTGCGCGGCGGAGGCGAGCGACTGGCGGGCCTCGTCCATCATCGCGGGCGCGACGCCGTGGACCGAGGCGAGCGCGGGGGCGTACACGGCCGTGGTGATCGTGCCGAGCACCGCGACCCCGAGCCCCGCGCCCAGCTCGTAGGCGGTCTCCTCGACCGCGGCGGCGCCGCCCGCGTGGGACTCCGGGGTGGACGACATGATCGTGTCCGAGGCGGCCAGCAGGGCGACCTGGATGCCGAAGCCGATGCCGACGAAGCAGAATGTCAGGGCCACCGGGTGCCCCTCGGTGTGCCAGGTCAGGGTGGGGGCGAGGGAGACGGCGGTCAGCGCCAGCCCGCCGCCCATCGTGGCGCGCAGCCCGAACCGGCGCAGCAGCCGCGCCCCGGCCAGGCCGCCGGTGATCGAGGCGATCATGAGGGGGAGCATCCGTACGGCCGCCTGGAGCGGGCTGTCGCCGAGGACGAGCTGGAGATACTGGGCGAGCATGAGCTCCAGCCCGACCAGGGCGAAGACCGTGAGCAGCACGGCGCCCACCCCGGCGCGGAACGCCCGCCGCCGGAACAGGCTCAGGTCCAGCAGGGGGAAGGCCAGCCGCCGCTGCCTGCGGACGAACCAGACCAGCAGCCAGACCCCGCCCAGGAACGCCGCCGGCCCGCCCGGATGCCCGGCCCCGGCCTCCTTCAGGCCGAAGGCCACCCCGAGGATGCCCAGCACCGACAGCAGCGCGCTGAGCGCGTCCCACGGCTGTCCGGCGCGCTTGCGGGACTCGGGAAGGAGCCTGGCCGCGACGGGCAGCAGGACCACCAGGATGGGAACGTTGATCAGGAAGACGGCGCCCCACCAGAAGTGCTCGACGAGCACCCCTCCGACGAGCGGGCCGACCGCGGCCCCGGCCGCGGCCACCGCGCTCCACACGCCCAGCGCGATCGCCCGCTCGTGCCGGTCGGTGAAGACCTGCCGGATGATCGAGAGTGTGGCGGGCATGATCATCGCTCCGCCGAGGCCGAGCAGCGCGCGTGCGGAGATCAGCGCGAGCGGGGTCGGCGCGAACGCCGCCGCGGCCGATGCGACGCCGAAGACCAGGTATCCGGCCAGCACCAGGCGCTTGCGCCCGTAGCGGTCACCGAGGGTGCCGAAGGTCAGCAGCAGCGGCGCGACCATCAGCGAGTAGACGTCGATGATCCACAGCAGCTCCACGGAGGACGGTTCGAGGGCGGCCGTCAGCGCCGGTACCGCGATGTGCAGCACCGTGGCGTCCACCGCGATCAGCAACAGGCTGAAGCAGAGGACGGCGAGGACCGACCACCGGCCGGCCCCGGACGCCCGCGGGTCGCCGTCCGCGCGCCTGGCCATGACGGTGGTCATGAGCCGCTCAGGATGTGTCGGCCTGGACGAACATGCGTCGCAGCTTAGGCGAAGTCGGGCAGTGCCCGGGGCGGCATTGGGTGATTGATTCACGTAGTTATGTCCGTTTTACGGCCCCGATTGGGTCAATATTCGGCCCCTCACGAGGTCGTCGGCGACCTCTCTAGAGAGATACAGGCATATACCGCCGTCTAGGCAAAAGGTGATCTCGCACGGACCATGGCGATCGTGGGGAGTCAGCGCGAGGCCCGTGAGCCGCCGTGGTGAGCGGGCCCGGCGGAAACGACTCCGCCCCGGTCCCGCCACCGCGGGACCCCACCGATCCCCGGCGCGGGAAGGACTCCGGCCGGGTTCCCCCGCCACCGCGGGACCCCGACGACTCCCGGCGCGGGAAGGACTCCGGCCGGGTTCCCCCGCCACCGCGGGATCCCGCCGACTCCCGGCGCGGGAAGGACTCCGGCCGGGTTCCCCCGCCACCGCGGGATCCCGCCGACCCCCGGCACGAGCGCGAGCACGACCCCGCCTTGGTCGCCATTCCGCAGCCGCGGGATCCCGACGACCCCCGGCAGTGGTGCGTCGTGGCCGCCGCGTGGCTGGGCCGCGACCGGCCCGAGGCCGCGCTGGAGGCGGCCCGCAGGGCGCTGGATCTCGACCCCCGCTCCGAGTCCGGCGCGGACTGGGGATACCGCCTGGCCAGCCTCGCGTTCGAGCGGCTCGGCCGCGACGCGGAGGCCGTGGCGGCCGCCGAGGAGGCCGTACGCCTCGCGCCGGGCTCCTGGGCCGCGCGGATGCGCCTGGGAGCCGCGCTGCGCAGGGTGCCGGGGCGCTGGCGCGAGTCGCGGGCCCAGGCGGCCAGAGCCGTCCGCTACGCGCCGGAGGAGCCGGACCCGCACGTCCTCGCCGGTGACCTCGCGCTGCTGAGAGGCGAGTACGACCTCGCGGAGACCGCCTACCGCGAGGCGCTGTGCCGCCTGCCGGACCACCCCGGCGCCAGGATCAACCTCGGCCTGACCCGGCTGCGCTGGGAGCGCCCGCGCGCCCACCACGACCCCGCCTGGCCGGTCGACCCGCGCGAGACCGGCCGGGCCAGGCGCGCCCTGGAGAGGTGGTCGCGGCAGACCCGCATCCTGCTGGCCGTCGCCCTCGTCGTGGTCTGCGCGGCGGAGTTCGGCTTCGGCCTGGCCTCCGTGGCGAGGATCGGCGGCGGGCTGGTGCCGCTCGCGGTCCTGGCGATCACCCTCAGGCAGGCGCACCGGGTCAGGCTCTGGTCGTACGTGCCGCGCATGCTCGTACGCGACCTCTGGCTCGGCATGTCGGTCTCGATCACCCTGGTCGCCGTGGCCGCGTACGTCGCGGCCGTGGCCACCCTCCCCGCGGAGGCCCCACCCCTCCTCTCCGGGCCGGCGCCGGGCGCGCCGGGGGTGGTCTGGGCGGGTCTCGCCGGGCTGGTGCTCCTCAACGGGACGGCGCTGCTCGTCCTGCGCGTGCTCGTCGAGGCGTGGCGCGGACGGCCGATCAGGGCGCTGGCCGAGTTCGCCGCCGCCGCCGGCGACCGCACGGCCAGGCGCGACGTGAACGTGACCCTCTGGCTGGTGGCGGGCCGGGTCTGGTCGGTGCCGGTGGCGGTCGTGGTGGCGGTCGTCGTGCTGGACGAGCGGAGCTGGGCGCCGGTCGCGCTCGTCGTGCCGCTCGCGCTCGGCTGGGCCCGCGGCCGGGCCGGCACGGCCCCCGGCCTCGCCCGCGCGCTGGCCTCGGACCACGGGCTGGCGGCGGCGCTGGCCCTGTCCGCCTCGGCGTCGGTCCTGCTCGGCGCGGCCGGAGCGGCGCCGGCCCTCGGGCTCGTCACGGTGGGCGAGTGGGCCTGGCGGGCCGGGATCGCGCTGCTGGCCGTACCGATGGCGATATTCGCCGCGAGGTCGGTACGGGCGTGGTGGCGGGGCGCGCCGGGGCCGTGGCGGGCCTCGCTGGTCATGTGCGACGGCTGCGGGAGCCGCCTTCCCGGCGACGCCGGGCCGCCGGTGGGGCTCAGCGGGGAGGTGCGCGCGGCCTTCACCTACGCGCGGGGAGTGGTGCTCGCCTACGCCGACCCCAGCGGCCCGCGCGCGCTCGCCGTCGGCGCGGTCAGCTCGGTCGGCCCGAGCGGCGAGTTGCGCCTGATCGCCGCCTCCGACGCCTGGGAGGCCGCCGAGCGCGACCCCAGGGTGGCGGTCTTCGTCGCCGATCCGCTCGACCGCCGCTTCTGGGCCGAGGTACGCGGCATCGCCATCGGCGACACCGAGGCCGACCTGCTGAGGATCACCCCCAAGGAGGTCGTGGTCGGCGAGTATCCCGGCCGCCACCAGGGCCGGGCACACCGCGGCTGAACCGCCCCCCGGAGCGCCGGGCACACCGCGGTCGAGCCGCCCTCCCGGAGCGTCGTGCCGCCTTGCCGGGCGGTGACATTTCCATGCCCGCCTCCCGGCGCGTCTCCCCGTGCGGACGGGCGACGGGCGGCGGCCGGGACCGGGCCGTACCACCCGCCGGGAACGCGGGCGCGGGCCGCCGCGCGCGGGGCGCGGAGGCGGCACAGGGAAGTGCGGGGCCGGAGGGACGGCGCGGGGCGAGCTTGCTGCCTCGGACGTTGGTTTCATCCGTTCTCATCCGTATATCTGATCGTGCCCGCGCGACGGCGTGGCGTGACCCTCAGGCACGCGCAAACGTCCCCTTGTTGCGGTATAACCGGGGGCGGACCGGGGAGGCGTGATGCGGGAATCCAGCAGGGCCCGTCCGGCGGGGCGCGCGGCGGCACGGGATCTGTTCGAGCAGGTGCGGCTGGGATACTTCCGGCTCTCGCCGCCCCTGCGCAGGCTGATCTACGTCGCGGTGCTGGCCGGGGCGGTCGGGCTGGCGCTGGGACTCGGCTGGCCGATCCTCAACACGATCTTCGTCACGCTGACGCTGCTCGGCTTCGCGGCGCTGACCCTGAGCTTCCCCCGCGCGGCCGCCACCCTGCTCGTGGTGCTCGGCTGGCTGGCGGGAAACCTGATCTTCCAGACCGTCGTCTTCGGCCTGAACTCGCCGATCCCGACGGCGCTGATGCTCCTCGGCCCCCTGGTCGCCGGAGCCGCCCACCTCATCCGCTGGGTCCCCCCGTGGATGACCACGGTCATGGCGCTGGTGCCCGCCGGGCTGACGGCCGTCCTGCTCGGCGTGGTCATCCCCGGGATCGGGGCGTACCCGGCCATCTGGGCCGCGTACGCCGTGGCGGCCGGGGTGCTGGTCCACCGGTTCCTGCAGGCCCGCCGGGCGCGGGTCGTCCTGGAGCCGGGAGAGCGGCACCAAGCCGGCCTCCGGGTGCGCGAGGGCGGCCACCTCCCCTCCACCCAGGGTGCCGGCGAGCGGGACGCGCCGCCGCCCATCTCGGTGGAGGAGGCGCTCGGCGAACTGGACGCCATGATCGGCCTCGCCCCGGTGAAGGAGCAGGTCCGCTCGATCGCCGCCTCGATCGAGGCGGCCAGGCTGCGCAAGGAGGCCGGATACTCCACCGAGCCGCCGATGCGGCACTTCGTGTTCGTCGGCCCGCCGGGCACCGGCAAGACCAGCGTGGCCAGGACCGTCGCGAAGATCTTCTACGCCTTCGGCCTGCTGGAGACCCCCTACGTGGTGGAGGCCCAGCGGGCCGACCTGGTGGGGGAGTTCCTCGGGGCCACCGCGATCAAGACGAACGAGCTGGTCGACCGGGCGCTCGGCGGGGTGCTGTTCGTCGACGAGGCGTACAGCCTGATCAACTCCGGTGACGGCCAGCCCGACAGGTTCGGCGCGGAGGCCGTGCAGACGCTGCTCAAGCGGGCCGAGGACGACCGCGACCGGCTGATCGTCATCCTGGCCGGATACGAGAAGGAGATGGCCACCTTCCTGGCGTCCAACCCCGGCCTGTCCAGCCGGTTCTCCAGCAGGGTCCGCTTCCCCAGCTACGCCCCCGAGGAGCTGCTCCAGATCACCGAGCTGCTGCAGCGGCGCCGGGGCGACCGGATGGCGCCCGAGGCCGCGCCCGCCCTGCTCGCCCGCTTCGAGGACATCCACCGGCGCGCGATCGTCGACGACCTGGGAAACGCCCGGTTCGTCCGCAGTCTCGTGGAGGCCGTCGCGCAGGCCAGGGACGTGCGCGTGGTGGGGGCCGGCGGCGCGCCCACCACCGAGGACCTGGTCACCACGGTCGAGAGCGACGTGGTCAAGGCCTTCGACGAGCTCACCGCCCGCTACCGGGGCTACCAGGTCGCCCCCTCCCTCGAGGAGGCGCTGGCCGACCTCGACCGCATGGCGGGCCTGGAGCCGGTCAAGCGGCAGGTGCACGCGATCACCGCGCAGCTCAGGGTGGCGAAGATGCGCCAGGAGCGGGGGTTGCCGACGCCGCCGCAGATGCGGCACTTCGTCTTCGCCGGGCCGCCCGGCACCGGCAAGACCACCGTGGCCCGCATCCTGGGCCGCATCTTCGCCGCGCTGGGCCTGCTCGCCCAGCCCGACGTGGTGGAGGCCCAGCGGGCCGACCTCGTCGGCCAGCACCTCGGCGCCACCTCGATCAAGACGAACGAGCTGGTCGACCGGGCGCTCGGCGGGGTGCTGTTCGTCGACGAGGCGTACGGCCTGGTCAACTCCGGCTACAGCGGGGGTGACGCCTTCGGCGCCGAGGCCGTGCAGACGCTGCTCAAGCGGGCCGAGGACGACCGCGACCGGCTGGTGATCATCCTGGCCGGGTACGAGCGGGAGATGAACGCCTTCCTGGCGTCCAACCCGGGCCTGGGCAGCAGGTTCAACCAGCGGGTGCAGTTTCCCTCGTACTCCCCGGGGGAGCTCACCGAGATCGCGGTGCTGCTCGCCGACGAGTCGGGCGACAGGTTCGACGACGCCGCCCGCCGCGATCTGGCCGAGGTCTTCACCTGGGTCTGCGACGAGGGCCTGATCGACGGTCTCGGCAACGGCAGGTTCGCGCGCTCGCTCTTCGAACGCGCCGCGATGCGCAGGGACGTCCGCCTGGCCGCCCTCGGCGGCGCCACCGCCAGCGCCGCCGACCTGACCACCATCACCAGCGCCGACCTGCGCGCCGCCGTGGACGAACTCGCCGGGAAGTGACCCGGCTCGCCGGGAGGCGGCTTCGGCTCTTCGAGGGGCGCCCCCGGTTCTCCGGAAGGTGACCCCGGCTCTCCGGGAGACGGTCCCGGACCCGCGTGGCAGTGCTCCGGACCCGCGTGGCAGTGCTCCGGACCCGCCCGGCACCTTCACGGATCCGGCCGGCTGATCCGCGGGCCCGGCGAGGCCATCTCTCAACCGAGATCTCTCCGATTCGCTACGCTATGCAGCCCATCGGTTGCCGAGTGTAGCAAGATGGTCACCGACAGCGGCGGGGCTCCGGAGGAGGAAAGATGGCGGGATTCCTTGCCCGCAGGCTGCTCAACTACCTGGTGCTGATCGTCGTGGCCACCAGCCTGGCCTACATGCTGGCCGCCTCCGCCCTCAACCCGCGCTCCAACTACGAGGGCCGCAACCCCCCGATCCCCCCGGCCGTCGTCGACGCGCGCCTCACCGACCTCAACCTGAACGACCGCACCCCGCTGTTCGAGCGCTACCTGACCTGGGCGGGCGGTCTCGCGCGCGGCGACTTCGGCAAGACGGTGGCCGGAGGCTCGGTCGGCGACGACCTCGGGCGCCGGATCGGCGTCACGCTGCGCCTGATCACGATCGGGCTGATCCTCGGCAGCGTCACCGGCGTGCTCATCGGCGCCTACGCCGCGGTCCGGCAGTACGGCCTCTTCGACCGGTTGTCGACCGGCCTGTCCTTCGTCGTCCTCGCGGTCCCCACGGTGGTGCTGGCCAACATGCTGATCATCGCCGCGATCCGGCTCAACGAGGCGGCCGGCACCCAGATCCTCCTCGTCAGCGGCGAGGCGACCCCCGGCCTGCAGGGAGGGTTCGGCGCCGCCGCGCTCGACAGGATCCGGCACCTGGTCCTGCCCACGCTGTCGCTGTCGCTCGGACTGGTCGCCGTCTACAGCCGCTACCAGCGCAACATGATGCTCGACGTGCTGGGCGCCGACTTCATCCGCACGGCCATGGCCAAGGGGCTGAGCCGCCGCGCCGCGCTGACCCGGCACGCGCTGCGCACCGCGCTGATCCCGGCGGTCACCTACTTCGCCTTCACCTTCGGGTCGCTGCTGGTCGGCACCACCTTCACCGAGAAGATCTTCGGCTGGCACGGCATGGGGGAGCAGCTGGTCGACTCGATCTCCACCAACGACGTCAACACCGTCGCGGCGATCAGCTGCTTCGCCGCGCTGGCCGTGCTGCTGGCCTCGCTCGCCTCCGACGTGCTGCACGCCATCCTCGACCCGCGCGTCCGGGTGGGGTGAGCCGGAGATGACCATCGCCGACGAGGAGCTCGCCGAGCAGCGGGCGTCCGTCGACAGGATCAAGGCGCCCTCGCGGCTGCGGGTGGTCATGGGCCGCCTCCTGCGCTCGGGCCGGGGCAGGACCGGCTTCGCGCTGCTCGTGCTGATCTTCCTGCTCGCCTTCGCCGGGCCCCACCTCACCCGCTGGACGTACGCCTCGAAGGACTACACGGCCTTCCTCGCGCCGCCCTCCGCCGAGCACTGGTGGGGAACCCTGCAGACCGGCGCCGACGTGTACGCGGTCACGCTGCGCGGCATGCAGAGGTCCCTGATCGTCGGCCTGCTCGCCGCGGTGGTCGGCACCGCGCTCGCGGCCGTGGTGGGCGCCTTCGCCGGATACTTCGGAGGCTGGACCGACCGCGCGCTGACCTGGCTGACCGACCTGCTGCTGGTGCTCCCGGCCTTCCTGATCCTGGCGATCATGTCCCCGCTCTTCACCGGGGGGCAGTGGCCGGTGTTCGTGCTGGTGCTGGCGCTCTTCCTCTGGATGGTCACCTCGAAGATCGTTCGGAGCATGACCATCTCGCTCAGGGAGCGGGAGTTCATCCACGCGGCCAGGTTCATGGGCGTGCCCCCGACGAGGATCGTCTTCCGGCACGTGATCCCCAACATGTCCTCGCTGCTGGTCGTCGACGCCACGCTCAACGTCAGCACCGCGATCCTCACCGAGACGTCCCTGTCCTACTTCGGGTTCGGCATCCAGCCGCCCGACGTATCGCTGGGCAGCCTCATCGCCGACGGCGCGCAGACGGCCCTCTACGCCCCTTGGACGTTCTGGTTCTGCGCGGGCCTGCTGATCGTCACCGTGCTCGCGGTGAACCTGGTCGGCGACTCGCTGCGCGACGCCTTCGACCCCACGTCCCACCGGGGCGGGTGACCGGTGACGAGCGAGCGGCCCTCGGGCGCGACATCCCGGATCCACGGGACCGGTGGGCGTGCGGCCGCGCCTGACCCGGTCGCCCCCGTGCTCGAGGTGCGCGACCTCGACGTCACCTTCGGCTCGGGTCCCGGCGCGGTCCGCGCGGTCAGGGGCATGGGGTACGCGGTCCGTCCCGGCGAGGTGCTCGGTGTCGTCGGGGAGTCCGGTTCAGGAAAGTCGGTCACCTCGCTGGCCGTGATGGGCCTGCTCCCGGCGCACGCGCGCGTCACCGGCTCGGTGCGGCTGCTCGGGCAGGAGATCCTGGGCGCCCCGGAGCGGACGCTCACCGCGTTCCGCGGCAAGACCGTCTCGATGGTCTTCCAGGACCCGCTCTCCGCGCTCACCCCCGTCTACCGGGTCGGCGACCAGGTCGCCGAGGCGATCCGCGTGCACCAGCGGGTGAGCGCCGGCCAGGCCGCCAGGCGCGCCGTCGAGCTGCTCGACCTGGTCGGCATCCCCAACGCCGCGCAGCGGGCCAGGGCGTTCCCGCACGAGTTCTCCGGCGGCATGCGCCAGCGCGCGGTGATCGCGATGGCGATCGCCAACGACCCCGACGTGATCCTCTGCGACGAGCCGACCACCGCGCTCGACGTGACCATCCAGGCGCAGGTGCTGGAGGTGCTGAAGACGGCGCAGCGCGAGACCGGCGCGGCGATCGTCATCATCACCCACGACCTGGGGGTGGTGGCCGGGTTCGCCGACCGGGTCCTCGTCATGTACGCCGGGCGTCCCGTCGAGGTCGGCCCGGTGGACGAGGTCTACTACCGCAGCCGCATGCCGTACACCATGGGACTGCTCGCCTCGATCCCGCGCCTCGACCGCGGCCGGGAGCAGCCGCTGGTGCCCATCGAGGGCAGCCCGCCGTCACCGGCGGCGCTGCCGCCGGGCTGCCCGTTCGAGCCGCGCTGCCCGATCTCCGTCCCGGAGTGCGCAGAGGTCGAGCCGGAACCGGAGCCGGTGGGCTCGCCCGGCCACCTGGCGGCGTGCCTGCGCTCCGGAGAGATCGAGGCGGCGGGCTGGTCACCCGCCCAGGTCTACGGCGTACGCGGCCCCGCGGCGGGTCTCACCCGGCGCCCCGGCGACCCGACCACCCCGGTCACCGCGGCCGGCCCGGCCGCACCCGCCGTCGAGGAGCCGCCGCGCCCGCGTGACGAGCGCGACGTGGTCCTGGCGGTCGAGGACCTGGTCAAGCACTACCCGCTGGTCAAGGGGACGCTCCTGCGGCGGCGGGTCGGCACGGTCCGCGCGGTGGACGGCGTCGGCTTCGACGTCCGCGGGGGCGAGACGCTCGGCCTGGTCGGCGAGTCGGGCTGCGGCAAGACGACCACCCTGATGGAGATCCTGGAGCTGGCCGCGCCGCAGAGCGGCAGGATCGTGGTGCTGGGTCGCGACACCTCGCGGATGGGCGCCCGCGACCGGATGGCCGTGCGGCGCGACATGCAGGTCGTCTTCCAGGATCCGCTGGCCTCGCTCGATCCGAGGATGACCGTCTACGACATCCTCGCCGAGCCGCTGCGGGCGCACGGCCGCCGGGACCCGGGGCCGAGGATCGGCGAGCTGCTCGGCCTGGTCGGGCTGGAGCCCGGCCACGCCGCCCGCTACCCGCAGGACTTCTCCGGGGGCCAGCGCCAGCGCGTCGGCATCGCCCGCGCCCTCGCCCTGGAGCCCCGGCTGGTCGTGCTGGACGAGCCGGTCTCGGCACTCGATGTGTCCATCCAGGCGGGGGTGCTCAACCTGCTGGAGGAGCTGAGGACCCGCCTGGGCCTGTCGTACCTGTTCGTGGCGCACGACCTGGCCGTGGTCCGGCACATCGCCGACCGGGTCGCGGTCATGTATCTGGGGAGGATCGCCGAGATCGGCCGGGCCGGCGGGGTCTACGACAGCCCGATGCACCCCTACACGCGGGCCCTGCTGTCGGCGATCCCGCTGCCGGACCCGGTGCTGGAGCGTTCCAGGCGGCGCGTCCTGCTGGAGGGGGACCTGCCCAGCCCGGCCGACCCTCCCTCGGGGTGCCGCTTCCGCACGCGCTGCCCCCTGTTCAAGGCGCTCGACGAGACCGTCAGGCGGCGCTGCGTGGACGAGGAGCCCCAGGTGCGGCAACTGGGGGACGACCACGGCGTCTCGTGTCACTTCGCCGAGAGGATCGACGCCGTATGACCCGGTCGCGCGCCCGTTCGAGCACCCGTCCACCACCCGGTCGCGCGCCCGGTCACACCCGGCCGGATGCCCGGCCGCACGCCGGGACCGGACAGGTCGCCCGTCATTCGTACGCGCGCCCGCACGCCCGTTCGCACGCCCGTTCGTATGCCCCGGGAGGAACACCGTGATATCGATCCGGCGCATGTGCGCGCTCGCCGCCGCGCTGGCCGTGGCCCTGGCCCTCGTGCCGGGGCTCGCCGGATGCGGGAGCGGGGGCGGCGGGACGCCGGGCGGGCCCGCCTCGGCGGTCAGGGCCTACGACATCAACCCGGTCGCCCGCGACCGGGTCGCGGACGGGGGCGTGCTCCGCTGGGGACTCAACGAATATCCGTCCAACTGGAACCTCAACCACATCGACGGCAACCTGGCGACGGTCAAGAAGGTCATGGACGCCCTCATGCCCTCTCCCTTCCGCTCCGACGCCAAGGGGCAGATCTCTCCGAACACCGACTACCTGTCCGAGGGCAGGGTCACCGCGCGCAAGCCCGAACAGGTCGTCACGCTGACCCTCAACCCGCGCGCCAGATGGTCCGACGGCACCCCGATCACCTGGGAGGACTACCGCGCCCAGTGGCAGGCGCTGAACGGCCACGACGCCGGCTACCGGGTGGCGAGCACCACCGGTTACCGGGACATCGAGAAGGTCGTCAGGGGCAGGGACGACCACCAGGTCGTGGTGACCTTCGCCAAGCCCTTCGGCGACTGGCAGTCGCTGTTCGCGCCGCTGTACCCCCGGAGCACCAACGCCACCCCCGAGGCGTTCAACAACGCCTGGCTGAACCGCGTCCCGGTCACCGCGGGCCCGTTCGCGTTCGCCGCGTTCGACCCCACCGCCAAGACCGTCACCCTCGCGAGGGACGACCGCTGGTGGGGCGAGCGGGCCAAGCTGGACCGGATCATCTACCGGTCCCTGGAGAGCGACGCGCTCGTCGGCGCCTTCAGCAACGGCGAGCTCGACACCTTCGACGTCGGCCCGTCCGCGCCCGACTACGCGCGGGCCAGGAGCACCCCGGACGCGATCGTGCGGCAGGCGGCCGGACCCGACTTCCGGCACATCACGATGAACGGCGAGAGCACTATCCTGTCCGACCCGAAGGTCCGCAGGGCCGTCGCGATGGGTATCAACCGCCAGGCCATCGCGCAGTCGGACCTCCAGGGCCTCGACTGGCCGATCGTCCTGCTCAACAACCACTTCTTCATGAACACCCAGGAGGGCTACCAGGACAACGCCGGTGAGATCGGGACGTACGACCCCAGCAGGGCCGGGCAGGAGCTGGACGCCGCGGGCTGGAAACTGGAGGGCCAGACCCGCAGGAAGGACGGCAGGGAGCTGAGTCTGCGCTTCGTCCTGCCGTCCGGACTGCAGGTCGCCAAATCCGAGGCCGAGCTCGTCCAGGACATGCTCGGCCGGATCGGTGTCGGGGTCACCCTGCAGTCGGTGCCCGGGGACGACTACTTCACCAAATACGTAATTCCCGGCAATTACGACATCACCGCGTTCGCGTACGTGGGCACGCCCTTTCCCGTCTCCAGCTCCTACGGCCAGTACGCCGACGCCGTCATGCGCCCCGACGGCACCAGGCAGTGGAACGCCAACCTCGGCCGCATCGGCTCCCCGCGGATCGACGCCGCGATGAACAGGGCGACCGCCGACCTCGACGACGCCAGGGCCATCGCCGACACCAACGCGGCGGACAGACTCATCTGGCAGGCGGTCAACGTGGTGACGCTCTACCAGCGCCCGCAGAACGTCGCGGTCAAGAACACCCTCGCCAACTTCGGCGCCCGCGGTTTTCACGACCTGCGCTACCAGGACATCGGCTTCGTCCGGTAGCCCCTGATCCCCGGCGGGCCGCGTTCTGTCGGGGCCGCGGTGTAGAAGTCGGTCATGGCTATCTCGGTGACCTGGCCCCAGGTGCTCGCCTGGCGGCTGAGGCGGCAGTTCGTCGACCCGGCCGACGGGCCCGACGCGGTGTCCGTGGTGCGGAGACTCGCCGGGGTGCAGGCGCAGGTGGCCTCCTCCGCCGCCCTGGCGGTGGCCGTGCGGAGCGCGCGGCCGGATCCCGGTGAGATCGACCGCGCGCTGTGGCGAGACCGCAGCCTGGTCAAGACCTGGACGGCGCGCGGCACCCTGCACCTCGTCCCCGCCGACGAGCTGGCCTCCTACGCGGCCGTCCTCGGCTCGTTCCGCACCTGGGACAAGGGCTCCTGGCAGCGCGGCCACGGCGTCACCGCCTCCGAGGTCGCCGCCATCCTCGACGCCGCGCCCAAGGCGCTCGCCGGCCGCGTCCTCACCCGCGAGGAGCTGGTCGACGGGGTGATCGGGGTCACCGGCGACGCCCACCTGCGGGAGGCGCTCACCTCGGGCTGGGGCGCCCTGCTCAAGCCGCTGAGCTTCCTCGGCGAGCTCTGCCACGGCCCGCCGCGCGAGGGCCGGGTGACCTTCGCCAGCCCCCGCGACCAGGTGCCCGGCTGGCCCGGCGAGCTTCCCACGGCGGAGGAGAGCGGGGTGCGCCTGCTCCGCTCCTTCCTCGGCGCCCACGGCCCCGGTGCCCCCGAGACGTTCGACGGCTGGCTCTACCGGGGGGCCGTCCGCAAGGCGACGCTGCGCGGCTGGTTCCGCGACCTCACCCCCGAGCTGGCCGAGATCGAGGTGGACGGCCGGCCGATGGTCGTGCTCGCCGAGCACCTCGACGACCTGGCCGCGACCCGGCCCGCCACCGGGGTCCACCTCCTGCCCGGCTTCGACCAGTACATCCTGGCCGCCCCGCGCGACCTGGAGCCCCTTCTGCCCGCCGAGGCGAGGGCGAAGGTCAGCCGGGCCGCCGGCTGGATCTCCCCGGTCGTGATCCACCGGGGCCGGGTGGCCGGGGTCTGGGAGGCGAGGGACGGGAAGATCACGGTCGATCTCCTGGAGGAGGTCCCCGCCGCCGCCCTCGCCGCCGAGATCGAACGGGTCTGCGCCCTCCTGCGCTGACCGGGGCCGCCGGGCCAAGCCCGCGACGCCGCACCACCGTGGCTCGCCGGCGACCCATCGGCGCCGGATCGCCGCACGCCCGGCGGGATCCGGCCGCCGGGCGGTCAGGCGAGGCGGAAGCGCACCCGGTCGCCGGGACGGAGCTGGGCGGCCCCGGCGAGGCTCGCCGAGGTCAGGACGGCGATGACCGGGTAGCCGCCGGTCGGCGGATGGTCGGCGAGGAACACGATCGGCTGGCCGCTGGGCGGCACCTGCACCGCTCCGGCCACCATGCCCTCGCTGGGCAGCTCCCCCTGCCGGGCACGCTCCAGGCGGGCGCCGCGCACCCGCACGCCCACCCGGTTGCTGTCCTGGCTGACCTCGTACGGCCCCGCGCACAGGGTGGCCAGGGCTCCGGGGGCGAACCAGTCGTCCCGGGGACCCGGCAGGACCCGCAGCACACCCGCCCCGGGCCCCGGCCGCGGCGCCGCGTCCACGGTGATCGGCGGCAGCCCGCCGGTCGGTCCCACCGGCAGGACCGTCCCGGCGGCGAGAGGGGCCGGGCCGAGCCCGGAGAGCGAGTCGGTCGAGCGGCTGCCCATCGTGACGGGCGCCTCGACGCCGCCCCGGACGGCGACGTAGGTGCGCAGGCCGACCCCGGGCATGCCCAGACACAGCTCGCCGCCCGCCGGGACCCAGAAGGGCGCGCACATCCCCTGAGAGACCGTCACGCGCCGGATCGTCTCGCCCGGGGAGGTGCCGCCTGTGGACGCTCCGCTCACGGACGCCCCGCCCGCGGCGGCCAGGACCGTCCCGCCAGGGACCGTCGCGCGCGGTCGTACGAGGTCCACAGGGCAGGCCGCGCCGGTGACGGCGACCCAGGCCCCGGCGGTGAGGCGCAGCCGGGCGCCGCCGAGGGTGAGCTCGATCCCCGCGGCCCCCTCCGGGTTGCCGACCAGGCGGTTGGACAGCCGCAGGCTCGGCTCGTCCGCCGCACCCGAGCGGGGCACGCCGAGATGGGCGTACCCCGGCCGCCCGAGATCCTGCACGGTGGCGTACGGCCCCGGAGCGATCACCTCGATCATGGCTCGCCGACCGCCAGGAACCGCACCCGCGTCCCCGGGGTGAGCAGGGCGGGCGGCTCGGCGGCCACGTCCCACACCGCTGTCGCGGAGCGGCCGAGCAGCCGCCATCCACCGGGGGAGGCCGAGGGGTAGACCGCCGAGTAGGGGCCGGCGACCGCCACCGCCCCGGCGGGCACCGAGGTCCGCGGGGTGTCCAGCCGGGGGACGTGCAGCGCCGGGTCCAGCCCCGTGAGGTAGGCGAACCCGGGGGCGAAGCCCAGCCAGCCCACCACCAGCTCCCGCCCGGTGTGCCGCTCGACCACCTCCCCGGGGGAGAGCCCGCTCAGCGCGGCGACGTCGTCGAGGTCGGCGCCGTCGTACACGACGGGAAGGACCACCTCGAGGGCGTCCGCGGCCACCGTCGCGTCCGCGGCGGACGCCGTGTCCAGCAGGCGGGAGAGTTCCTCCCGCAGGCGCGCCGGGTCGGCTCCCGGCGCGGTGACGAGGACCGTGACGGGGCCGGGCACGATCTCGACCACCCCGGGGGGCCGGTCGGCCCGCAGCAGGGCGTCCAGCCGGTGGGAGACCTCCAGCGAGCCGGTCTCCACCAGCAGCGCGTGCTCCCCGGTCCGCCGGATCCTCACGTGAAGGACCTCAGCGTCACTCCGGCGTCCACCAGGCCGTCGCGGACGGCGCGGGCCATCAGCACGGCGCCGGGGGTGTCGCCGTGCACGCAGATCGAGCGCGCCTCGACGGGGACCCGCGAGCCGTCCACCGCCTCGACCACCCACTCGGTCGCCATCCGCACGGCCCGGTCCGCGACCGTGCCGGGGTCGTGCAGCACCGCGCCGGGGGAGCGGCGGGAGACCAGCGTTCCCGCGCCGGTGTAGGCGCGGTCGGCGAAGGCCTCGACGACGGTGGTGACCCCCTCCCCGGCGGCGATCTCGTGGACGACCGAGCCGGGCAGGGTCAGCAGCGGCAGGCCCCGGTCGTAGTCGGCGACCGCCGCCACGACGGCCCCGGCCTGCTCGGGGTCGCGGCAGATCCGGTTGTACAGCGCGCCGTGCGGCTTGACGTAGGAGACCCGGCCGCCCATCGCCCTGGCGATGCCGTCCACCGCCCCCAGCTGGTAGAGAATCTCGGCGCAGAGCTCCTCGGGGTCGACGTCCATCTCGCGGCGGCCGAACCCGGCCAGGTCCCGGTAGGACACCTGGGCGCCGATCGCCACCCCCCGGTCGACCGCCGCCGCGCACGTGCGGCGGATGTTCAGTGGGTCGCCCGCGTGGAATCCGCAGGCGACGTTGGCGCTGGTCACGATGTCGAGCAGGGCCTCGTCGTCGCCCAGCTGCCAGATCCCGAAGCCCTCGCCCAGATCGGCGTTGAGATCGATCACCATGGCTCACCTACACCGGGGGTTCGTCGGGAATGTCCGCGATGTCATCGAGGGCGATGGCCAGTTCCTCGGGGTCGTCCCCGATGCGCTCGGCGATCTCGATCAGCACGTGCAGCACGTCGTGCCGGTCGTGGCCCAGGTCCAGCAGCCGCTGCGCCGCCTCCCAGAGCTGCGGCGGGTCGCCCTCCCAGAGCCGGGCGGCGATCTCCTCGTGCCAGGCGAGGTGCTCGTCGTAGTCGCGCCGGTCGAGCTCACCGGCGTGGTCGATGCCCAGCAGGATCCGCCGGTCGGTGTCGTCGGCCGGGTTGAGCAGGCTGAGCTTGATCTCGCCGTGCGTGCCCTGCAGGAAGGGGAACGCGAACACCCGCCTGGCCAGTGCCGACAGGTCGCCGTCCGGCAGCAGCCGGTCGAGCAGGTCGCGGTCGAGCCCGAAGGTCGTCGGGTCGCGGTAGGACTCCGCGAACTTGCCGGTCGCCTCCCAGACCGCGTCGAGCGTGGCCCGCAGCCCCTCGTCGGGCAGGCCGGTCCGGCCGGCGGCGAACCGCGCCCACGCGCCCAGCACGTGCGGCACCGCCTCCTGCTCGGCGGTGGTGAGCATCACCTTGCGCGGCAGCCAGTCGAGGAGGAACGTCTCGCACTTGGTCGGGCTAACCCGGAGCGGGCGGCCGAAATCCTGGTCGCAGCCGTAGTCGATGATGTGGTCGGCGCACCGGGAGGCCGCCGAGGGGTCGGACAGGTGCTCGGCCGCGTCCGAGGAGAGGAACTCGGCCGCCAGCATCGCCCGGCGGTCGCGGCTGTAGGGGGCCTCGCTGTGCAGCGGGGCCGGCCGCTTCCTGCCGGGCGGCAGCGCCTTGATCCGGGACCTGGCGAACGCGTGGTAGGCGCTGTAGCTGTCGCTGACCGGCGCGGACGTCCTGCGTTGGCCGTACTCGGCGGTGGCCTTCATGGCCGATTCGAGCAGCGCCCTGGCCTGCTGCGGCTCGATCTCCCCGAACCTGAGCATCGGGTTGCCCTCGGCCTCGGCCCTGGCCTGCTCCAGCAGCTTGTCCACGTGTGAGGAGACCCAGGCGTCGCGGGCGATGCCGCGCATGTTGTAGTCGACGATCACCACCAGCGCGTGCCGGTCCTCGACGCTGTCGGCACCCCGGTAGCCGAAGGTGCACACGACGGTGTCCTGGTCGCCGTACGCGTCGCGGGAGACGAAGCAGCCGTTCGTCTTGACCACGCCCAGCCGGTCGGCCCAGCGGGGCCTGGCCACGCCGCGCTCCATGAGCGCCAGCGCGGCGCCCTCCGCCTTGGCGGCCTGGCGGGCCGTGCCGAGGTAGGCCAGCGCGATGAGCAGGGTGAGCGCGGCGGGCGAGCCGGCCTTGGCCGCGTAGTCGACCAGGCCCTCGCCGAGGACCTGCTCGGCGTCCCCGCGTCGCAGCCGGCGCCCCCACCACGCTCCGACCATGTCGGAGACCATGAGCTCGGCGTCCAGCGGGCTGCGTACGGCCAGCAGCTCGCGAGCGGCGAGCAACATCTCGGAGAAGACCGCCTCGGGGGACTGGCTCTCCCTAAGGTCTCGACGATGTCGCCGGCTCAAGCAGCCTCCCCCGTCGGGCGCGCGAGCCCATCGCGGACGCCGCCGCGTCGATTGGCCCGCTCGCTTCCCTCGCTCACGTCCCAACCTTCTCGCATTCCCGGTCCAAACGGTGCGTAGAAGACGGCCGGGTGCTCCCGATGCTACCGGGGACCGCGGGGAGGCGGCGCGGAGTTGACGAGGGCGAGCAAATGCTCGCGGGCGACGCGCTCGACGACCTCGGCCGTCGCCTCGATGCCGAGATGCTCGGCACAGGCGCAGACGTCGGCCACGCACCTGTCGACGGTGTCGACGGGAACCGTCAGGAACTCGGCGGCCAGGTGAGAGGTCACCGGCTCGTGGAGGACCGTCGGAGGCGCCGAGGATGCTGAGGGCGCCGAGGATGCTGAGGGCGCTGAGGGCGCTGAAGGCGCGGCGAGGGTCGGGGAGGGCCCGGCGAAGCGGGTAGTCAAAACGGGCATGGATGTCGCATTCCTCCGGAGTTTCCCGGGGGCATCCCCCGGATGTGTCGGCGAGGACGTGCGTTTTCATTCCACAACTTATCTCGGGAGTGTCAACCCTCGGCGCCGTGATATGGAAAGCTGGCCCCGTGTCTTGACTGAATCCTGCAACAGGGGAGTAAGCGAGTGTCCCCGAACAGGGAGCCGAATTGACGGCGAGTCAGTAGCCTGATCTCGCCTGCAAGCCCGACGGAGATGAGGTGGGCAGTTGCCGGGACGGTCCGGCCCGATCCTGCTATGGTCCTGGCCGCAAACGTTCGGAGGCACAACGCCGGCCGGTCGGCGCTCGTGCGGGGGCCCCCTCGCGCCGGTGCGAGGGTTCCGGTGATCGGAGCGGCGGGATTCCCAGGGTTCCCGGGGTGCGCGGACCGCATCCTGGGCGGGGCTTCCGTCCGCACCTGCCCATCGCCGATGATGTACTCCAGGATCCGGTCCCCCGGAGCCGCGCTACGCCAATTCGCAAGTTTGGAGATGTGCCTCGTGGGAGACCCTGGCACGCGACGGAGGTGCCGACCATGAGCGCCGAAACCTCCGTGCCCCGTCCCCGGGAGTCGGGTGTGGACATCTCAGACTCCGGCCTGCTGCAGGGCCTGCTGTCACAGTCGCCGTTCGCCTTCGCGTTCTTCGACCCCGACGGCCGCTTCGAGCGCGTCGACGAGGTCTTCGCCGACGTGGTCGGCCTGCCCGCCGAGCGCCTGGTCGGCCGGGCCCCCGGCGAGCTGCTCTCCGCCGACCTGACCGCCCTGATCGAGGGTTCGGTGCGCGGCATCGTCGCGGGGGCCGAGGTCGAGGGCGACCAGCGGATCCGCGTGCGCACCGCCGACGGGCGGACCCACCACTGGTCGCTGACCTTCTCCCCGATCCACGACGACAAGGGCGCGCTCCGCGCGATCTGCCTGGTCGGCGTCGACATCACCGACAGCAGGCAGGTCGAGGAGGACCTCAGGCGCAGCGAGGAGCGCTACCGCTCGCTGGTCGAGGCCCAGTCCCAGCTCGTGTGGATCACCGCGCCCAACGGCGTCGTGGAGGAGGACGCGCCGCAGTGGCGGGCCATCACCGGCCAGGGGCTCGAGGAATACCTCACCCACGGCTGGCTGGAGGCCGTCCACCCCGATGACCGCCCGCACACCGAGGAGGCGTGGCGCGAGGCGCTGCGCGGCCGGATCATGTTCGAGTGGAGCTACCGGGTCCGCACCCGGGCCAGCGGCTACCGGCACTTCGAGGTGCGCGCCGTCCCGATCATCCGGCACAACCGGGTCGTCGAGTGGGTGGGCGCCAACACCGACGTCACCCCGCAGCGCGAGGCCGAGGAGATGCGCGGCCGCCTGACCGACCAGCTCGGCGCCGCGGCCCTGCGGACCGCGCGCTTGCAGGGCGCCACGGCGATGCTCGCCGAGGCGCTCACCGTCGAGCAGGTGGTCCAGGTCATCATCGACGTGGGCCGCACCGCGCTGGCGGCCGACCGCTCGGCCGTGGCGCTGCTCGACGTCGACCGGGCCGCGCTGAAGCTGGTCAACAGCGGCGGCATCCCCGACGTCCCCGGTGCGCCCGGGGAGGAGATCCCGCTGTCGCACTCCAGCGTGATGACCATGGCGGTCAACAGCCGGCGCCCGGTCTTCGCCGAGTCGCCGGAAAGCCTGCGGTCCCAGCTGGTCGACGCGGGTGGCGACAACGAGGCCATCACCGGATTCATCGCCCACAGCGACGAGCGGGCCTGGGTGGGCCTGCCGCTGCTGGCCGCAGGTCGCGCGCTCGGCGCGCTGAGGTTCTCCTTCACCCGCCCGCAGAAGATCTCCCAGGAGGACGGGGTGTTCCTGGAGGCTCTCGCGGGGCAGTGCGCCCTCGCCGTGGAGCGGGCCACCCTGTTCGAGCGCGAGCATCGCACGGCCGAGACGCTCCAGCGCAGCCTGCTGCCCGACCGCCTGCCGGTGGTCCGGGGCCTGGTCCTCGCCCAGCGGTTCCGCTCGGGAAGCCGCCACGTGCAGGTCGGCGGCGACTGGTACGACGCGTTCGTGCTCCAGGACGGCCGGGTCGCGGCGGTGGTCGGCGACGTCATGGGCAAGGGCGTCAAGGCCGCGGCCGGGATGGGCCGTATCCGCAACGCCATGCGGGCCCTGGCGCTGACCAACCCGCCGCCCGCGGCGGTGCTCACCGGCCTCGACAGGGTCTTCGAGGCCACCGAGGAGGAGGAGCAGGTCACGACCCTCGCCTACATGGTCGTCGAGCCGGGCACCGGAGAGGGCACGCTGGCGCTCGCCGGGCACCCGCCGCCCCTGCTGGTCTCCCCGCAGGGCGTGCCGTTGCTGTGCGACGGCGAGCCCGGCACCCCGCTGGGCTGGCCCACGAGCCGCCGGCAGTTCAGGTTCTGCGTCCCGCCGGGTCACACCGCTGTCCTGTATTCGGACGGTCTGGTCGAGAACCGGAAGCGTGGTCTCGATGCCGGACTTGCCGATCTTTGCTCTGTTGTGACCGAAGCGCCAGCCGAAGTGGTGGGAAGCCCCCACATGTTGCTAGATTTTCTTGTAGATCGCATGCTGTCCGGGTATGAGCAGGATGACGACGTCACGGTGCTCGCGATTCACGTTCCTCTCGCCACGAAGAGTGACTGAATGAAACAGTCATAACGGTTGCTTTCGGGTATCGGTGCCTCGCTTCCGTACGCACTACTCTCTTGGTCGGCCTAGGGTGGAGGGCAACCGCCAGGAGGCGGCCGTATGGATCACGGTGTCATGCCACAATGCTGGACAGGTGCGTCGCGGTTCGCGCGGCCTCGTTAATCACAACTAGAGGTAAAACTGCCCCTAGTTGGGCATCTGGGTCCATTCTCGTCACGCTTTCCTTCGAGAGGTGTTCGTGTCGCCTGCAAGTTCGACTCGCTCGAAGCCATCCGAGCTGAACGAGCCCGTCATTCAGCAGCTGATGGAGCGGGGGCGCTCGCAGGGGTTCCTCGAGTCCGAGGATGTCCGCAAGGCCGTCGAGGAAGCGGACATTCCGATGGCGCAGGTCGCTGGAATCCTGCGAAGCCTCAGCAAAGAGGGCATCACAGTACGGCTGACCGCCGAGGACTCCGCGGCTCCCAAGAAGCCCCGCACTCCCGCCAAGCGCCGCACTGCCCCGGCCGCGCCCGCGGCCGTCAAGAAGACCAAGACCGCCGCGGCGGCCAAGGAGCAGCCGGAGACCGTCACCGCGGTCGTCAGCGGCTCCGAGTCCGCCGCGACCGCGGCCAAGAAGCCGGCGGCCCCCGCCAAGGCGGCCCCGGCCAAGAAGGTCGCCCCGGCCGCCAAGAAGCCGGTTCCCGCCCCGCCGCCGAAGAAGGCCGGGCCCGAGGCCGGGGGCCCCGCTCCGGCGTCCGCGCCGAAGCCGGTCACCGGTGACGACGACGAGGTCATCGACCTCGAGGACGTCGAGATCGAGGACTTCGACCTGGAGGCCGTGGCCGAGGTCGAGGTGGAGGTGGAGGTCGAAGCCGAGGTGGAGGTGGAGGCCGAGGCCGAGGCCGAGGAGGAGCCCAAGGTCGAGGTCGTCGAGGTGAACGAGGACGAGGTCCTCATCCTCACCGACGACGACGATGACGCCCCGGTTCCCCAGGTCGCCGCCGCCGGTGCCACCGCGGACCCGGTCAAGGACTACCTCAAGCAGATCGGCAAGGTTCCGCTGCTCAACGCCGAGCAGGAGGTCGAGCTCGCCAAGCGCATCGAGGCCGGCCTGTTCGCCGAGGAGCAGCTCGGCACCGACGGCGAGAAGCTCCCGGTCGACGTCCGCGCCGAGCTGGAGTGGATCGCCGAGGACGGCCGCCGGGCCAAGAACCACCTGCTGGAGGCCAACCTCCGCCTCGTGGTCTCGCTGGCCAAGCGCTACACGGGGCGCGGCATGCTCTTCCTGGACCTGATCCAGGAGGGCAACCTGGGCCTGATCCGCGCGGTCGAGAAGTTCGACTACACCAAGGGCTACAAGTTCTCCACCTACGCCACGTGGTGGATCCGGCAGGCGATCACCCGTGCCATGGCCGATCAGGCGCGGACCATCCGCATCCCGGTCCACATGGTCGAAGTGATCAACAAGCTGGCCCGCGTCCAGCGGCAGATGCTCCAGGACCTGGGCCGCGAGCCCACCCCGGAGGAGCTGGCGCGCGAGCTCGACATGACCCCCGAGAAGGTCGTCGAGGTCCAGAAGTACGGTCGCGAGCCGATCTCCCTGCACACCCCGCTGGGTGAGGAGGGGGACAGCGAGTTCGGTGACCTCATCGAGGACTCCGAGGCCATCGTTCCCGCGGACGCGGTCAGTTTCACGCTTCTGCAGGAGCAGCTCCACTCCGTTCTGGACACGCTGTCCGAGCGCGAGGCGGGCGTGGTCTCGATGCGGTTCGGCCTGACCGACGGTCAGCCGAAGACGCTGGACGAGATCGGCAAGGTCTACGGGGTGACGCGCGAGCGCATCCGGCAGATCGAGTCCAAGACGATGTCCAAGCTCCGCCACCCGTCCCGGTCGCAGGTGCTGCGCGACTATCTCGACTGATCCTTCCTGACAAAGGGTCCGCACCGTACGGTGCGGACCCTTTGTCGTTAACGCCGGTGTAACGGGTCGGTAGCACGTCGGGTGAAACGGACTTCTAGGCTGCCGCCTCATGGGTGTGGCCGAGGCTGACAGGATTCGCGCCCGGGGGCTGCAGGTGATCGTCGATCGTCCGTGGGCGGACGCGATGCTCGACGACGCGGTCGCCGCGGTCCGCCGGAAGGCGTTCGAGGCCGGTCCGATCACGATCGGCGCGGCTCGCGGCGATCCGGAGAGGCGCGCGCTCAGGGTCGAGGCGCTGGCCAGGGCGGCCGTCGGCCACAGCCGTGCCATAGAGGCGTTGGCGGCCCGCGACCGGGCCAATCCCGACCTCTGGCTCTGGCTCGGGCGCACCCGCATCGAGGAAGCCTGGACGATCAAGCCGGATGCCAGGGCGCGGGCCGTGCAGGCGCGGCGCGTGCAGGCGTTCCAGCAGGCGATGGAGTCGGCCAGGGGGCCGCTTTTCACCGCGGCGTCGCTCGAGCCGTCCGATCCGGTGCCCTGGGAGTCGATCATGTGGCTCTACCTCGGTCTCGACCGGCCGCGTCAGGAGAAGGACGCGGTCTGGTACGAGGCCGTTCGCCGTTATCCGACGCTGTTCCCGGCCAACGTGGCCCGGCTCATGATGCTGTCCCCCGCCTGGGGCGGCAGTGCCCAGGAGATGCTGGAGTTCGCCAGGCAGGCCGTCTCGCGGGCGCCGGACGGGGATCCGATGGCGTCCCTGATGCCGTTGGCCCACTTCGAGCGGGTGGCCGCCGAGCGGTCGCCGATGTCGCGCGGCGGCTGGTTCTCCGACGAGGCGCTGCGCGAGGTCGTCTCGCACTCGGGTCGCTGGCCGGGCCGGGACGGCCATCCCCGGTCGGTCGAGGCGCACAACCTGTTCGGAGCCGCCTTCTACCTCGCCGACCTGCGGCGGCCCGCGCGCGGGCACCTGATGCGGACGGGAGGCAGGGTCAGCCGGTTGCCGTGGTCCTACCTCGGAGATCCCGCCCAGCAGTTCCAGCGGGCCTGCGGGCGGCTCCACCTCGTCGCGGCGTGAACCCGGCCGGGGTCCTCAGGCGCGGCGGGACACGCCGGATCCCGTCCCCGGCGCGGCCCCGGCGCGCCCGCGGAGGATCACACCATGACGTCGAGCGTCCACGGCCGTTTCCCGGCGGGCGGCGCGCCGAGGACGACGGAGTGGCCCAGGTGATCCAGAACCTTGGCGAGCTCCTCGGGGCTCCCCGGATCGAGGCCCCCCTCAAGCAGGGAGCGGGCGATCACGCCGCGGGTGGCCTTGGCCATGTGGCTGACCACCTTCCCGTCCCTGAGCACCCGGACCGCCACCGCCCGCCCGCCCGGCTGCCACGCCGCCGCGTACGTGCTGGAGCGCAGGTCCACGACCAGGCCGGGCTCGGCGTCGAGCAGCGGCGTGACCGACCGGCGCCAGAAGGCGCCCAGGCCGCCGAGCGGCGGCAGCCGCACCCCCATCGACAGCCGGTACGGCGGCACGCGGTCGCCGATCCGCAGCAGGCCCCAGAGGCCGGAGAAGATCAGCAGGCTCTCCGAGGCCCGTGCCGCCGCCTCGGGGGACAGCGAGGCCAGGCCGAGGTTGTCGTAGAGCACGCCGGTGTACAGGTCGGCCGCGGCCAGCGTCGGCGCGGTCCGCAGGAGCAGGTTCCTGCCGACCTCACCGGCCTGTCCCGGCGACAGGCCGAGGGTGTCCCGCGCGGCAGGGTCCCGGCACAGCTCGGTGAGCGCGTCCAGGACGGTCTCCCTGGGCGAGCCGAGAGCGGGAAAGCTCAGTCCGGACAGGTCGAGGGCCGGGCCGTCGCCCCGCGCGGCCTTCCCCTCGGACGGAGGCAGCAGAATCAGCACAGTCGCCGAGCGTAGTGGGACGATCGGGGGGTTAGGATCCTTCAGCATGATCGATGAGGTCTTCGACCGGCTGGTCGACCAGGCCTGGCCGGCGATCCAGCGGGTGGAGGCCGGAGGCTGGACGCTGCGCGCCGCGGACGGGGTGACCAAGCGGGCCAACTCCGTGCTGCCGCTGGGCGAGCCGGAGGATCTTCAAGCGGGCATCGAGAGAGCCGAGAAGTTCTACGCCGACCGGGGCCTGCCCTGTGTCTTCTCGGTGGGGGGCGGCGCCACGCCCGGCCTGGACGCGTCGCTGCGGGCGCGCGGCTACCGGGTGGTGGACCCCACATTGATCATGACGGCGTGCCTCGCGCCCGGGGGCGGGCCGCCTGAGGAGCCCGGAGGCTCGTGGGAGGCCGGAGAGCATGACGGGGCCGGGGAGAGGGTCGAGCTCGCTGAGGCGCCCTCGCAGGCGTGGCTGGACGCCTGGTGGAGCGTGGACGGGAGGTTCGGTGGCGACGGTCTGGTGACGGCCGCGCGGATCCTCACCGGTGTGCCCGCCGTATACGCCTCGCTCGGCCGGGAGGCCGTGGGACGGGGCGTGGTCCAGGGGGAGTGGTTCGGGATCTACTCCATGGCCGTACTGCCGCACGCGCGGCGCCGGGGGCATGGACGGAAGATGTTGCGTGCCCTGCTCTCGCATGCGCGGGCGCAGGGCACACAGCGGGCATATTTAGTCGTAGTGGAGTCGAACACCGCTGCCAGGGCGCTCTACGAGCGGCAGGGCTTCACGGTGGCGGGCCGATATCACTACCGGGTCCGATGATGGCTCCATTCGTCTGGTTATCGTTCGTCGTTGCCTGCCGTTGCCGGGGCGTCGCTGAGACGAGCGGACTCGTCCTGGATGTTGGCGCCCTTGTCTCTCAGCACGGCCACGTGCTGCCGCCCGTGGTGGGCGCAGAACAGCAGCTCCCCACCTACGGGCAGGGTCGCGCGGATGTAAGCCTGGGCGCCGCACCGGTCACAGCGGTCAGCAGCTGTGAGCTGCTTGGCGGGGGCGAGGGTTCCAGTCACGTATCGCCTTTCAGGTCATCCCCTGAGGTGGAGGATCTGGCGTCAGTCACTTGAGAGAACATCTAACCCGATACGAACGTTCCCAACCGACCCCCTGCTACGCCCAGAGCGGAAAGTGTCCGAAAGTAACGATGATCACGCCGGATGTAACACCTGTCCCCACCGGATGGCAAGCTTGTACGCGTCGTGGCGGGAAGAACGGTAAGCTGCGCACACGTGTTCGACAGAGTGGGAGTGGGCGTGACCGCAGTTAGCGCGGAGACGGGTTATACGGCCCGCCACCTGTCGGTGCTGGAGGGTCTGGAAGCCGTCCGCAAGCGTCCAGGCATGTACATCGGGTCGACCGACAGCCGCGGTCTCATGCACTGCCTGTGGGAGATCGTGGACAACGGGGTCGACGAGGCCCTGGCCGGCTACTGCAGCCGCATCGAGGTCGAGCTTCACCCCGACGGCTCCATCGAGGTCCGCGACGACGGCCGGGGCATCCCGGTCGACGTCGAGCCCAAGAGCGGCCTGGCGGGCGTGGAGCTCGTCTACACCAAGCTCCACGCGGGCGGGAAGTTCGGCGGCGGCTCCTACGGCGCCTCGGGCGGCCTGCACGGCGTCGGCGCCTCCGTCGTCAACGCCCTGTCCTCGCGGCTGGACGTCGAGGTCGACCGCGACGGCCGCATCCACGAGATCAGCTTCCGCAGGGGCGTTCCCGGCGTCTTCGACGGCGACGGCCCCAAGGCCAAGTTCAAGAAGAAGTCCGGGCTGCGCGACGGCGGCGCCGTGGCGAAGAACGTCACCGGCACCCGCGTGCGCTTCTGGGTCGACCACCAGATCTTCCTTCCCGAGGCCGAGGTCTCCCTCGACGAGATCCACGTCCGCCTCCGCCAGACCGCGTTCCTGGTCCCCGGCCTGACCCTGGCCGTGCGCGACAGCCGCGGCGAGGAGGCCGTCGAGGAGGAGTTCCACTTCGACGGCGGCATCTCGGAGTTCACCGAGTTCCTCGCCCGCGACGAGGCCGTCTGCGAGGTGCTGCGCCTGCAGGGCGTCGGCCACTTCCACGAGACCGTCCCGGTCCTCGACGACCTGGGGCACATGACCCCGACCGAGGTCCAGCGGGAGCTCACCGTCGACGTGGCGGTGCGCTGGGGCAAGGGCTACGACAGCACCGTTCGCTCCTTCGTCAACGTGATCGCCACCCCCAAGGGCGGCACCCACGTCAACGGTTTCGAGCGCGCCCTCGTCCGCACCCTGAACGAGCAGCTGCGCGAGACCCGCCTGCTCAAGAACGGCGACGCCCCGGTGACCCGCGAGGACATCATGGAGGGCCTCACCGCCGTGGTGACCGTCCGGGTGCCCGAGCCGCAGTTCGAGGGCCAGACCAAGGAGGTCCTGGGCACCTCCGCGGCCTCCAGGATCGTCGCCCACGTCGTCTCGCGAGAGCTCAAGGAGCTGCTCGCCAACCCGCCGCGCAACGCCAAGGCGCAGCTCCGCGCGGTCCTGGAGAAGATCGTCGCGGCGGCCAAGGCCCGCATCGCCGCCCGGGAGCACCGCGACAACCAGCGCCGCAAGACCGCCCTGGAGAACTCGGCGCTCCCCGCCAAGCTGGTCGACTGCCGCAGCGACGAGGTCGACCGCAGCGAGCTGTTCATCGTCGAGGGCGACTCGGCGCTGGGCACCGCCCGCGCGGCCCGCAACTCGGAGTTCCAGGCGCTGCTGCCGATCCGGGGCAAGATCCTGAACGTGCAGAAGGCGTCCGTCGCCGACATGCTCAAGAACGCCGAGTGCGCCGCGATCATCCAGGTCATCGGCGCGGGTTCCGGCCGCTCCTTCGACATCGAGGCCGCCCGCTACGGCAAGGTCATCCTGATGGCCGACGCCGACGTCGACGGGGCGCACATCCGCTGCCTCCTGCTGACCCTGTTCCACCGCTACATGAAGCCGATGGTCGAGGCCGGACGGGTCTTCGCCGCCGTGCCGCCGCTGCACCGCATCGAGGTCATCAACCCCACGCGCGGTCACGGAAAGTACGTCTACTGCTACTCCGACGCCGAGCTGCAGCGGGTGCTGCGCGACCTGGAGCGCCGGGGCAAGCGCTGGAAGGACCCGATCCAGCGCTACAAGGGCCTGGGTGAGATGGACGCCGACCAGCTGGCCGAGACGACCATGGAGCCTCGGCACCGCACCCTGCGCCGGGTCCGCATCGAGGACGTCGAGGAGGCCGAGCGCATCTTCGCCCTCCTGATGGGCAGCGACGTGGCCCCGCGCCGGGAGTTCATCGTGAGCAGCGCGGCCGAGATCGACCGCGACCACATCGACGCGTGACCGTGACCGTCCCCGCCGGGTGATTCCCCGGCGCGGACGGCTGACGGCGAACTCCGCGGCCCGATCGGCCGATCGGGCCGCCGCCGATCGGGCGTGCCCGTGAGCCGTCCGCGGGGCCCGGTGCCTTCGAACGCCGGCGAGCACGGCCGATCGTGAAACCGGGATCCGGCCCCTGCCGGGACCGGATCACGAGGACCGGATCTCGAGGTTCAGATCTCGACCGGCATCAGCTTGCCGGTGCGCACGTCGTAGATGGCCCCGCCGACCGGCATGCCGACGGGCAGGAACGGGCTCGTCCTGATCCGTACGAGATCATGACGGAGTGCCGCGTCCTGGTCGGGGACGGTGTGGAAGTCCAGGCTGCGGGTGTCGACGCCGCGCCGGGCGGCGATCGCGTGCACCTCGTCGTCGGTGACCTTGTTCATGCCGCAGTCGGTGTGCGGCATGACCAGCACCCGCTCCACGCCCAGCAGGTTGACCGCCAGGACGAGCGTGCGCAGGACGTCGTCGGTGACCCGGGCCCCGGCGTTCCGGAGGATCTTGGCGTCGCCCGGCTTCAGGCCGAAGAGCCCCAGCGGATCGATCCGCGAGTCCATGCAGGTGACCAGGGCGAGGCCGCAGGCGGCCCTGCCGGTCAGTCCGGCGTCGGTGAACGTGGCGGAGAACTCCTCGTTGGCGGTCAGCAGGTCGTCAAAAGCACTCACGTGCGCACCCTTCGGTCGGCGCAATCAACGGACTAATGATGCTTCATGCCCGTTTCCGGAACGTTGCCGGGGGCGCACCTGGTGACGACTTCACCAAGATCCCGCCGCCGCCTCTCACTCTAGGTCATGATGTCGTCACCCAAAGTCCGGAAGTGTGGAGAGGCTGATGAGCAGGACCGAATCGCTGGCCGACTATCTTCGTGACCAGGGCAGGCGAAAGCTGGACCGGGTCGAGGTCAGGGACGGGGGCCGCAACGCGCGCTCGGCGCTGGCCCTGCTCGACGCGGCGGTCTACACGCGGTCGCTCAAGGACGACGACCCGTTCGTGGCCGTTCTCGCGGAGGCAGGGTGTTTCGGCCCCCAGGGGACCGGTGAGTTCGAGCCGACGGACCGGGTCGCCCGGGTCGTCCGTTTCTGGGAGTCGGGTGAGCCCTGGCAACTGCTGATGGCGATCCGGTTCGCGCTCCAGGGCGTGCTCACCTGAGAGCCCGGGTTTCAGCCCGTCCGCCCGGGAAAGGCGGACCCGGACCGTGGCCGTGGCACCGGGCCGGGGCGCCCCGCGTGCCCCTGGCTGATCGGTACGGCAGCCGTTGAGGCTCCCGGTGACACCGCCATAGGATCTTCGTCGGTGCCGAGTCTGGGAGGAAGCATGGGAATCGCGCAGCTGAGGTCGATCGTTCTCGATTGCCCGGACCCCAAGCAACTGGCCGACTTCTACAGCGCGCTCCTGGGCTGGCAGATCGCCAGTGTCGAGGACGAGTGGGTGGTGGTCACCGGGGGCAGGCCCGGACGCCTCTGCTTCCAGCTGGTCCACGACTACCGGCCGCCGGAGTGGCCGACCACCGAGCGGCCCCAGCAGTTCCACCTCGATCTGACGGTCGAGAACCTCGACGAGGCCGAGAAGGAGGCGCTGGCGCTGGGCGCGTCCAAACACCCGTACCAGCCGGGCGAGAACGAGGGTTTCCGGGTCTTTCTCGACCCCGCCGGGCACCCGTTCTGCCTGTGCGTCGACTGACCCTCCTGAGTGATCTCAGGGCCTCCGGGCCGATCCGGGCGTCCGGCGCGCTCCCGGAGTCGCGGCCGACCGGCCGTCCCCGTGCATGTCGCTTTGTGTGCGCGGGGCCTCAGGGCCGGACGCCTCACGGAGGCCCTCACGGCCCGCCGGCCGCCTCCCGTGATCTCGGAGCCGGCGAGGGTTCGCCGCGCGAGGCCCCGGGAACCCCGCCGTCCTGGCGGGGCTCCCGGGGCCTTTGCCGCGGGCGGGTGGTCACTCCTCGGGGGCCGGAGCCGCCGCTGAGCCCTCCTCGCCGCCTCCGGCGCCGAGGGCGCCGCCCACGGCCGAGACGGTGTGGGTGAGCCGTACGCCGGAGCCGTCACGGCGGCCCAGCTCCTCGGGCAGGGGCACAGGCTTGCCGACGGCAGAGACCGCGCGGGCCGGTCCGGGACCCGCCCAGGCGAGCAGCAGGACGTCCTCGCCCTTGAGGAACCGCTGGACGCGGACCCCGCCGGTGCCCCGGCCCTTCGGCGGATATTCGGCGAAGTCGGAGATCTTGGCGCCGCCGATCTGGGTGCCGGGCAGCGCCGTCGAGGAACCGGCGATGGTCACGACCTGCGACTCGCGGGCCGGATCGACCGCGCCGAACCAGATCACCACGGCATCGCCGTCCAGTCGTACACCGGCCATGCCGCCCGCGGGACGGCCCTGCGGGCGGACGACGGAGGCAGAGTAGCGCAGCAGCTGTGCCTCGGAGGTGATGAAGACGAGATCGTGGTCCTCGCTCTCCAGCTCGACCGCGCCCACCACCGTGTCGCCGTCCTTGAGGGTGATCACCTCGAAGTCGTCGCGGTTGGCCGGGTAGTCGGGAACGACCCGCTTGACCACCCCCTGCGCCGTGCCCAGCGCCAGGCCGGGCCCGTCGGGATCGAGCGAGCCGATGCCGACGACCGTCTCGCCCGGGTTGAAGGTGACGTACTCCGTGACCGGGTGGCCACCGGACAGCGACGGCGGGTTGGCCGAGCGGGGCAGCGTGGGCAGGTCGACCACCTGGACCCGGATCATCCGCCCCTGGTTGGTGACCACGCCCACCTCGCCCCTGACCGTGCTCCGCACGGCGGAGACCAGCACGTCGTGGGACGAGCGGTCACCGTCGCCGGCCAGCGGCGAGGCGTCGAAGGTGCGGGCCAGCAGGCCGGTGGAGGAGAACAGCACCAGGCAGGGGTCGTCGGCCACCTCCAGGGGGACCGAGACGTTCCTCGTGACCCCCGAGGACTCCAGCAGCACCGTGCGGCGCGGGGTGCCGAAGGTCTTGGAGACCTGGGCGAGCTCGTCGGAGACGACCTTGCGGAGCCTGTCGTCGGAGGACAGGATCGCGGTCAGCTCGGCGATCTCGTCGCGCAGGGTCTGGCTCTCGCGGTCGAGCTCCAGCTTGTCGTAGCGGGTCAGGCGGCGCAGCGGGGTGTCGAGGATGTAGTTGGCCTGGGTCTCCGACAGCTCGAAGACCTCCGTCAGGCGCTCGCGGGCCTGGGCGGAGTTGTCGGAGGAGCGGATGACCTGGATGACCTCGTCGATGTTGAGCAGGGCGACGATGAGGCCCTCGACGAGGTGCAGCCGCTCCTCGCGCCTGCGCCGGCGGTACAGGGAGCGGCGGCGGACCACGTCGATGCGGTGGTCGACGTAGACCTGGAGCAGCTCGCGCAGGCCCAGCGTGCGCGGCTCGCCGTCGACCAGGGCGACGTTGTTGATGCCGAAGGTCTCCTCCATCGGCGTGAGCCGGTAGAGCTCCTCCAGCACGGCCTCGGGGATGAAGCCGTTCTTGATCTCGATGACCAGGCTCAGGCCCTTGTGCCGGTCGCTGAGGTCCTTGAGGTCGGAGATGCCCTGGAGCTTCTTGGCGGTGACCAGCTCCCTGATCTTGGTGACCACGCGCTCGGGGCCGACGTTGAAGGGCAGCTCGGTGACGACGATGCCCTTGCGGCGGGGGCTGACCTGCTCGACGGCGCACTTGGCGCGCATCCGGAAGGTGCCCCGGCCCTTGGCGTACGCGTCGCGGATGCCGTCGAGGCCGATGATCGTGCCGCCGGTGGGCAGGTCGGGGCCGGGGACGAACCGCATCAGGTCGTCGAGCGTCGCGTCGGGCTTCTTGATCAGATGGCGGGCGGCGGCGACGACCTCGACGAGGTTGTGCGGCGCCATGTTGGTGGCCATCCCGACCGCGATGCCGGTGGCACCGTTGACCAGCAGGTTGGGGAAGGCAGACGGCATGACCGTGGGCTCGGTCTCCTGGCCGTCGTAGTTGGGCTTGAAGTCGACCGTGTCCTCGTCGATCGACTGGACCACGGCCATGGCCGCCGAGGCCAGCCGGGCCTCGGTGTAGCGCATCGCGGCGGGCAGGTCGTCGGGGGAGCCGAAGTTGCCGTGCCCGTCGATGAGCGGCAGGCGCATCGAGAACGGCTGGGCCATGCGGACCAGCGCGTCGTAGATGGCGGTGTCGCCGTGCGGGTGGAGCTTGCCCATCACGTCGCCGACGACGCGCGACGACTTGACGTGGCCCCGGTCGGGCCGCAGGCCCATCTCGCTCATCGAGTAGAGGATGCGGCGCTGGACCGGCTTGAGGCCGTCCCTGGCGTCCGGCAGCGCACGCTGGTAGATCACCGAATATGCGTATTCGAGGAAGCTGGTGCGCATCTCGGTGGAAACGTCGATGTCGACGATCCGCTCCTCGAAGCCCTCGTCGGTCGGGGGTGTGGTCGTCCGTCGAGCCATCTGATTTCCTGCGCGCGCGCCCCGGCCGTCTGGCCGAGGGGAGGCGCATCCTCCTTCTGTCTTCGTGGTCCAACCGTTGGCGCCGGCTCCCCGGGGAGCCTTGGCCGGGATGTCCGGTGGGAGGCCGGTGACGGGGGCGACCGGGCATCATACCGAGACTCGATACCATACCCAGCCCATCCGACACTTCCGGGCCTTCCCCGGCCTGCCCGTGGGTACTGCCGCTACGGCGCCGTGCCGGGGGCGGCCGATGTGCCGGGGAGGCCTCGGGTCCTGGGGCCCGCTCCCGGCCAGGGGCCGGGGGTCTCGCCCTCGTACTCGTCGCCGGGCACGTTCACCTTGGTGTCGTAGACCCTGAAGCCGCGCGCCTTGTAGTTGGCGAGCGCCACCGGGCTGTCGAGGGAGCAGGTGTGCAGCCACACCCGCCGGGTCGCCTCCCGCTCCGGCTGCCGGTCGGCCAGGTCCCAGGCCCTGGCCGCGCCGATCTCCAGGAGGTGACCGCCGATGCCCTTGCCGATCGCCCACGCCAGGAGACCGAAGGAGGCGATCTCGACGGTCCCGCCGTCCTGGGGGACGAGCTCGACATAGCCCGCGGGGGTGCCGCGGTGGTAGGCCACCCAGGTCTCCACGCCGCCGGCCAGCCAGTCCGCCCACTCGTTCCAGGTCCACGGCAGCTTGTTGGTCCAGTGCCAGTCTCCGCCGACGGCCGTGAGGAGGAACCGGTTGAACTCGGGCGAGGGCAGCTCGGCACGCACGACGTCGACCTCGACCGACGGCGGCTTGGCGGGCAGCAGGTCCGAGCGTGAGGTCTGTTCGAGGTACCAGGTGGTGACGTCCATAGTGGATGCATCAAATCATGGCTCGGAGCCCGTCAGGTCCCCAGCTCCCGGCGCCGCGGGTGCCGGTGGCGCCGACGGCAGGTGCCGCCCGTGTATGCCGTACCGGGGAAAAACAGTCGGCGAGACCTGGTACCAATGACCGGGTGAGCGAAGAGCTGATGCTGCGCGAAGAGGCCGAGGAGCGGTTGCGGGCGCTCGCCGGGGAGCACGCCCGGCTGCGCGAGGACCAGTGGGCGGCGATCAAGGCGCTGGTCATGGACCGGCGCCGGGTGCTCGTGGTGCAGCGCACCGGCTGGGGCAAGTCGGCGGTCTACTTCATCGCCACCGCGCTCCTGCGCGAGCTGGGCGAGGGGCCGACCGTCATCGTGTCGCCGCTGCTGGCCCTGATGCGCAACCAGATCGCCGCCGCCGAGCGCGCCGGGATCACCGCGGTCACGGTCAACTCGGCCAATCCCGAGGAGTGGGAGCAGGTCTACAACCAGGTCGCCGAGGGCGAGGTCGACGTGCTGCTCGTCAGCCCCGAGCGGCTCAACAACCCCGACTTCCGCGACCACGTGCTGCCCGAGCTGGCCGAGAGCGCGGGCCTGATCGTGGTCGACGAGGCACACTGCATCTCCGACTGGGGCCACGACTTCCGCCCCGACTACCGGCGGCTGCGCACGCTGTTCGAGGAGCTCACCGAGGGCGTGCCGATCCTCGCGACCACCGCCACGGCCAACGCCAGGGTGACCCGCGACGTCGCCGAGCAGATGGGCGAGGAGACGCTCGTGCTGCGCGGCGCGCTGGAGCGCGACAGCCTCCACCTCGGGGTCGTGCGCCTGCGCGGCGCCGAGCAGCGCCTGGCCTGGCTCGCCCGCACGCTGCACGAGCTCCCCGGCTCCGGCATCGTCTACACGCTCACCGTGGCCGCCGCCCAGGAGATCGCCGCCTACCTGCGCGAGCAGGGCCACGAGGTGATCGCCTACTCCGGGCAGACCGAGCAGGCCGAGCGGCTCGCCGCCGAGCAGGCACTGCTCGACAACAAGATCAAGGCACTGGTCGCGACCTCCGCGCTCGGCATGGGCTACGACAAGCCCGACCTCGGCTTCGTGGTGCACGTCGGCGCGCCCCAGTCCCCGGTGGCCTACTACCAGCAGGTCGGCCGCGCGGGCCGAGGGGTCGAGCGGGCCGAGGTGATCCTGCTGCCCGGCGCGGAGGACCGCGACATCTGGGCCTACTTCGCCTCGCTCGCCTTCCCTCCCGAGCCCGTCGTGCGCTCCGTGCTGGCCGCGCTGGAGGAGGGCGGCGTGATGTCCACGGCCGCCCTGGAGAACCGGGTGGACCTCAGCCGCAGCCGCCTGGAGACCATGCTGAAGGTCCTCGACGTCGACGGCGCGGTGCGCCGGGTCAAGGGCGGCTGGGAGTCCACCGGCGAGCCCTGGGGCTACGACGCCCCGCGCTACGCCAGAGTCGCCGCCGAGCGCGAGGCCGAGCAGCGGGCCATGCTCGAATACCTCGACACCACCGGCTGCCGGGAGGAGTTCCTGCGCCGCCGCCTCGACGACGACACCGCCTCCCCCTGCGGCCGCTGTGACAACTGCACCGGCCTCCACCGCTCGCCCGAGGTGGACGAGCAGGCCGTACGGTCGGCCGCCGACCGACTCCAGCGGCCCGGGGTTGACGTCGAGGCGCGCAAGCAGTGGCCGACCGGGCTGGCCGACCTCAAGGGCCGGATCAGGCCGGAGCTGGGTGCCGAGCCCGGCCGGGCGCTGGGCAGGCTCACCGACATCGGCTGGGGCAACCGCCTGCGCGGCCTCCTCGCCGACGGCGCCGCCGACGGGCCGGTCCCCGACGACGTCTTCGCCGCCGTGATCAAGGTGCTGTCGTCCTGGGAGTGGGCCCAGCGCCCGGTCGGCGTCGTCGCGGTGCCCTCGGGCAGCCGCCCCCAGCTCGTCCGCAGCCTCGCCGAGCGGCTGGCCCAGGTGGGGCGCCTGTCCTACCTGGGCGACCTCGGTTACCGGTCGGGCCCGCCCGGACGGCAGTTCAACAGCGCGCAGCGCGTCCAGGCGATCAGGGGCACCCTGGCCATGCCCGCCGCCCTGGGCCCGGCCGTCGCCGGGGCCGGAGGCCCGGTCCTGCTCGTCGACGACCTGGTCGACACCGGCTGGACGATGACGCTGGGAGCCGCCATGCTCCGCCACGCCGGGGCCCCCGCCGTGCTGCCGCTCGCCCTCGCGGTCACCAGCTAGAAGCCGGTCGGGAGCCCGTCGGGAATCGCCTGGAGGGGGGCGGCGGGCTCCCGGGAAGGCGCGACCCCGACGAAAGGCGCGGCCCTCAAGAAGGCCTCAAGAAGGTATGTCCCCCAGGAAAGGCGCGGGTCTCAGGAAAGGCCCAGATCGACGTAGTCGTAGTCGGAGAAGGCGTGGCTGACGTGCACGTTCGTCAGGCGCTTGCCGCGGAGCAGGACGCGGGTGTCCCACTGGACGGGCAGCACGACGGCCTGCTCCATGACCGTGCGGTCGACCCGCGCCCACAGCTCCTCGCGCCGGCCGGGGTCGAGCTCGGCGCCGGCCTGGTCGATGAGGTGGTCGGCCTCGGGCAGGCGCACGCTCACGTTGAACGACAGGCCGTCCTCCAGGATCTCCCTGCTGTCGGCCAGGTACGGCAGGTAGCTGGCGCCCTCCGGCCAGTCGGCGGTCCAGGCCCGGATGGAGAGGCCGATCTTCTCCTTCCGCAGATAGGAGGGGCTGCCGCCGTGCTGGGCCGTGTGCTCGGCCTGGGACATGCCCCTGAGCGTGAGCCGGATCCCGACGCGTCCCAGGGTCGCCTTCAGGGCCTCGGCGGCCTTCCGCTCGGCGGGCTGTCCGGCCCGGAAGACGATCGTGGCCGCGAAGCCGCCGGGCCGCCCGCACGCGGCCAGCTGCCCGCGAGCCGCGGCCACGTCGCCCTTGCCGGTCTGGTACAGGTTCAGCGGGCGGTGCCCGGAGATGGTCGGCGGGAGCAGCCCGGTGGCGATCGTGCCCGCGCGCAGGCCGCGGCCGTAGGCGTCGCGCAGGGCCTCCCGGTCCGCCGCGGCGAACACGGCCCTGCGGCAGGCCACGTTGTCGAAGGGCAGCACCTGCGGGTTGATCGCGACGTACCGCAGCCAGCCGATCGTGGGCGCGTCGGCCCGCGCCCTGAGCGCGGGATCGGCCGCGATCCGCTCCGGCAGGTTCGCGCTCGCGCCCGAGTCGAGGTCCAGGTCGAGGTCGCCGGAGACGAGGCCCTTGTCGACGGCGTCCTGGTCCATGTCGAAGGTGATCTCGTAGCGGTCGGGGAGCGCCCGGCGGTTCGGGTCGGTCGCCGGTGACCAGTGCGGGTTGCGGACCAGGACGAGCCGCTTGCCCCGCTCCGCGCTCTCGAACATGTAGGGGCCCGAGGAGAGCACGTGCTTCTCGTACGCGGCGCCGGTGTCCTTCGCCTCGGGGACCGGCATGGTCTGGGGGACCTGGGCGACGTGGTCGAACGCCCCGTGCGGCTTTCTGAGGTGGAACACGACGGTCCGGTCGTCCGGGGTCCGGATCGCCCCGTCGGTGTCGGCCTTCGGCGACGCGAAGTAGCCCCGGTAGCCCGAGGGCAGGTTCAGGAGCTCCTCGAAGTGGTACGGGCCCCGGCTGAGCGTGTTCTTGCCGATCGCGCGGAGCACGGCGTGCTTGACGTCCGCGGCGACGATCGGCGTGCCGTTCTCGTACTTCAGGCCCTCCCTGAGCCGGTACGTCCACGTCCTGCCCCCGTCGCTGGGCACGCCGGGGCCCTCCGCCAGGTCGCCCACGAGTTCCCGGCTCCCGGCGCCGGGAACGGGCCGGTACATCGTCAGCGAGCGTCCGTAGAGCCGCGCGACGTTCCACAGCGACGGGTAGTAGGTGTTGCCAGGATCGAAGGAGTCGGCGACGAAGCCGGCGCCGAACCGCATCGTCCCGCCCCTGCGTGCCGAGGGGCTGACGACCGAGGCCGAGGCCGCGTCGAAGCCGGTCGGCGCCGGCTTCGGCGTCACCCGCGAGACGGCGCCGGGCTCGCCGGACGGCAGGACCAGCCAGGTAGCGACGCCCAGCGCGCAGGCGGTCGCCAGGGCCGAGGCGGCGAGCAGGATCCGCCGGCGCCCCACCGTGCCGGCGAGCTGGGCAAGCCGGGCGAGCCGGCCGGGTGACGGCGAGGAGAACCCGGTGGAAGGCGTCGCGGGAGACGGCGCCCCCGACGGAGCCCCCGATGGAGCTCTCGACGGCGCCCCGGACGGTGCTTCCGACGGTGCTCCAGACGGTGCCGGGGACGGGACGGAGGACCGGGGCGGGACCGGTGCGCGGCCCGGCAGGGGAGCCGGTGCCGGGAACGCGGCGGAGGAGCGGGCCGTTCCCGGCGCGCGGCCCGGCAGGGGAGCCGGTGCCGGGAACGTTCCGGAGACCGGCCCGGGATCACCGGCCGCGTTCAGCAGCATGTCCAGCACGTCGGCCGAGCCGGGCCGGGAGCGGGGGTCCTTGGTGAGGGCCGCGCCCAGCAGCGGGCGCAGCGACTCCGGCACGCCGGACAGGTCCGGTTCCGCGATGAGGATGCGGCGCATCACCACGGCCAGGTTGCCCAGCCCGAACGGCGGCTGCCCGGTCGCCGCGAACACCATGGTCCCGGCCCAGGCGAACACGTCGCCCGCCGGTCCGACCTCCTGCTCGTGGAACTGCTCGGGCGCCATGTAGGCGGGCGTGCCGACCAGGTCCGTGGTCAGGCTGTACGCGGCGTCCAGGGCTCTGGCGATGCCGAAGTCGATGACGCGGGGGCCGTCGGGGCCGAGCAGGACGTTGCTGGGCTTGAGGTCGCGGTGCACGATCCCGGCACGGTGGATCGCGGCCAGCGCGGTGGCGGTGGCGACGGCCAGCCTGACCAGCGCGTACTCCTCGCGCGGGCCCTCCCTGGACACCACCTGCTGCAGGGACTCGCCGTCGACGTACTCGCTCAGGATGTACGGCCGGTCACCGGTGGCGTCGGCCTGCAGCACCCGGGCGGTGCAGAACGGGGCGACCCGCCGGGCGGCGTCGGCCTCCCGCTGGAAGCGCCGCTTGGCATGCGCGTCGTCGGAGAGCCTGGCGTGCAGCACCTTGAGCGCGACGCGCTCTCCCTCGGGGGTGCGCGCCAGGTAGACCACGCCCTGGCCGCCCTCGCCGAGGAATCCGACCAGCCGGTGCGGGCCGATCAGCTCCGGGTCACCCGGCCGCAGGGGGCGGGGCTCCGGCATGCGTCACTCCAGGGGATCGCCGCGAACATGGTCCCACCACATTATTGGATCACCGTGGAGAGCGGGAAAACCCGGGACCGCACCCGGCGCGGACCGGCGGCCGGCAGCGGCACGGGCGGTCAGCGGCACGAGAGGCAGCGGCACGAGGGGTCAGAGGCGACGGGCGCCCAGGCGGGAACGGTCAGAGGCGGGGACGGGCGCCCAGGTGCGAGATGGCCCGGGAGGCCAGGTGGCAGCCGGAGGCGAGGGCCTCGGCCGGGGGCTTGCCGCCGAGCCAGGCGGGCAGGAAGCCGGCGGTGAAGGCGTCACCGGCACCGGTGCCGTCGACCACGCGCTCCACGGGCTCGGCGGGAACCCCGATCGGGTCGGGGCGGTTGTTGGCGTACCAGAGCGCGCCCTCGTCGCGGAGCTTCACGACGACCTGGGGGAACCAGGCGGTGAGGACCTTGGCGGCGGCGGCGGGGTCGTCGCGGCCGGTGAGGACCTTGGCCTGGTCGGCGTTGGCGAACAGCAGCTTGGCGCTCTGCGTCCACTCCAGGAAGGGCTCGGCGCCGGTGCGCTCCAGGGGGGCGGAGGAGGAGCAGTCGACCGAGACGGACATCCCCGCGCGGCGGGCCATCTCCAGGGCGGCCATGCCGGCGTCGCGGGAGCCCTCGTTGATCAGGGTGTAGCCGGACAGGTGCAGGTGCCCGCCCTGGGAGAACAGGTCGCGGGGCAGGTCCTCGGGGGACAGGGCCGCGTTCGCGCCCGGGTCGGACAGCATGGTGCGCTCGCCCTTGTGGGTGACGAGCACCACGCAGGTGCCGGTCGGGCGCTCGGGATCCATGACGAGGCGGGCATCGACGCCGTAGCCCATCAGCTCCATGTCGCGGTTACGGCCCGTGATGTCGGCGCCGCGCCGCCCGATGAAGGCGACCTCGGTGCCCTCGACGGCGAGCCAGGAGGCGATGTTGGCACCCGAACCACCGCCGTGCATGGTGACGATCGCCGGTGTGTCGCTGGCCCTGGCCAGCGGGTAGCGAGCCCGCGCGACCGCGTCGGTCATGAGATCGCCCACCACGACCACCCGCGTCATGATGTCACCACCTTGCTGCCTTCGATGCCGACGTGCCTCTAGACATGCTTCAAGCCATACCTCTGGTCGTGCCTCTAGCCGCGAAAAACTTAACAGCTTCCGGCCAGCGTATGGGGTCTTGACCGGACACCGGACCACAGTCGATGCACAAGCGTTGCGTGAATCCGTCCGGGTGGTCTGCCATATGAGATTCGCGTCTACTCTCGGGACTGTGGAGGCTGCTCAGTATCCCGCTCACTGGGAGGCGGACGTCGTTCTCTCGGACGGCGGCACCGCCCACGTACGCCCGATTCGGCCCGCCGACGCCGACCGGTTGCGTTCCTTCTACGGCCGGCTGTCCGACGAGTCGATCTACTTCCGCTTCTTCGGTCCCCGTCCGCGGCTGTCGGAGCGGGAGATCACCTGGTTCACCAACGTCGACTACGAGAGCCGGGTGGCGTTGATCGCCACGATCGGCACCGAGATGGTGGCGGTCATCCGCTACGACCGGATCGAGCCCGGTGAGGCCGAGGTCGCCTTCCTCGTCGAGGACGCCCACCAGGGCCGGGGGGTCGCCTCGGTGCTCCTCGAACACCTGGCCGCCACCGCCAGGGAGCAGGGGATCGCGCGTTTCGTCGCCGACGTCCTGCCCGCCAACCAGAAGATGATGGCGGTGCTCAAGCAGGTCGGCTACACCGCGCAGAGCCGCTTCGCCGACGGCGTGGTCAGGATGACCCTCGACCTCACCCCGACCGAGACCGCCCAGGAGGTGACCACCGCCCGCGAGCACCGCGCCGAGTCCCGCTCCATCGAACGGCTGCTCTCCCCGGGTTCGGTGGCGGTCGTGGGAGCGGGCCGCGAACCGGGCGGCGTCGGCCAGACCGTGCTGCGCAACCTGCTCGGCGCCGACTTCGCCGGCCCGGTCTACCCCGTGCACCGCGAGGCGCGGGCCGTCGCGGGGGTGCGGGCCTACCCGAGCGTGACGGCCATCGACGGCGAGGTGGACCTCGCCGTGCTCGCCGTACCCGCCGACGGGGTGATCGAGGTGGTCAAGGAGTGCGCGGAGAAGGGCGTACGCGGGCTGATCGTGGTCTCCTCGGGGTTCGGCGAGACCGGGCCCGAGGGCCGGGCCAGGCAGGACGAGCTGGCGCGCATCGCCCGCGCGTACGGCCTGCGGGTCGTCGGCCCCAACTGCCTCGGCATCGCCAACACCGACCCCGCGGTACGGCTGAACGCCACCCTCGCCGCGACCCTCCCGGGGCTCGGCAGGGTCGGCTTCTTCAGCCAGTCGGGCGCCCTGGGCACCGCGCTGCTGCAGCGGGTGGCCCAGCGCGGCATGGGCATCTCCTCGTTCGTCTCGGCGGGAAACCGCGCCGACGTGTCGGGCAACGACCTGCTCCAGTACTGGGAGGAGGACCCGCGCACCGACGTGATCCTGCTCTACCTGGAGTCGCTGGGAAACCCCCGCAAGTTCGCCCGCCTCGCGCGCCGCATCTCGCGCCGCAAGCCGATCGTGGTCGTCAAGAGCGGCGGCACCACCCAGGGCGTGCCCACCGGCCACGCCGCGCCCGTGCTCGGCCTGCCCGACACCGCGCTCAGCGCGCTGTTCGAGCAGGCGGGGGTGATCAGGGTCGACGACCTGATCCAGCAGTTCGACGTGGCGCAGCTGCTGGCCTACCAGCCGCTGCCGGCCGGGTCCAGGGTCGGGCTGGTCAGCAACTCCGACGCGATGGCGCTCCTCGCGGCCGACGCCTGCGTGCGGGTGGGCCTGGAGCCGAGCCCGCCGGTCAACCTCGGCGCGCGGGCCTGCGCGGAGGAGTTCGGCGCGGCCCTGACCTCGGTGATCCCGGACGTGGACGCCGTGGTCGCGATCTACATGCCGCCCATCCCCGGCGACGGCGCGGAGGTCGCCGCCGAGCTGCTGCGCGCCTCCCGCGACTGCGGCAAGCCGGTGCTGGCCACCTTCGAGGGCAGGATCGGCATGCTCGACGAGCTGCGGGTCGGCACCGTACCCGGGCGGGGCTCCATCCCCTCGTACGCGGCGCCCGAGGAGGCGGTCCGCGCGCTCGCCCACGTCGTGCGGCACGCGCGCTGGCTGGAGCGGCCCGCGGGACTGCCCGAGGAGATCGAGGGCGTCGACGCCGGCGCCGCGCGCGACCTCGTGCTCGCGACGCTCGGAGACGCCCCGGCCGAGATCGACGCCTCGCAGCTGCTCGCCCATTACGGGGTGGAGGTCTGGCCGTCGGAGACGGTGGAGTCGCCGGAGGAGGCCGTCGAGGCGGCGTCGAGGCTCGGCTGGCCGGTCGTGCTGAAGGCGGCGGGCCCCGAGGCGGCCATGCGCGCGGGGACCGTGCGGCTGGGACTGTCAGGGCCCGACGGGGTGCGCGACGCCTACGCCGACCTGACGCGCCAGCTCGAACCGGAGGCCGTGCTCGCGGTGCAGCGCATGGCCCCGCAGCCCGCGGTGCCGACCGTGGCCGGGGTGATGGACGACCCGGCCTTCGGCGCGGTGGTCTCCTTCGGGCTCGGCGAGATCACCGCGAGGCTGCTACGCGACGAGGCGTACCGGCTGGCCCCGCTGACCCGTGAGGACGCCGCCGCGCTGGTGAGGTCGCCGCGCGCCGCGCCCCTTCTCCTCGGCGAGTACGGCTACCCGCCGGTCGCCGTCGAGGCCCTGGAGGATCTGCTGATCCGGCTCGGGCGGCTGGCGGACGACCTCCCCGAGGTGGCGCGGCTCACCCTCGACCCGGTGCTGGTGGGGGAGTCCGGGGTGATCGTGCTGGGCGCCCGCGCCGTGCTCCGCAGCCACGAGGGCCCGCGCCCCGACGGCGGCCCCCGGCGCCTCGGCTAGAGGACTCACCCGTTCTGGCCCGTCCGCCGGGTCGCGGGGACGATCTGGACCGTGCTGGCGACGGTGGCGGGCGCGGGGCCGGTCTCCATCGCGGTCTCCGTGCCTGTCTTCGTGCCCGTCTCCGCGCTGGGGTCGACCATGTCGTCCATGTCGTCCATGTCGTCCCGGACGGCATGGACGGCATGAACGGCTCTGCCGGACGCGGTCAGCGTCCCCGAGGCGTTCCGCGACACGGCCACGCCGACCGTGATCCGGGGAAGCTGGAATCCGGGGGCGACCAGGCCGCGCGTGCCGCAGCCGACGATCCTGGCCGTGATCCGGCACCTCCAGCCCGTGCCCGAGGCGCTCACCGGGGTCAGGCCGGAGGGGAAGTGGTAGGCGACCTCGGTCGGACGGGTGATCCCGGCGGAGCCGGGGGCCGCGGTGACATCGATGGAGAACGTGCCGGCGCCGCCCGCCTCGAACGGGCCGTCGTGAACCGTGGTGAGGATCAGGTCGCCGGGGAGCTCCGCCCCCGAGACGGACGGGCTCACGGCGGTCGCCGCCGCGGCCGTCATGGCGGCCGTCACGACGGTCACCGGGACGGTCGCCGCGAGGCGCGAGAGGCCGGTCCGCCACGCGGGCCGGGCCCGCTGCGGCGAATCCGACAGTGTCCCTCCGGTCCCTCCGGTCCCTCCGGCCCGCCCCGCTGAATCCGGACCTTCACCGGCCATATTTCTCGCCCCCGATTCCGGTAGGAATGCACCGCTTCCGATTTCGGGGCGGTGAAAAGCATTCCCAGATATGTAAAGCAAGGCGGAGAATGCGGAGAATCGCCCGTTACCGCTCCCCGGACGTACGCGCACGCCACCGCTACCGCTCCCGATAACCCCGACGGGATCACGCCAAACCGATCGGAGGGTAAAGCCGCGGGCGGGAACGGGCTCCAGGCGGCTCCCGGATCGCCCCGGCGACGCCTTTCCTGCCGGAGAAGCCGGTGGCGGGCCGCATCACGATTTGCACCGCGGGCCGAAGCTCACGTGCTCCCGGTGAAAGCGCTGCCCCGGACAGGGCAGGATGGACCCATGAGGGAAACCCGACTCTCGTCCGCCGGCCTGCGCGACGCCATCGACCGCAGTGGCTACTATCCCGACCTGGTCGCCGACGCGGTCGAGTCCGCGCTCGGCAAGGAGCAGGTGGACGCCTACGTCGTGCACCACGAGGCCACCTTCGACCCGGCCATGGAGGTGCGCAGGCACGTCACCGTGCTGGTGCTCTCCCCCACCCGGCTGCTCGTCTGCCACACCGACGAGCACCCGCCGGTGGAGGGGGTGTCGGCGTCCCACGCCTCCACGACCACCGAGGCCGTGCGCCTCAGCCGGATCCAGTCGGTCGCGGTCACCCGGGTCGTCCCCGACCCCGCCTCCTACGTGCCGGGAGTGCCGCCCACGGAGGTCACGCTCACCATCGGCTGGGGAGCCATCTCCCACGTCGACCTGGAGCCGGCCACCTGCGGCGACGAGAACTGCGAGGCCGACCACGGATACACCGGCGCCATCACGGCCGACGACCTCTCCCTGCGGGTGAGCGAGGCGGCCGACGGGCCGGAGGCCGTCTCCCACGTGCTGGCCTTCGCCAAGGCACTGTCGGAGGCCACCGCCCGCACCGCCTCATGAACCCCCTGGTCCCCGCGTACGGGACGGCCTCGCTCGCGGACCTGTCCGCCTCGCTGCTCGCCGCGGTCGGGGTGGACGGCGACAACCCGCTGGATCTCGCCCCGGCGGGGCGGGTCCTGCTGTTCCTCGTCGACGGCATGGGCGCCGAGCTGATCCGGGCCCACCCCGACGTCGCGCCGTTCCTGTCCTCCCTGTCCGGCGGGGTGTCCGGCGGGGTGCTCACCGCGGGCTTCCCCGCCACGACCGTGACCAGCCTGGGCACCCTCGGCACCGGCATGCCGCCGGGCGGGCACGGCATGCTCGGCTACCAGCTCGCCGTGCCCGGCGCCGGATACATGCTCAACTGCCTGCGCTGGACCGCCCCGGGCCCCCTCGTCGAGCCCGGGGAGTGGCAGCCGGCCCCGACCGTCTACGAGCGCGCGGCGGCGGCCGGCGTCACGGTCAGCTACGTCGGCCCGGCCAAGTTCGAGACCACCGGCTTCAACAGGGCCGTCTACCGGGGCGTGCGCTTCGTCGGGGCCGACGAGGTCGACGACCGGATCGCCGGGGTCCGCCACGCGCTGGCCGAGCCCCGGGCCCACGTCTCGGTCTACTACGGCGACCTCGACTCCACCGGCCACGTCAACGGCTGGGGCTCCCCGGCCTGGCTCGACCAGCTCGCTCTGGTCGACCGGATGGCCGAGCGGCTGGCGGAGACGCTCCCGCCGAACTCGGCGATGTACGTCACCGCCGACCACGGCATGATCAACATCGCCGACCGCGTCGACGTCGACGCCCTCCCCGAGCTGCGCGAGGGCGTCACCCTGCTCGGCGGGGAGGCCAGGGCCCGCCACCTCTACACCGCCCCCGGCGCCTCGGCGGCGGTCCTCGACACCTGGCGCGACGTCCTCGCGGGAAAGGCGTGGGTGGTGTCCCGGGAGGAGGCGGTCGAATCCGGCTGGTTCGGGCCGGAGATCCGTCCGGAGTGGCTGCCCAGGATCGGCGACGTCCTCGCGGTGCCGTACACCGACTGCGCCGTCGTCGCCTCGGTCGCCGAGCCGCACGAGGCGGGGTTCCTCGGCTGCCACGGCTCGCTGACACCCGCCGAGCAGTACGTTCCCCTTCTGGAGGTAAGCACCCGATGAGCCCGCTGATCACCCCCGCCGAGCTGGAGGGCATGACCGGGGTGAGCGTCCTCGACGTGCGCTGGAAGCTCGTCGTCCTGCCCACGGGACCGGCCGGGATCGACTCCTACCGAGAGGGGCACATCCCCGGCGCGGTCTTCTGCGACCTGGAGACCGACCTCGCGGCCCACGCCGGGCCGGGGGGCGAGGGCGGGCGCCACCCGCTGCCCTCCGCCGAGGCGTTCCAGGAGGCGATGCGCCGGCTCGGCGTGTCCGGCTCCCGGACCGTCGTCGTCTACGACGGGGCCGACTCCACCGCGGCCGCCGCCCGCGCCTGGTGGCTCCTGCGCTACTTCGGCCACCCCGACGTGCGGGTCCTCGACGGGGGCCTGCGCGCCTGGGTCTCGGAGGGCCTGCCTGTCTCCGTCGAGGAGCGCCGCCCCGAGCCCGGCGACTTCGAGGCGCGGCCGGGCGGGATGCCGGTGCTCGACGCCACACGGGCCGGCGAGCTCGCCGCCGACGGGGTGCTGCTCGACGCCCGCGCGGCCGAGCGCTACCGGGGCGAGGTCGAGCCGATCGACCCGGTCGCCGGGCACATCCCGGGCGCGGTCAGCGCCCCCACCGGCGAGAACGTCGACCCCTCCGGCCGCTTCCACCTGCCCGACTTCCTGCGCGAACGCTTCAACACCCTGGGCGTCGTCCCCGGCGTGGAGGTCGGCGCCTACTGCGGATCCGGCGTGACGGCCGCGCACGAGGTGCTGGCCCTGGAGGTGGCCGGCATCCCGGCCGCGCTCTACGTCGGGTCGTGGTCCGACTGGGTGACCGACTCCTCCCGGCCGGTCGCCACCGGCTGACCGCCCCGGACGATCAGCTCCTTCCGGCCGGTCGCCACCGGCCGGCCGCCCCGGGTGACCGGCTCCTGCGGGCCGATCTCCACCGGCCGGTCCCCGCACCCGAAGCAGACGAAGCCCGCCACGCCGGTCTTCCCGCTCGCGACGGCCAGCGCCCGCGCGGGCGGGTCACCGGCGGCCAGCGCCCCGTGGAAGGCGGTCATCAGCGTCAGCGTCTCCTCGTCGCGCACCGGCACCAGGCTGGCCACCACGCATCGCGTCCCCAGTGACAGGAACGTGCCCGCCAGCCCCAGGGGCGCCCCGTCCGCGGGGGCGTGCGCCATCCCCGCGTCGCACGCCGACAGCACCACCAGCGCGGGCGGGGTGTGCAGCCGCAGCAGGTCGTACGCCATCAGCGGGCCGTCGTCGAGATCGATGCTCGACAGCAGCGGGCTGCGCGGGGAGAACATCCCGTGCGCGGCCAGGTGGGCCACGTCGGCCCGCTCCAGCGCCGCCATCACCTCCGCCCGCCGCGCCGCCACCCGCTCGGTCCCCGGATGGCACTCGCCGACCATGCGGGCCTCGGCCTCCGCGTACCGCAGCCCCGGTCCCGCCACCACCACCGGCACCGCCACCTCCCGCCCCTCCCGTACGGCCGGCACCCGCCACCCGGCCAGCCAGGCGGCGGCGCTGGCCGCCACGGTTACCGGCCGGTCGGCGTTCATCGGCAGCAGCGGCCAGGGCAGGGTGTGCAGCGTCCCCGTCGGCACGATCACCAGCGGCCGGCCGCCCAGCCGGTCACGCAGCGAGCCGAAGAGGAGCCGCTCCAGCTCCGCGGCCTCCGCGCCGGGCTCGGAGGCGCTCCCGTCGAGCAGGTGCGTCCTGCGCAGCCCGTACCGGAGGCGGACGGTGGCCTCGGCGATGGCGGCGAACGGTCCGAGACGGCGCAGCGTCACGCGGTCCCGGGCGACCACGACGGCCACCAGGTCACCCTCGTGGCGGACGAACTCCACCAGGATCGACTCCCCGAGCGCCGCCCGCAGCGCGGCCAGGCCGGGCGCGAGCGGCCGGCCGGTACCCCCGGTGACCGCCCGCCACCGCTCGGCCCAGGCCAGGACCGTGCGGCCCCGCCCGGTCCGCATCGCCAGGGCCAGCCCGAACCCGGCCAGCGGCTCACCGGCCCTGGCGGCGTGCGCGCGCACCACCGGATCCTCGAACGTCCTCGTCCCGGCGCCCACCTCCGCCAGCCCGGCCAGCACCGCGGCGAACGCCCCTCTCCGGTCGCCCGCCAGGGACCGTCGCAGCGCCGTCGCCTGAAGGGCGACCACCCCGCGGCCCGAGCGGGCCAGGAGAGCCAGCTGGTCCTCGGCGGACGGCCGGTCGTCCAGCCTGAGCGAGACCTCGGCGGCGGTGAGCCTGAGCGCCGCCGAGGTGTCCCCGTGCCCGGCGGCGTCGAGGGCGTCGGCGCACGAGAGCATCGCCGCGGGCAGCTCCGCCGAGGGCGGGTCCAGCGCGAGCCGGGCCCGCAGGACGATCTCGTCGGCCACCGGAGCCAGCACCGTCCGCCCCTGCGCGGCCAGCTCGCGGGCGGCCAGTTCGGCGCTCTCCCGGGCGCGGCGCGGATCACCGGTGCGCAGCTCGACCCTGGCGAGCAGGAGGAGGGCCTCGGCCAGCGCCGTCCCGGCGCCCGCCGCCACCAGCTCGGGAACCGCCATCTCCAGCAGCACCCGCGCCTCGCCGGGCAGGTGGGCGCCGACCAGGGCCTCGGCCAGGTCGCAGCGCACCGTCGCCAGCCGTTCCGGGTAGCCGACCAGGACGCTCTCCGCGCGCCGGTAGGCGCTGAACGCCGCGGGCAGGTCACCGCGCCGCGCGGCCAGGAACGGCAGGTTCCCCTCGGCGAGCGCGAGAACGTGTTCCAGGCCCGCGTCCCTCGCCAGCTCCGCGCACCGGCTCAGGTCGGCCTCCGCCGCCCCGAACTCCCCGAGGAACACCCGGGCGAGCCCGCGGTTCAGCATCGCCCCGGCGAGGAACCTGACGTCGCCGCCGAGGACGGGCACGGCCCGGTCGCAGTGGTCGACGGCCTCGCGGTAGCGGCCGAGCCGCGCCAGGGCCACGGCCCGGTGCACGCCGAGCTTGCCCACCTCGGCCGGGGTCAGGCCGGGCTCGGCGTCCGCGGCGACGGCCAGCGCCTGCTCCGGGTGCCCCAGCTCCGTGCGGACGTGGACCAGCGACAGCCGCGCCTGGGCCGCCCGGTGCGGCAGCCCCGCCGAGAGCGCGATCCGCACCGCCCGGCCCAGCCGCTCCTCGGCGAACGGCAGGTCGCCCAGCTCGCGCGCCGCCACCGCCAGCGCCCGGTGCGCCACCGCCTCCGCCTCGCAGTGCCCGCACCCCGCGACCCGGCCCGCGACCGCGCCGCCGTCACGACCGCCGCCCGAGTCGCTCTCCGGATCACGTTCCGGGGCGCCGCTGCCCGAAGCGCCACCCGGGCCGGGCCGATCGGCCACCTCCCGGCAGGACGCGGGAAGCGCGGCGAGGGCGGCGAGCACGGTGCGCGCGAGCGCGAGGGCGCGGGCCGGGTCGCTGCCCGAGAGCTCGACCGCGTGCTCGGCGGCGGCGAGCGCCTCGTCGGAGGTCACCTACGGGCGGATCCGGGTCCAGCTGGTGACCACGGGGCAGCCCTCGGGCCGGTGGCACACCACGCTGAACCAGCCCGGCGGCAGGCCGGTGACGGCGAACTGGCCCGTCGCGGACAGCGCGCGTGACTCGGTGAGGTGCAGGGTGCGGACCTCGACCAGCGTGCCCGCCTCGGGGCAGGGGGAGATCTGGCCCGCCAGGTCGACCAGGCCGTCCACGGAGGTGATCTCCAGCTCCACCGTGAGCTCGCCGGCGGTGAACCTCAGCAGCCGGGGCTCCTCGGCGGAGCGGACGCCTCGCGGCACGGGCGTGGCCACGGGGCGGGCCGTGGTGGCGTCGGGCAGCCGCAGGCCGAAGGCCGCGCGGGCGGCGGCCGTCACCCGCGCGGGCACCGGGTCGTTCCCCGAGGCCAGGCGCAGCGCGGCTATCAGGGACTCGTCGTCGATCGCCGTCGGATGTCGCGTCACGGTGTCGCCTCCCGGGCGGTGAGCAGGGTGCGGAGCCGGTTCAGGCAGCGGCCCCGGGTGGGGCCGTAACTGCCGCTGGGCATGCCCAGACGCCCGGCCAGCTGGTGGACGCCCGCGTCGGGGGCCGTGGCCATCAGCCGGAACAGCGAGCGGCACGGCTCCTGCATCTCGTCGACGGCCTGCCACAGGCGGCGGCCCTCGTCGGCGCTCAGCACGGCCAGCGCGGGATCGGCGTGGGCGTGCCCGGCGCCGGCCGGGGCGAGGTGCGCGTGCTCGGCGTCCGCCGGGTCGGCGACCAGCCGCTCGCCCCGGTGCCGCCGGCTCAGCAGGGACGCCTCGCGCTTGGCCGTGGTGAACAGCCAGGGACCGATCCTGTCCGGATCGCGGATGGTGTGCAGGCTCTCCAGCAGCCGCAGCCAGGTGCCCTGCACCGCGTCGGCGGCGTCGGCCGGGCTCAGGTCGTAGGCGCGCACGGCCGACCACAGCAGCCCTTCGAAACGGGTGACCAGCTCGTCCCAGGCCGCCTGGTCGTCCACCAGGATGGCGTCGATCGTGTGCTGGTCGCCCACCGGCACCTCCATGGCCGCGTAGAACACTCTGGGTGTTCGCGTGAAGACTTTGGGTGAGACTTTAGCCGGGCATGGGCACGACGACTCCCAAATCGGGGATCCGCCTGCTCCCGGACGGGTCGAGGACGTGCTTCACGGCCTCCGGGGAGGGCCGGTCCGCGCACGCCGCGGCGATCGCCCCACTCACCAGGGCGGTGGCGAAGGAGGTCCCGCTCCAGCGCGCGTAGCCCTGGAACGCGCCGTGCTCGAGGAAGGTGCTGGACAGCCACTCGCCGCGGGCGCACGCGTCCACCCACGGGCCGTACGCCGAGAACGGGGCCCTCGCCTCCCCCCGCGCGTCCAGCGCTCCGACGGCTATCACCCCCGGAGACGCGGCGGGCCAGAAGGGGCGGTCGGAGGCGGTGTTGCCCGCGCAGGCCACCGTGACCGTACCGGCCAGCCCTTCCAGGGCGGCCTCCACGAGCGGGGAGGGCCGGTCGTCGAAGGTGTGCCCGCCGAAGGACAGGTTGAGCACCCGCGGCGGTTCGGCCCGCAGCCGTCCCAGGACGTGCAGCAGCCCGGCCTCGTCCCCGATCCCGTGGCCGTCCAGCACCCGGATCGGCCGCAGGCGTGCCAGCGGGGCCGATCGCAGGATCAGCCCGGCGACGAACGTGCCGTGTCCCGCCTGGAGGTCCAGCTCGCCGTCGCCGTCCGAGTCGGGCGTCTCGGCGGCCTCCCGTCCCCGTTCCAGGAACCACGGCCTCTCCTGCCACCAGGGGTGCTCCGCCAGGCCGGTGTCGGCCAGCGCCACCGTCACGGCGCTCGCCGAAGGCCCGGCCGGGGCGGCCTCGGGCGCCGGGAGGGCGGCGCGGGGGAAGGGCCGGGAGGCCGGGCCCCCGAAATAGAGCGGCTGGCCCGTCAGGACGTGGTTGGGGGAGGCCCGGACGCCCCGTGCCCGTACCGACGCCACGAGGTCGCAGACGTCCACGCCCGCTGAGAGCCGCACCCGGTAGACGCCCCCGGTCTCGGTGACGGCCTCGGCCCAGCGAGCGGTGGCCGCGAGGCCCGAGGCGTCGGTCAGCAGCTGACCCTTCCTGATCAGGGCGGGCGAACCGGGGATGGGTTCGACCCGTTCGATACCGGTATTCATCTGGTCCTCCGGGGGGGGCGATCACCAGTTCGTGGGGCTTTCCTCATTCCCGAGGATGCCCCGGCCAATTGTCCGCGCCGCAACATCTCGGTATGACCCCCCTCTGGTGCGGCGTCACAACCGACGGTAGTCTCTCCTTCAGTCACTTGTGATCATCCTGGTATGAGGCCGTTGGGGAAGGCGCACCTCGTACGAAACGGGAGGTCCGGTGTCTGCTCGTGGCGTGCTTTACGTCCACTCGGCTCAGCCTGCGCTGTGCCCTCATATTGAATGGGCGGTCGCAGGTGTCCTTGGCGTGCCCGTGGACCTGACCTGGACGCCACAGCCCGCCGCGCCCGGCCACGTGCGCGCGCAGGCCGAGTGGGAGGCCCGTGTCGGTACCGCGGCGGCCATCACCTCGTCACTGATGGGCTGGCAGCGGATCCGCTTCGAGATCACCGAGGACGCCTCACCGGGCGCCGACGGCACCCGGCACGCCTACACCCCCTCCCTCGGCGCCTTCACGGCCGTGGTCGGGGCCACCGGCGACATCCTGATCCCGGAGGACCGGCTGCGCTCCGCCATGCTGATGGCCCGCCAGGGCCGCGTGGTGCTCGAGGAGGAGCTCGACCGCCTGCTGGGCAAGCAGTGGGACGCCGAGCTGGAGTCGTTCCGCTACGCGGGCGAGGGCGCTCCGGTCCGCTGGCTGCACGCCGCCGTCTGATCGGGCATGTCCCTGCCGGCGCCTTTCGCTCTCTCGCGGGGAACGGCCGCCGCGGACACGGTTTTGGAACGTGCCCGGCGGCCGTTCCGCCGGGACGGACGCGGCCCGCGGCGACGCCCTCGCGGCCTCGCGGCCCGTTTCGATCCCTCGCGCGGACGGCTCCCGCGGGCCGCCCGGCCACGATTGTCCCGCTCCGGGGAACGGTGTCACCGCGCGGAGGCCTCTCCCGCCGCGGGGGAAGGGCGGCGGGAGAACGGGTGAGCCCCCGCCGGCGGGACCGGCGGGGGCTCGTCGAACGACCGCGAGAAGGGGTAAGACCCGGCACCCGTGCCGGGCGCGCACCGGCGAAACGGGAACCCCGGAAACGGGGAACGCCCCGGCGCAAGCCGGAAGCTGCCTGAGAGCGCGCTTACCAAAGCACACTCTCAGGCAACGGATCAGAGAGGGATGTTGCCGTGGGCGCCCCTGGCGGGGGTCGCCTGGGCCAGGACCCTGGCGATGGCGCCCCGGGTCTCCTCGGGCTTGATGACCTCGTCGATCACGCCGAGCTCGACGGCCCGGTCGAGGCCGCCGGCGAGGATCTCGTGCTCCTCGGCGAGCCTGGTCTCCAGGGCTGCGCGCTCCTCCTCGGGAGCAGCCGCGAGCTCGCGGCGCTTGAGGACGCGGACCGCGGCGACCGCGCCCATGACGGCGATCTGGGTCGTCGGCCAGCCGAACACCTTGGTCGCGCCCAGCGAGCGGGAGTTCATCGCGATGTAGGCGCCGCCGTACGCCTTCCTGGTCACCAGGGTGATCCGCGGTACGGAGGCCTCGGCGAAGGCATGCAGGAGCTTGGCGCCGCGGCGGACCACGCCGTCGTGCTCCTGGCCGACGCCCGGCAGGTAGCCGGGGACGTCCACCAGGACGACCAACGGCACCCCGAAGGCATCGCACATCCGGACGAACCGCGCGGCCTTCTCCGCCGAGGCGGAGTCGAGGCAGCCGCCCAGACGCAGCGGGTTGTTGGCCACCACGCCCACGGTCCGGCCCCCGAGGCGGCCCAGGGCGGTGACGATGTTGGGCGCCCACTTGGCGTGCAGCTCCACACCCGGCTCGTCGAGCAGGCCCGTGACGAGCGGCTTCACGTCGTAGGCGCGGCGCACGTTGTCGGGCAGCAGGCCGGAGAAGTCGACCTCCTCGACCTCGGTGCGCGCCCGGCCCTGGTGACCGAGGAGCACCGCCAGACGGCGGGCCTGCACGTAGGCGTCCGTCTCGGTCCCGGTGACCACGTGGACGACGCCGCTTCGCCTGCTGTGCGGCTCGGGACCGCCCAGGGCGGCCATGTCGATCTGCTCGCCGGTGACGCTGCGGACCACGTCGGGGCCGGTGACGAAGATGCGCCCCTCGTCGGCCAGGATCACGATGTCGGTCAGCGCCGGGCCGTACGCGGCACCGCCGGCGGCGGGGCCGACGACCACGGACAGCTGCGGGACCACGCCGGAGGCACGGGTCATCGCGGCGAAGACGCGGCCGACCGCGTGCAGCGACTCCACCCCCTCGGCGAGGCGGGCGCCGCCGGAGTGCCAGACGCCGATGACGGGAACCCGCTCGCGGACCGCGACGTCGTAGGCGTGCACGATGTGCTCGCACCCCTCGCTGCCCATCGCACCGCCCTGGACGCGGGCGTCGCTGACGAACGCGACGACCGGCACACCCTCCACGCGGCCCGTCGCGGCGAGGATGCCGCTGCGGTCGACCGGCGAGATCAGACGCGGCGAGCCCTCGTCGAGCAGGGCGGAGAGACGCACCTGGGGGTCACGGGGATCGAGAGGGTCCTGTCCGGGCTCCTCGTTCACCACCCTGTTGCCGAGCACGGTCATCAGCTACCTCCAGCATGGAGACCCCGGAGCTCAGTCCTGGGCGGGAAACGCGGCGCGTCGCCGCGCGGGTGTTGGCGGACTTCCGGCCGTCCGGCGGCGAGAACCGAGCCGCCGGACCTACCGCCGGGCCGGCGAGATGTACGGCCGGCGAAGGCCGCCGGCCGGTTTCCCGTCCCTCGTCTCGACCGGAACGGCGACCGCCCGCGAAGCGGGGAGGCCCGGCCCGTGAGGGCTGGAGCTCCCCGGCTCGCGTCGCGGGAGGGAGGCCGGCACGGGCTTCCTGTCAGAGGCCGGTGAAGACCACTGCTCAGAGGCTGGTGAAGGCCACGGCGACGTCGTGTCCGCCGAACCCGAAGGAGTTGTTGATCGCGGCGATCTGGCCGTCGGGCAGGGCGCGCGGCTCGTCGCGCACGATGTCGACCTCCACGCCGTCGTCGAGGTCGTCCACGTTGATCGTCGCAGGCGCGCGACGCTCGTGCAGCGCGAGGACGGTGAAGACGGACTCGATGCCGCCGGCGCCGCCGAGCAGGTGACCGGTCATCGACTTGGTGCCGCTGACCAGGGGGTGGTCGCCGATGACCTCCTTGATCGCCATCGTCTCCACCACGTCACCCGCGGGGGTGGAGGTGGCGTGCGCGTTCACGTGCTTGATGTCCTGGCCCGTGAGGCCGGCGTTCTCCAGGACGCGGCGCATGGCCAGCATGATCCCGGCGCCGGTGGGCTCGGGCTGCGCGATGTGGTGGGCGTCGGCCGAGTAGCCGACGCCGGCGGCCACGGCGTAGATCGTGGCGCCGCGCGCGAGGGCGTGCTCCTCGGACTCCAGCACCAGGATGCCCGCGCCCTCGCCGAGGACGAAGCCGTCGCGGCCCTTGTCCCACGGCCTGGAGGCGCGCTGCGGCTCGTCGTTGCGGGTGGACATGGCGCGCATCGCGGCGAAGGAGCCGATGTTCAGCGGGTGGATGGCCGCCTCGGTGCCGCCGGCCACGACCACGTCGGCCCGGCCGGAGCGGATCATCTCGATGGCGTATCCGATCGACTCGGCGCCGGTGGCGCAGGCGCTCACCGTGGCGTGGACGCCGGCGCGCGCGCCGACCTCGATGCCGATCCAGCCCGCCGAGCCGTTCGGCATCAGCATGGGGACGGTGAACGGTGAGAGCCGCTGCCAGCCCTTCTCCTTGAAGGTGTCGTAGGCGGCGAGGATCGTGGTGATGCCCCCGATACCGCTGCCCACGACGACGCCGAGCCGCTCGGGGTCGACCTTGTCGATCGCGGCGTGCGCCCACGCCTCACGGGCCGCGATCAGGGCGAACTGCTCGGCCCGGTCCAGCCGCCGTGACTCCGGCCGGGGCAGGACCTCGGTCGGTTCCACGGCGGAGAGGCCGGCGAACTTCACCGGGACGGAGTCGACCCAGTCGGCCGTGATGGTGCTTATCCCCGACTGACCGGCGAGGAGCGCCGACCAGGTCGAGGCGACGTCCCCACCGAGGGGCGTGGTCGCGCCGAGCCCGGTGACGACGACACGTACCTGGTCTGTACTCACTGCTGCGCTCCTTGTGAATCGCTGGTCAAATCGGTCGGGGGAGAAGGCCGGGACGTCTCAGTTCTGGATGAAGTTGATGACGTCCTTGACGGTCTTGAGGTGCTTGAGCTGGTCGTCCGGGATCTCGACGCCGAACTCGTCCTGAGCGGCGACGGCGATCTCGACCATGGACAGCGAGTCGATGTCGAGGTCGTCGACGAAGCTCTTCTCCGGGGTGACCTCGGTGGCCGGGATCCCGGTGATCTCATTGATGATCTTGCCGATACCGGCGAGGATCTCCTGCTCGGTCAGAGCCATGTCGCGTGTTCTCCTTGCGATCGGGTTTCTTCTGGTTTCCCGTGCGGCGGGGCCGCGCGGAAGCTCTAGGGGATCTCGATGACCTGGCCCGCGTAGGTCAGGCCCGCGCCGAACCCCAGCAGCAGGGCGAGCCCGCCCGACCGCACCTCGCCGCGCTCGATCATCCGGGACAGGGCCAGCGGGATCGAGGCGGCGGAGGTGTTGCCCGCCAGGACGATGTCCTTGGCGACGACGGCGTTGTCCGCGCCGAGCCTGCGGGCGATCGCCTCGATGATGCGGAGGTTGGCCTGGTGGGGCACGAAGGCCGCGAGGTCGGCCGGGTCCACCCCGGCACGGTCGCAGATCTCCTTGGCGATGGGGTGAAGCGCGGTGGTCGCCCAGCGGAACACGGTCTGGCCCTCCTGGTGCAGGAAGGAGTCGCGGTCCTTGATGATGATCGCGTCGAACTTGTCGCCGGCGCTGCCCCACACGACGGGGCCGATCCCCGGCGTGTCGGAGGGGCCGACGACCGCGGCGCCCGCGCCGTCGGCGAAGATCACCGCGGTGGCCCGGTCGGTCCAGTCGATCCATTGGGAGAGCTTCTCGGTGCCGACGACGAGCACGTGGGTGGCCGAGCCCGCGCGGATCGCGTCGTTGGCGACCGCGAGCGCGTAGCAGAAGCCCGAGCAGGCGGTGTTGACGTCGAACGCGCCGGGGGCGTCGATACCGAGCCGCGTGGCCACCCGGCCGGCGGCGTTGGGGATCTGCGTCTCCAGCGTGCAGGTGGCGACGATCACCAGGTCGATGTCGGAGGCCGCCAGGCCGCTCGCGGCGAGGGCCTTGCCGCCCGCCTGCACGGCCAGGTCGATCTCGGACTCGCTGTCCGGGGCGATCCGGCGTTCCTTGATGCCGACGCGGCTCTGGATCCAGGCGTCGTCGGTCTCCATGGTCGCCGACAGGTCGTCGTTGGTGACCACGTTGGAAGGCTGGTAGTGACCGAAGGCCAGGATCCTCGCGCCCGGCGCGCCCTGTGAGATCTTCATTCGTCGATCACCGTTCCTCATGCGACCCGAGGGCGGCTCGCGCGGCCTCCAGGTCGTCGGGGGTCTTCAGGGCGACGGTCGTCACCCCGCGCAGAGCACGCTTGGCCAGGCCGGTGAGCGTGCCGCCGGGGACAAGTTCGATCATCGTGGTGACACCGCGCTCGGCCATCGTGGCCATGCAGGCGTCCCAGCGCACCGGGTTGGCGACCTGGGTGACCAGGCGCTCCATGAACTCGGCGCCGCTCGTGACCGCCGCGCCGTCGCTGTTGGACAGCAGCGTGACGGAAGGGTCGGCCGGCGTGATACCCGCCGTGGCCTCGCGCAGGTGGCTCGCCGCGGAGGCCATGTGCTCGGTGTGGAACGCGCCGGCGACCGACAGCGCGATCACCCGGGCCCGCGCGGGCGGCTCGGCCTTGAACGCGGCCAGCTGCTCCAGCGTGCCGCCGATCACGATCTGCCCGGCGCCGTTGATGTTGGCGGGGGTGAGCCCCTTGTCGGTGATGGCCGCGAGGACCTCCTCCTCGACGCCACCGAGAACGGCGGACATGCCGGTCTCGGTGATCGTCGCGGCCTTGGCCATGGCCTGGCCGCGCTCGCGGACGAGGCCGACGGCCTGCTCGGGGGTGATCACTCCGGCCAGGGCGGCGGCGGTGAACTCGCCCACGCTGTGCCCGGCGACGATGTCGGGAGAGGCCCCGAGGACCTCGGCGACCGCCAGGCCGGCGGCCACGAGCAGTGGCTGCGCGACGGCGGTGTCACGGATCTCGTCCGCGTCGGCGGTGGTTCCGTAGGCGATCAGATCGAGGCCGGCGAGCTCCGACCAAGCGGTCAGCCGATCGGCCACGCCCGGGAGTTCGAGCCATGGACTGAGAAAGCCTGGAGTCTGGGCACCCTGGCCCGGAGCGACGATGACGAGCACAAAATCCAGCCTGCCCTGTAGAGGTTCACTACATGGATAGAGATCCAGACGAAGTTTGTCCCCACTTCTTTGTAGGGAAGCTACAGCGAGAGTTTCGCAAAGGTTAAGTAAAGAGCTCTAGGTCGGCGGCGTTTCGGACAGACGCCCGAGAATCAGCCCCACCTGGAGGGTGAAGGCGGATCGTCCCTCGGTCGGCTGGTAGCCGGTCAACTCCGTGATCTTACGAAGACGGTAGCGCACCGTGTTCGGATGGACGAACAACAGCCGGGCCGTCGCCTCCAGGGAGGTGCCCTGCTCCAGATAGGTCGCGAGGGTGTCGAGGAGCGGCGTACCGATCAGCGGCAGGTAGACGTTCTCGATCAGCTGCGCCCTGGCGTCGCCGTCGCCGTCGATGGCCCGCTCGGCCAGCAGGTCCTCGGCGTGGACCGGCCTGGGCGCGTCCGGCCACCCCGCGGCGGCCCGCAGCCCGGCCATCGCCGCCCGCGCCGAGCTGGCGGCCGAGTGCAGGTCGGCCACCTCGGGCCCGATCACGATCGGGCCGGGGCCGAAGCGCGGCACCACGTGCCTGGCCGCCGCGGCGACGCTGTCCGCCCCGCCCACGATCACGATCAGCCGGTCCCCCTGCACCCCGGCCAGCATGTCCAGGCCCGACCTGCGGCCCCGGTCGCGCAGCGCGTCGATCACCGCCTGCGGGTCGTCGTCCGGGGTCTGCCCGGCCAGCACCACGACGGGGGCGGAGGTCCAGCCGAGCGCGGCGGCCCACGAGTGCAGGCCGTCGTCGACCTCGCCCCTGACCAGGGCGTCCACGATCAGCGCCTCCAGCCGCGCGTCCCATGCCCCGCGGGCCTCGGCCTCCCGCGCGTACACCTGCGCGGCGGCGAACGCGACGTCGCGGGTGTAGCGGAGCATAGCCTGCTGGAGCTGGTCCTCCCCGCCGGGCGCGGCCAGATCCCCGGTCTGCGCCTCGACCACCTCGACCACGACCCGCACGATGTCGACGGTCTGCTGCAGCGAGATGGACCGCTTCAGCTCCCTGGGCGCGGTGCCGAAGAACTCGATGCTGGGCGTCGGGCGGCCCTCGCCGGCGTGCTGGAACCACTCCACGAACGCGGCGATCCCGGCTTGGGCCACCAGCCCGACCCAGGATCTGTCCTCGGCCGACAGGGCACGGAACCACATGAGCCGGTCGTCCATCCGGGACATGGCGGCCGTGCCCAGCGTGCCCATGGCCCGCTCCAACCGGCGGGTGGTGTCCTCCCGGATCCGGTCCGAGTCGAGATCACTCCCGTCTTCCCCGGTCACGACGTCGCTGTTGCTGAACCCTCGCTCGTTCCGCTCCCTCACGCCACTAAGAGTGCCAGGTCGCGCGAGATGCGCCAGCCGCGGTCACGGACAGCGCGCGCTCCCCGGTCTTGTACGTCCTGCACGAACCGGCCCCGTACGTCCGCAGGGGCGCGGACGTACGGAACGGGTGGGCGCGGCCCGACGGCCGGTGCGGGGGCTCAGATGACCGCGACGGCGGTGATCAGACCGATCGCCAGGTGGGTGACCGCGAGCAGCCGGGCGCCCGGCTGGAGCTCCGGCTCCGTGACCAGCTCGCGCACCGAGATGCCGGCCACCTTGTCGAACGCGAGCATCGCCACGGTCTGCACGGCGATGCCGACCAGGCCGAAGACCAGCGTCGCGAGCAGGCCCTCGTGCAGGGCGCCGCCCGAGGACCAGATGGAGGCCGCCACGATCAGGCCGACGGCCGCCAGCCCCGAGCCGGTGAGCAGGGTCGCGTTGGGGTTGCGCTCCTCCTTGATGAGCTTGCTGAGCTTGCCGGGGGTGACCAGGTCGATCACGTAGAAGCCGACGATCAGCAGGATCACGCCGAGCGCGGCGTACGAGGCGATCGCGAGCGCGCCGCGCCCGAGGGTCTCGGCGAGCGAGATCGTCACGTCGGGCAGCGCGGGCGGCGTGGGCGGCGCGGGGGTGGGACTCATGTGTCGTTTCTCTTTCCGGGACTCAGAGCTCGATGCGGTGCGGGACGAATGACGACGTGTCGTCGGTGATGAACCCCGAGGTCTCGCGGATGCCGACACCCGCCGCCTCGTCGTGGACGACCCAGGCGCCGAGCACGGGGCGCCAGCCCTCGAAGACGGGCAGCGCCTGGAACTCCTGGTAGACGTATCCCTCGGCGCCGTAGCCGCCGGGGGTCTCGACGTGCTCGCCGGGGGTGACGATCCGCATGTTGGCGCCCTCGCGGCCGAGTAGCGGCTTGACGATGTACGAGGACATGTCGCGGGGACCGTCGAGGTAGGCGGGCAGCAGGTTCGGGTGCTGTGGGTACAGCTCCCAGAGCACCGCGAGCAGCGCCTTGTTGGACAGCAGCATCTTCCACAGCGGCTCGATCCAGGTCGTCGAGACCTGCTGGCGCACCGCCCGCGCCCCGAACGGGTCGGCGACGGCCCACTCCCACGGGTACAGCTTGCAGAGCGAGCGGATCACCCTGCGCTCCATGTCGACGAAGCGGAGGTTGAGGTCGTCCCAGCCGATGTCCTCCATGGCCACCGCGACGGTCTTGAGCCCCGCCTGGTCGGCGGTCTCCTGCAGGTAGGCGAGGGTCATCACCTCCTCGCCCGACTCGTCCATGTTGGTCCAGGCGAAGTGCGTGGGCCCGGTGGGCAGGCCGGTCGAGATTTGCTGCCACCTGGCGATCAGCCGCTCGTGGATGGAGTTCCACTGGTCGTCGTCCGGGTAGCGGTCGCGCAGCCAGAACCACTGCACCACCGAGCTCTCCAGGAGGCTGGTGGGGGTGTCGGCGTTGTACTCCAGCAACTTGGCGGGGCCGGTCCCGTCGTAGCGCAGGTCGAAACGGCCGAACAGGTGCGGGTCGTTCCGCTCCCAGGAGGCGGCGACCTCCGGGGCCAGCCACTCGGGGATCGCGAAGTCGGTGTAGCGGCCCTTGGCGACGACGTGCTCCACGGCGTGCAGGCACATCCTGTGCAGTTCCTCGACCTGGTTCTCCAGATCGAGGACCTCGTCCATGGAGAAGACGTACTGGACGGTCTCGTCCCAGTACGGGCGGTCGAGGCCTGCAGGATGGGCCGAGCGGTGGTAGGCGAGGCCGTGGCTCTCGATGACGCTCTCCCAGTCGTCGCGGGGGAGCGAGGTCTCGCGTCTCATCTCCTGCTCACCTGCTGCTCATCGGGCCGGATCAGCTTCCGCCGCCCGATCCGCCGCGCCCGCCGAAGCCGCCCCGCTGGATCACCGTGCCCTTACGGGTGGTGATGTGGACGTCGGAGGGACGCACGGTGGTGCCCTTCCTGATGTGGGCGCCGGACCTGATGCCACCGTAGTACCAGCCGTAGGCGCCCCGTGACCCGTAGTAGTGCCTGTCGTCGTCGCAGTAGTCCTCGTCCACGACCGCGTAGGTGCCGTCCGGCTGGCGGCTGTTGAGGTCGACGCACTCGGCGCCCACCTCCTCGTAGTCCTCCTGCGCGGAGCAGTAGCCGATGAGGAGCAGGGAGACGACACCGATCCCGGTGATGGTGACCGCCTTGGAGGCCTTGAAACCCGAGGACTTGGGAGGCGTTTTCCCCGAAGGGTTCCGCGGTGCGGCCATCGGGTGTTGTGGTCGTGCGGCCATCGAGCTCCAATGAGATAAGTCGCCACAGGTTATCGAGGTGGTTTTGTCTGTTCAACCGTCATCCGGATCTTTCGCGGGAAATCGCCGGGGTCCGGGCTCACAGCCGTACGGTGACCACCAGCCCCCCGCCGGGACGGGGACGGGCCTCGGCGGAGCCGCGGTGGGCCTGGGCGATCGCGCGGACGATGGACAGGCCGAGACCGGCGCCCCCGGCCGAGCCGGTGCGGTCGTGGTCGAGGCGGCGGAACGGCTCGAAGAGGTCCTCGACCCGGCCCGCGGGGACGACGCGGCCGGTGTTCTCCACGGTGACGACGCTTCCCCAGCGGTCGCTGCGGGTGCGCAGGAGGACCAGGGCGCGCTCGTCGTTGTACTTCACGGCGTTGTCCAGCAGGTTGCCGATCATCCGCTCCAGGAGCACCGGGTCACCCTCCGCCGGGGCCGGGCGCAGGTCGGCGGTCGTCTCGGGAACCGAGGCCATCGCGCTCGCCGCGAGCTCGGCGAGGTCCACGGGCAGGCGTTCCGCCGGCTCGCGCTCGCTCTGCGCCAGCAGGAGCAGACCCTCGATCAGCCGCTCCTGGCGGGCGTTGGCGTTCAGCAGCTCGGTACCGACCGTCCTGACCTGCCGGGGCAGCTCGGGGTCGGTCATGGAGACCTGGAGCAGCGCCCGGTTGATCGCCAGGGGGGTGCGCAGCTCGTGGGAGGCGTTGGCGACGAACCTGCGCTGGCTGTCGAAGGCGCGGCTGAGGCGTTCCAGCATGGAGTCGAAGGTGTCGGCCAGGTCCCGGATCTCGTCGCGGGGGCCTCCCAGGGCGATCCGCTCGTGCAGGGTGCTCTCCGACAGGCGGCGGGCCGCCTCGGTCATCGTCTGCAGCGGGGCCATCGCCCGGCGGGCCACGATCCAGCCGATCCCCAGCCCGGCCACCCCGACGATGGCGACCGCCAGCAGGGACCACTGGAGCATCGACCCCATCACGTCCTCGCGGTACTGGGCCCGCGCGTCGCTGACGGCCCGCAGGAAGAGCGTGTCCTTGGGCACCGACATCATGACGGACGGCTGCGCCGACGGTTTCAGGGCTGCCAGCGCCTCCGGGACCCCCTGGATGGTCATCTTCGAGGGCCGGGAGAGCACGTCCCGCACGAACAGGTAGTTGACCCCGACGAGCACGACCCCCACCCCGAAGAACAGGCTGCCGTAGACCAGGGTCAGGCGCAGCCGCACCGAGACGCGCCGCGAGGTCAAAGCCGGTATCCCGACCCGGTCACCGTCTCCACCACCGGCGGGGCGCCGAGCTTCTTGCGCAGGGTCATCACGGTGACCCTGACCGAGTTGGTGAAGTAGCTGATGTTCTCGTCCCATGCCTTCTCCAGGAGGTCCTCGGCGCTGACCAGGCCGCCGTCGGCGCGCATCAGGATTTCCAGCACCGCGAACTCCTTGGGGCTCAGCGCCACGTACCGGCCGTCGCGGAAGACCTCGCGGCGGCCGGGGTCCAGGGTGATGCCCGCCCTGCTCAGCACCGGCGGCACCGACTGGGGAGACCGGCGGGCCAGCGCGCGCAGCCGGGCGACCAGTTCGGGGAAGTCGAAGGGTTTGGTGAGGTAGTCGTCGGCGCCGATCGACAGGCCCTCGACCTTCGAGCGCAGGTCGCCGGCGGCGGTCAGCATGATGATCCTGGCGGGGATCCGGCCGGCCACGAGGCGGCGGCAGACCTCGTCCCCGTGCAGCACCGGCAGGTCCCGGTCCAGCACGATCACGTCGTAGTCGTTGACCGCCGCCCGCTCCAGCGCCGCGTCGCCGTCGTAGACGACGTCCACGGCCATGGTCTCCCGGCGCAGGCCGGTCGCCACGATGTCGGCGAGCACCCGCTCGTCCTCCGCAATGAGCACTCGCATGGGTGTCATCCTGCTTTTCCATGGCTAAACACCGGATAAAGGGTCCCCGGCCCGCGCCGGTCGTACCTGCCCGTCCCCGGCTCCCTCCCCCGGGCAAGCGGCGCCGAGGGAGGGGCGCGGGGGAGGGGCGCGGCGTTCAGGCGGTACTGAGGGCGAGGGTCGGCGACATGCGCGCCGCGCGCATCGCGGGGTAGATCCCCGCGACGGTCCCGACCAGCAAGGTCGCCCCGGCACCGCCCGCCAGGGCCCAGAGGGGAACCACGGCGGGCAGGTCGCCCACGGCCGCGTACCCGACCGTCACCAGCGTCCCCAGCACCGCCCCCGCGGCGCCGCCCGCGCCGGACAGCAGCAGCGACTCGGCCAGGAACTGGGCGCGCACCTGGCCCCTGGTGGCGCCGAGCGAGCGCCGCAGGCCGATCTCCCCCCGGCGCTCCAGTACCGAGATGACCATGGTGTTGGCCACGCCCACCCCGCCGACCAGCAGCGCCACCCCGCCGAGGCCGAGCAGCAGGCCGGTGAGAGCCCCGTCGGCCGCCGCCCTGGCCACCAGCGCGTCGGACGGCCGGCTGACCTCCACCTCCTCGGGGTTCTCCGGGTTGACGGTCCTGGGCAGCACCTCCCGTACGTCGCCGACGGCCTCGTCGGCCGAGCGGGTGTAGAGCGTGGTCGGGTGGCCGTCGAAGCCCAGGTGGGTGCGGGCGGCCTCGAAACCGGTCAGTACGGACCGGTCGATCTCCGGGGCGAGCGGCGAGGGAGCCAGCACGCCGACGACCGTCCACCACTGCCTGCCGATCCAGACCTGGTCGCCTACGTCCCGCAGGCCCAGCCGCGAGGCCGCCACCGCTCCGAGCACCACCGCCCGCTGCTCCGCCGTCGCCCGGTTGAGCCAGGCGCCTCGCTCGACCCGGGTCTGGAGCGTGGCCGGCAGGTCCGGCGAGGCCGCCCGGACGGCGATCCCGCCGGTGTGCTCCCGGGGGATCGCGGCGGTCCGCCGTACGCTCTCGCCGGTGTCGCCCGTGGCGCTCGCGCTCGTCACGGGGCCGATCCCGGCGGCCATGGCGACCGACCTCTCGGGCAGCGTGGCCGTGTCGCCGAAGAGGGTCCGGCCGGGGGTGACGGTGAGCAGGTTCGTACCGAGCCGGTCGAGCTCGTCGAGGAGCCTGGCCTTGCTGGAGGAGGAGATCCCGACGACCGAGACCATGGTGGCGACGCCGAGCGCGATGCCGAGCGCCGACAGCACCACCCGTCCCGGCCGGGTCCGCAGCCCGGACGCCCCCACCCGCAGCAGGTCCGCCCAGCCGAGCCGCCCCGGCGCCAGGTCACGCCTGGTTTCGGCGCTCATGTCGTGCCTCCCGTGCTTCCCGTGCTTCCCGTGCTTCCCGTGCTTCCCGCGCGGGTCACGCCGGGAGACCTCTCGTCGGCGACGATCACGCCGTCGCGCAGCCTGACGCGGCGCGGTGCGGCGGCGGCCACCTCCTCGTCGTGGGTGATGATCGCCACGGTGGTGCCGGAGGCGTTGAGCTCGCGCAGGATCGCCAGCACGCCCTGGCCGGAGGAGGTGTCGAGGTTTCCCGTCGGCTCGTCGGCCAGCAGCAGCGACGGTCCTCCGGCCACCGCCCTGGCCACCGCGACCCGCTGGCACTCGCCACCGGACAGCTCGTGCGGCCGGTGGGCCAGCCGGTGCCCGAGACCGACGCGCCCGAGCGCTTCGGCGGCCCGTTCCCGCCGTTCCCGGCGCGGGGTGCCGCCGTACAGCATCCCGTCGGCGACGTTGTCGAGCGCGCTGACCCCGGCGGCCAGGTGGAACCGCTGGAAGACGAAGCCGATGTGCCGGGCGCGCAGCGCGGACAGCTCCCTGTCGGGAAGCGTTCCGGCGTCGTGCCCGGCGATGCGGACGGTCCCGGCCGAGGGACGGTCGAGAGTGCCGATCAGGTGGAGCATGGTGGACTTTCCCGACCCCGAAGGGCCGACGATGGCGACGAGTTCGCCCGCGTCCACGCGCAGGTCCACACCCCGCAGGGCGCGCACCCCGCCCGGGTAGCTCTTCTCCGCCCCCGACAGCTCGATCACCGGCCGTCGCCCGGCCCGCACGGCGGGGTTCCGGGAGGCGGGGCTCTGTGAGACGGGGTCCTGTGCCGCTCGGTCCTGTGCCGCCCGGTCCTGTGCGGCGGGGTTCCGGGAGGCCGGATCCTGTGCGGCGGGGAGAGGCGGTCGTTCGGGGTTCCGGCTCATGACCGCGGGACCTCGGCCTTCATGCCCTCGGCGAGACCGCTCCCCGAGACCTCGACGCGGCCCGCCGCGAACAGACCGGTCTCGACCGGGACGATCCTGCCACCCGCCAGGCGCAGGCCGTACCCGCCCTCGCGCAGGGCGAGCAGGGCCTCGACCGGTACCGACAGCACGTCCGCGCGCCGCTCGCTGCGGAGGTTCACCGTCACGGGGGCCTGGTCGAGGCGGCCGAGGTCGCCGGGGTCGTCCAGGGTGACGTCGAGGTCGACGGTGGACTCGCCGGTCGGCTGCCCGTTCTGTCGCACGGGCTCGGCGACCGTGCCGACCGAGGTGATCCGGCCCCTGCCCTCGCCGCCGCCCGGCAGCTCCACCGTCACCCGGGCGCCGATCCTGGCGAGCCGCTGGTCGCCGGAGTCGAGGTCGACGTGGACGACCCTGCGGGTGCTCGTCGTGGTCACCACGGACCGGCCGGCCGCGGTCCCGGCCTCCGCGACCACCTCGGCGATCCTGACCGGGCCCGAGGCGACCACGACCTGCGCCGCGCCGACCGTGCCGGTCTCGGCCAGGCCCGCCTCCTCCTGCCACTCCCGTACGGCCCGCTCGGTCCGCCAGGAGAAGTCTCCGTCGACGGTCCCGGGGTCGTGGCCGAGGGTTTTGAGGTTGCGTTCCAGCTGCTCGACGTCCTTGCCGCCGGTCCCGGAGGACAAAGTTCGGTATATCGGGATGTCGCCGTACATGAGGATCACCGGTCTGCCGTCCACCCGGTAGAGCCAGCCGCCCCGGCGCACGACGGCGCCCGCCTTCTTGACCCGGGTCACCGTTCCGGGGGCGTGGTTGGGCAGCTCTCTGCGGCCCGCGTAGCCGAGCATGCCGTCCACCGCCTTGGTGTCCACCAGATCCGAGCGGGTGATCTCGGCCACCGGCGCCGGGGCCGCAGAGGCGGCGGCCGGGGCCCCGTCCTGGCCGGTCAGCGCGACCGCCGTCACGCCTCCCGCGCCGAGGAGGACCGCCGCGGCCGTCCCGGCCAGGACCCCGCCCCGCCTCACGGCCGCCTCCCGAGACCGCCGGGCAGGTGCTCCTGGCAGGCGTCGATCGCCTTCCTCGTCCGCGGCGACTGCGGGTCCATCCCCTCGCCCCCTATGCGGACCGGCCCCCCCGAGAAGTCGGGGTCCAACATGTCGACCCCGTTCTCCCGCATGCACCGGGCGAACCTCAGGAGGGCGTCCTGGGTCTTCGGGTCGTTCAGCATTTTCTTTCCGGAACCGATCGGATTGTATTTCCGGCAGGCATCCGACGCTTTTTTCAGGGTCGCGTCATCGGTTTTGCCACGCAGCATCACGTTGCCACCGCCCGGTTCCGGATCGGGCATGTCGACCCCGTTCTCCCGCATGCACTGGGCGAATTTCAGCCCGTCGGCCTGCGACGACGCGGAAGACGACGCGGAGGGGGCGGCCGAGGCGGCCGTTTCCCCTGCGGAGGCGACCTTCGCGCCCTCCGCCTGCCCGCACCCGGCCAGCGTCGCCAAAGAGATGAGCGCCGCCGCTGTCACGTATTTGTTCATCGCCATTCCCTTCGTATGGGAACAGGTATAGCGAAGACCCTGTTAAACATTCCTTAAGCGAATTCGCTTAACTCGCCTTTACGTCCGCCGTCCGGTGGAGGAGGGTGATCGCCGCCGTCAAGCTGCTGCACGTGCGCTTCACCGAGGAGACCCACGCGCGCTCCCGCTTCGCCCGCGAGCTGGCGGCGGCCCGCAAGGTGGACGCCTTCTGTACCGCCCGGGTGCTCGCCGCCGACCTCGACGGCGAGGCGCCCTACATCGCGAGCGAGCTGATCGAGGGCCCCTCGCTGCGCGAGATCGTCGAACGCGACGGGCCACTGGCAGGGGAGGCGCTCGAACGCCTCGCCGTCGGCACCGCCACCGCCCTGACCGCGATCCACCACGCGGGCATCGCCCACCGCGACGTGCTCGCCCGCGCCAGCGAGAGGATCGACACGCTGAAGGACCTGCGCGGCAAGAGGATCTGCCTGTCACCGGGCCAGACCACGGGCACGATGATCCGCGAGAGGGGCGTCGACTTCGTCGACGTACGGGGGCCCGACCCCGCGCAGTGCGCGTCCCAGGTGGCCGACGGCAGCGCCGACGCCATGGTCGGCGACGACCTGCTGATCGCCGGCTTCGGCGCCCGGCTGTGCGACGTCAAGGTCGAGATCGCCGGGCTCAGGCTCACCACCGAGAGGTACGGCGTCGCGCTCAGGTCCGGAGACCCCGTGGCGTGCCGGAAGATCAACGAGGTGATCACCTCGATGTACGCGGACGGGACCATGGAGCGCCTGCTCGAAGAGCACCTGGGCAGGGTCGGCTTCCGCTTCGAGACCGCGCGGCCGCGCCTGGAGACCTGCTGAGGTACGCCCGTTTCGAGACCCAGCGGTCCCACAGGGAGATCTGCTGAGGCATGCCCGTTTCGAGATCGAGCGGTCCCGCAGGGAGATCTGCTGAGGCCCGGCGGGGATCCGCCGGGCGTCTCCCGGGAAGTCGCGTCACGAGCCGGTGCAGACGACCCCCCTGCCCGGGACCTTCCCGTCGATCAGGTAGGCGTCGATCGCCTTCTTGACGCACGTGTCACCGGACAGGTAGGCGCCGTGTCCCTCGCCCTTGTAGGTCACCAGCACGCCCGTCCTGAGCTCCGCCGTCAGCTTCGGTGCCCACTCGTACGGCGTGGCGGGGTCGCCGGTGCCGCCGACCACCAGGATCGGCGCCGAGCCCGTGGCGTTGATCCGCCTGGCCTCGTCGTTGCCGGGGACCGGCCACATCGAGCAGATCAGGCCCATTCCCGCGCCGCCGAACAGCGGGGAGACCTTCAGCGTCTCGTCCTCCAGCGCGTTCAGCTGCTCGGGGGTGGGCCGCTCCGCGGTGTCCGCGCAGCTGATCGCGGGGAAGCTGCTCATGAGCGTCGTGTAGCTCCCGTCGGGCTGGCGGCCGCTGTAGCTGTCGGACAGCGCCAGCAGGATCCGCCCGTCGCCCTTCGCCGCCTGGCTCAGCGCCTGGTCCAGCAACGGCCAGGTCATCTTCGAGTACAGCGCGGCGGCGATGCCGGTGCCCGCCAGCCCCTGCGTCAGGAGACGCTTGCCGACCTTGAGCGGCTTGTCGTTCAGCTCGTCCATGAGCTTCATGACGTTCTTGTCGGCGATGGTCGCGTCACTGCCGATCTCGCACTCGCGGGGCTGCTTCACGCAGTCCTTCAGGAAGGCCTCGTAGGCGTTCTGGAACCCCTTCGTCTGGACCATCGTGCGTGTCGCCATGGTGACGCTCGGGTCCAGCGGGGCGTCCAGCACGAACCGGCCCACGTTCTTCGGGAACCTGGTCGCGTAGACCGCGCCGAGCTGTGTCCCGTACGAGATGCCGAAGTAGTCCAGTTGCTTCTCGCCCAGGGCCGCGCGGAGGCGGTCCATGTCCGCGGCGGCGTTCACGGTGCCGATGTAGGGCAGCAGCCTGCCCGAGGTCTGCTGGCAGGCCGTCACGAACTCCTTGGTGGTCTCCCGGCTCCTGGCGCGCTCGGCCTCGTTGGCGGGCAGGGTGTCCATCGCGGTGAACCGCTCTATCACCGCGCTGTCCCCGCACCTGACACCGGCGCTGCGGCCGACCCCGCGCGGGTCGAAGCTGACCAGGTCGTAGCGGCTGTTCAGAGTGGTGAATGCCTTGGCGGCCTGGCTCATGGTGTCGACGCCCGAGGCGCCGGGGCCGCCGAAGTTGAAGACCAGCGAGCCGATCCGCCTGCCGGGGTCCGTGGCCTTGACGCGGATGACGGCGATCTCGATGGACTCGCCGTCCGGTCTGGCGTAGTCGAGCGGGACCTTGAGCCTCCCGCACTGCTGGGCGGGGTCCTGCTTGGAGGGGGTCGCACCGCCGGGCCGCTTGATGTCGGTGCACGGGCCCCAGGCGATCGTCTCCGCGGGGGTGGCCGTCGTCGGGGTGGCGACCGGTCCGGAGGTGTCCGAGACGGCACCGCCCTCGACGGTCCCGCCTCCGCCGGCGCCGTCCCCGCCGGAGCCGCCACCGCAGGCGGAGAGCACGGTCGACAGGGCCGTGACCGTCGCGGCCACTCTAAGGATTCTTGCCATGGAACAGCTCTCCCCTGGAATCGTTCGCCGGGGGGAGCGATTAACACTAACCGGGCGGGCCCTCCATGGAAAAGGAGAACCCGCCCGGGGACGATCAAACTCCCATGGACTGGGTGTCGTTGCTCTCGGCGCCCGCGGCCTCGGTCACGCCGTTCTTCAGGTGGTACATGGAGATGGCGTCGCCCAGCACCTCCTGGTCGAGCTCGCCCCGGTTGACCAGCTGGGTGAGCACCGCCAGGGTGATCGAGGCCGCGTCCACGTGGAAGTGGCGGCGCAGCGCCGACCGGGTGTCCGACAGGCCGAAGCCGTCGGTGCCGAGCGAGCTCCAGTCACCGGGAACCCACTGGGCGATCTGGTCCTGGACCGCCCGCATGTAGTCGCTCACGCCCACGAACGGCCCCTGTGCCCCCGACAGCGCCTGCGTGACGTACGGCACGCGCTTCTCGGCGTCGGGGTTGAGCATGTTGTGCTCCTCGGCGGCGAGCGCGTCGCGGCGCAGCTCCGCCCAGGAGGTGGCCGACCACACCTCGGCCGCCACGCCCCAGTCCTCGGCCAGCATCCGCTGGGCCTCCACGGCCCACGGCCCGGCAACGCCGGACGAGAGGATGTTGGCCTTCGGCCCGGACACGGACGGAGCCGGGGCGAACCTGTACAGGCCCTTGAGCAGGCCCGCCACGTCCAGGTCCGCGGGCTCGGCGGGCTGGAGGTAGGGCTCGTTGTAGACGGTCAGGTAGTAGAAGACGTTCTCCGGCTCCTCGCCGTACATCCTCCGCAGGCCGTCCTTGATGATGTGGGCCACCTCGAACCCCCACGACGGGTCGTAGGAGATCGCCGCCGGGTTCGTCGAGGCGATCAGCGGGGTGTGGCCGTCCTCGTGCTGCAGGCCCTCGCCGTTCAGCGTGGTGCGGCCGGCGGTGGCGCCGAGCAGGAAGCCCCGGCCCATCTGGTCGGCGAGCTGCCACATCTGGTCGGCGGTGCGCTGCCAGCCGAACATCGAGTAGAAGATGTAGATCGGGATCATGTGCTCGCCGTGCGTGGCGTACGACGAGCCGACCGCGATCGTGGAGGCCATCGAGCCCGACTCGCTGATGCCCTCGTGCAGGATCTGACCCTCGGTCGACTCCTTGTACGACAGCAGCAGCTCGCGGTCGACCGCCTCGTACGTCTGACCGTGCGGCGAGTAGATCTTCGCCGTCGGGAAGATCGCGTCGAGACCGAAGGTGCGCGCCTCGTCCGGGATGATCGGCACGAACCGGTGGCCGATCTCCTTGTCGCGCATGAGGTCCTTGAGCAGGCGGACGAACGCCATGGTGGTGGCGACGTTCTGCTTGCCGGAGCCCTTCTTCAGCTGCGCGTACGCGGCGTCGCCGGGAAGCGTGACCGGCTTGGCGCGCATCACGCGCTTGGGCAGGAAACCGCCCAGAGCCGCGCGCCGCTCCTTCATGTACTGGATCTCGGGGTCGTTCTCGCCCGGGTGGAAGTACGGGGGGAGGTCGCCCTCGAGGGCGGAGTCGGGGATCGGCAGGTAGAGCCGGTCGCGGAACTCCTTCAGGTCGGCCTTCGACATCTTCTTCATCTGGTGCGTCGCGTTGCGCGCCTCGAAGTCCTTGCCGAGGGTCCAGCCCTTGATGGTCTGGGCGAGGATGACCGTCGGCTGGCCGACGTGCTCGCGGGCCGCCTTGTAGGCCGCGTACACCTTGCGGTAGTCGTGGCCGCCGCGCGACAGCTTGCGGATGTCCTCGTCCGACAGGTGCTCGACCATCTTGCGCAGGCGCGGGTCGTCACCGAAGAAGTTCTCGCGGATGTATCCGCCGGTCTCGACGGAGTACGTCTGGAACTGGCCGTCGGGGACGGTGTTCATCTTGTTGACCAGCACGCCGTCGACGTCGGCCGCCAGCAGCGGGTCCCAGTCGCGGCCCCAGACGACCTTGATGACGTTCCAGCCGGCGCCCCTGAAGTAGGACTCCAGCTCCTGGATGATCTTTCCGTTGCCGCGCACCGGGCCGTCGAGGCGCTGCAGGTTGCAGTTGATGACGAAGGTGAGGTTGTCGAGCTCCTCGCGGGCCGCCAGGCCGATCGCGCCGAGCGACTCGGGCTCGTCCATCTCGCCGTCGCCGAGGTAGCACCAGACGTGGCTGCGGCTGGTGTCCTTGATCTTCCGGTTCAGCAGGTAGCGGTTGAACCGGGCCTGGTAGATCGCCCCGATCGGGCCGAGACCCATGGAGACCGTGGGGAACTCCCAGAAGTCGGGCATCAGGCGCGGGTGGGGGTAGGAGGGCAGGCCCTTGAACCCGTGCGAGAGCTCCTGCCGGAAGGCGTCGAGCTGCCCCTCGTTGAGGCGGCCCTCCAGGAAGGCGCGGGCGTAGATGCCCGGCGCGGCGTGGCCCTGGAAGAAGACCTGGTCGCCGGACTCGCCGTGATCCTTGCCGCGGAAGAAGTGGTTGAAACCCACCTCGTAGAGGGACGCGGCGGAGGCGTAGGTGGCGATGTGCCCACCGACGTTGGTGCGGGCGTTGGCCCGGGTCACCATCACGGCCGCGTTCCAGCGCGTGTAGGCGCGGATCCGGCGCTCGACGTACTCGTCGCCGGGGAACCAGGGCTCGCGCTCCGGCGGGATGGTGTTGATGTAGTCGGTGCTGCGCAGGCCGGGCACCCCGACCTGGTGTTCGCGGGCGCGCTCCAAGAGCCGGAGCATCAGATAACGGGCCCGAGTGCGACCTTCCGTCTTTATGACGTTGTCGAGCGACTCGAGCCACTCCTGGGTCTCGCTGGGGTCGACATCAGGAAGCTGGCTGGGTAGGCCGTCGCTGATGATCGAGAAACGCTGGCGTCCGGAAGCCACTGGGTCTCGCCTTCCGAGGATGGACTTTTGTCTGGTGTAGGTCGTCTTCCATCCTGGTCGCTTACCCCGGAAAGTGCATCTCTACTTACCGGTAACCAGGAGATCCCTGCTGGCAGTGATACGAAAGTGGCCTAGACCACCGATGGTAGGACGAATCACCACCAAAGGTTACATCGAGGTTCCCCCTTTTTTACAGGTTCCCGTACCCCTGGGAATCCGGGACCCGCTGTCTCGCCTGTCCTGCCGCCTGTTCTGTGAGGTCCTCCGGGGCTCCAGGGAGCTCCGTGAGGTCCCCCGGGAAGCATTGCGAGGGTCCTCCCGGGAACTCCGTGAGGTCCTCGCGGGAGCTCCGTGAGGCCCTCCGGGGAGCGGAGAGTGCCCTCCCGCCGCCGCGCGACATGCCCGGACATCGTGGTCGAGACCCTCACTTGTACGCAACGTACGATCCTCCCCTGAAGTGCCCTTCCGGGCACCTCCCGCACCGGCTTTCGCCCTGTTTCCCGCTACTTTCCCGTTACCTCTTCCGGTTGAAGGCCGGCCGCGGCTCCCGGTGAAGATCGGCCGCGGCGGGATCGGGCTCGCCGTCCCGTGGCTCTTCCTTTTGGTTTTCTCATGGTTTTCCTCGCGTAGGGAGTGCGGAGGAGGCAAGGAGGGGGCGGGGATGAGGGCAGGGGTGGGCCCCGGACCGCGGTGCCGCGTGCCGAACTGGTAACGATTCGCCCACCGGCCGGGAGCGGTCCGCGGCCGGCACCGGGACGGGAAGGCCGCGAACCACTGCCCGGGTCGCCCTCGATCGCGGCGAGACCCCTGTCCGGCGAGTCCTCGCCGACCGGAGCCGACCGGAGCCGACCGCCACGACCGGCGCGGCATCGGCGGTGGCCGGCGCGCACGAGGCCGTCGTCGGACCCTGTGGCCCGACATGTCACATCCGGCCGGGACATCCCGAAACCGCATCCCGGCTTTCTCCTGTCGGAGGAACGATCCAGGCGCGGACATTCCGGGAACCGGACACGGCGATCTTGCCGCCGTGCCGGCAGGGGATCGGGCGGCGGCGAGGACCACCTGTCGCCCCCAGGACCGGGTGCGGTCGTCATCGCAGCTCACGATGGATCGTAGGATCGGTATGTGAGATCTCAGACGATCGAGGTGGTAACGGGTTCCCGGGAACGGGTGCACGACATCACCTCCGAGTGCGAGAGCTTCGTCCGGTCATGTGGGGGCGACGGCCTGTTGAACGTCTTCGTGCCCCACGCGACCGCGGGGGTCGCGCTGCTGGAGCTGGGCTCAGGCAGTGACGACGATCTGCTCGCGGCCCTGGAGGGTCTGCTTCCGGCCGACGACAGATGGAGGCATGCGCACGGATCACGAGGGCATGGACGGTCGCATGTCATGCCCGCCCTCATTCCGCCGTACGCCACCGTCCCGGTTCTCTCCGGGCGGCTCGCGCTGGGAACCTGGCAGTCCATCGCCGTGGTGGATCTCAACGTCGACAATCTGGAACGCCAGGTCCGTTTGTCATTTTTGTCGGACTAATTCATACGTAGCCCAGTCGTTGCCGTGGCGACCGTTGACGACTGAGGGTCACAGCGTGTGGACTGTGCCGAAGCACTCTGAGCACCGTGTGATTGCGGGGCCATTCAAGCAGGAGGGACAAACGTGAGCGCGACCGCGGGTCAGGCGCAGGGCGAACGCGGCCTGGCCGAACGACTCGGCCTCAAGCCGGGTCAGGTGGTGCAGGAGGTCGGATGGGATGAGGACACCGACGACGATCTGCGCGACTCCATCGAGGAGCTGACCGGTAACGAGCTGGTCGATGAAGACTTCGAGGACGTCGTCGACGTCGTGCTGCTCTGGTGGCGTGACGGTGACGGCGATCTGTTCGACGCCCTGAGCAGCGTGGTGACCAACCTCACCGACGGCGGCCAGATCTGGCTGCTCACTCCCAAAGCCGGCCGGGACGGGCACGTGGAGCCGAGCGACATCGGGGAAGACGCGACCACTGCGGGTCTTTCGCAGACCAGCAGCATCAGTGCCGCTCCCGACTGGTCGGGGACGCGTCTGGCGACGCCCAAGGCGCGCCGCTAAGGGTCCGCCCTGCCGTACGGCTCACGCGGGCCGTACGGCAGGATGATGACGCCTGCCGTCAGCCGAGGAAAGGAGCCCCGATCATGGCGATCGATGTGGGTGGCCAGGCTCCCGACTTCGAGCTGAGGGACCAGCACGGCACCCCGGTCAAGCTTTCCGAGCATCGGGGCAAAAAGATCGTGCTGATCTTCTACCCTTTCGCCTTCAGCGGCGTCTGCGGCAACGAACTTGACGCCGTCCGCGACGAGTTCGGCGCCGACATGCCGGAAGACATTAAAATTCTTACGATTTCAGTTGATTCAATCTTCGCTCACCGCGCGTGGGCGGATCAGCGAGGCTACGCCTTCTCACTGCTCTCCGACTTCTGGCCGCACGGACAGGTCGCGCGGGCATACGGTGTATTCGACGACGAGAAGGGCTGCGCGGGACGCGGGACCTTCGTCATCGACGGCGAGGGTGTGGTCCGCTGGCGTGTCGTGAACCCGGTTTCGCGGGCCCGCGATGTCGCCGAGTACCGCAAGGCGCTCGCCGAACTTCCCTAAGCGGTGATCCGGCGGACGCCCGCTCGCGAGGTGCCTGCCGGTCCGACCTCTCGGAGGCGATCATGCCCTGCTTCTCCTGCGGGGCCAGGCAGACCGACCCGATCCGTGGTGCCAGTCCGTGGACGCGCGGGGTGCGCGACGAGACACAGGTGCTGATCTGCCCGGACTGCCGGCGCACCCACGAAGCCGACCTCGACACGTGCTCCTCGTGCGGCTCCGTCGCACTCATCTGCCGGTTGGGCGAGGTGGAGTGCCGCTCCTGCGGCTCGGTACGTCCGGCGCGAGGCGACGGCAGCCTGGCCGCCTCCTACGCGCCCGGCCTGGCCGACGAGGTGGAGGCCGCCCTGGCCAGGGTCCTGCGCCGGGTCCCCTGAGGACCCACCCGGCCCGGCCGTTCCCGGAGCCGTCCGGGCGCGCATCGGGCACGGGCGTGTCCCGGTCAGACGGGGCGGATCCCTGGGCGATGGGCGGCCCGGATCCCCGGGCGATGGACGGCCCGGATCCCCGGGCGATGGACGGCCCGCCGGGGTCGCCCGCCTGCCCGCCCGTACGGGGGAGATCCCTCCATTCCGGCGTGCCCGGCGTGCGCTAGTGTCGGGCTCGGTCCCGCCCCTTCGACCCGCTGGATAGGTGCATGAGCTCCTTCGTTGTTGCCCTTGACGTCGGTGGAACGTCGATGAAGGGCGGCCTCGTCACCCGTTCCGGCGAGATCCTCCGCACCGACCGGCGCGCCACTCCGCGCGACAGGGGGCCGGCGGCCGTCATCGCGACGATCCGGTCCTTCATCGACGACCTCGCCGCCGCGGGAGGTGGCACTCCCGAGGGGGTCGGTCTCGCCGTACCCGGCCTGGTCACCGCCGAGGCGGCTCTCTACTCCGCCAACATCGGCTGGCGCGACATCCCGGCGACGGATCTCGTCCCGCTGGACGTCCCCGTCATGCTCGGGCACGACGTCCGCACCGGTGGTCTCGCCGAGAGCGTCCTCGGTGCGGGCCGCGAGCTCTCCGACTTCCTGTTCCTGCCCATCGGCACCGGTATCGCGGGTGCCACGATCCTGCACGGCGAGCCGTACGGCGGGAGCGCGGGATGGGGTGGCGAGATCGGCCACATCCCGGTCTTCCCGGAGGGCGAAGCGTGCGCCTGCGGCCAGATCGGCTGTCTGGAGACCTACGCCTCCGCCTCCGCCGTGGCCCGCCGCTACTCCACCCGCGCCACCTCTTCCCCTGCCCTTCCCCCCTCCACCGGCACCTCACCCGTCGCCGTCTCGGTAACCGCTGAGCGGGTCGCCGCCCTGACCGCCTCCGGTGACCCGCTCGCCACGGAGATCTGGGGAGACGCGGTCGAGGCGCTCTCTCTCGCCCTGGCCACCTACACGCTTCTCCTCGACCCCTCCGCCATCGTTCTCGGCGGCGGCCTCGCCGAAGCGGGCACCCTCCTCTCCGCCCCCTTGGCCGAACGGCTCCAGCAACGCCTCGCCTTCCGCCAGGCCCCACCCCTGCGCCACGCCGCCCTCGGCGTGTCCGCCGGAATGCTCGGCGCCGCCCTCCTCGGCTGGCGCGCGGCCGGCTTCACCGACGCGGGAACCACGTGGTCTCTCGATGTACTGAAGTCCCCCCGGGTGGCGTAAAGTGTTATCCCGTCTGTCCAACGGGATTCCCCGGGCGCTTAGCTCAGCGGTAGAGCGCTCGCCTTACAAGCGAGATGTCACTGGTTCGAACCCAGTAGTGCCCACCAGTTAGTAGTGTCCACCAGGCAAAATGTCCCCTCTCTCTCGCCTTGAGCACAGGGCGAGAGTGACTACTGGGTGACTAACTCCTGAAGGCTTCGTCTAACACCTCCGCGCCTGTAGGTGCGCCGGGCAGATCTACTCGCGATATGCAGTTTCGGTGATGACCGTGTTGCGATGATCGACGAGGTGCGAGGTGTTCTCGACGGGGGCGCTAGGCCAGACCGGGCTGAGCGAACACGGCGAAGGTGCACCCGCAAGCATCGTGATCGAACGAGAAGAGTACTCCGATCGCGTCGCCGCCTGGGGTCAGCGGGCCCCGTGGGCGACTCCGAGCGGGTTCTTCCCCTGATCCACATGGTCCATACCTAAAGATTTGTGACGTTGACGATACGCTGAGTTGCCAAAGCTCCTCTTGGATCAACATAAGAAATTTATTATGATGGAGTGAACTGGCAGATAGTGATCGTTCCAGAGGTCCGTGACTGGCTTCACGAGCTACGGAAGGCGGATCGGCAAACACTCTTGCTGATCGCTGCGGCCTTGGACCGGGTCGCCGAGGAAGGTCCCGGTTTGGGGCGGCCCTTGGTGGACACGCTTCAAGGGTCGACTATCCGTAACCTCAAGGAGCTGAGACCTGGATCCGGCGGGCGGAGCGAAGTGCGGCTGCTCTTCGTTTTCGACCCTTGGCGTCAAGCAGTGTTCCTGGTCGCCGGAGACAAGTCCGGCGACTGGAGCGGTTGGTATGGCGTGGCGATCAAAGCGGCAGAGGTGCGTTTTGCCCGGTACCTCAAAGAGAGGGAACAATGAGCGATCAGGCGGTGACATGGGAGGAACTGCGTGCTGAGCTTGTCCAGCCCAGCGATGAGCAGGAGGTTGCCCAACTCCGCGATGGGCTCGTAGCTCGCCAGCGCGCCTACCAACTCGCTGAAGCCAGACGCAAGCTTGGCCTGCGGCAGGAGGATGTCGCTCAGGCGATGGGCGTGTCACAGGCCCGCATCTCACAGATCGAGAGCGGAGTGATCAGCGAAGTGGCCACCCTGGCCGCTTACGTAACGGCGCTCGGAGGTCAGCTCAAGATTGTGGCCGACTTCGGCGACTCGGCCATGGTGCTTGACACGCCTCGCGGTCGCCGTACTGGGTGATCGTGTCCATGATGGATGCCGTGGTTCCCGTGTTCTTCTCTCCTTGCGGGCGTTCGCGTTGCTGCCGCGCCGTCTGGCCGCGTGTCGTACTTGAGTGACCAACTGGGTGACAACGACGCCGGACGGGGCCGGACAACGGTGGACGGTCGTGGACCGTACGCCCAGGTCAGGCCCCGTATTGACCCTGGTTGCGCTCCTGCTCGGATCGCCCTACAAGCGAGATGTCACTGGTCCGAACCCAGTAGTGCCCACCACAAGGCTCTGACCTGCGTTAATAGGTCAGAGCCTCTTGCGTTTTCAGAAGATGTGGGAGCTTCATCGCTTGCTGATTGCTCGCTAGATCAGCGAGTTTGCCTAGTTAGGGCCAACTTCCTCCCTGTGATGAGACTGCTTTTTCGGTCGAAATTATTCGAGGCCCGCCGATCAGCGCTTACTTCAGGTTCCGCAGCGCAGCGACTGGAAATCCTGCCCTTCGGACAAGGTGACGCGAGGTAGACCTCCACCAGGAAGATCGTTCTCAACGATGTCGTCCCGGCTGGGGCCAGACTCTGCGATCTTCCGGTAGCAGCTGCTCGTGTCAATCCCCTGAAATCGTGGAGACGGTTTATGCCACAGCGGTCCCCAGCAGGGCCGATGAGGCGTGTCTCTTCTC